>CAYHND010000001.1:0-2066 GCA_964357915.1 uncultured Bdellovibrionales bacterium
ACATCCCAATCACCCTTTTTAGAGCCGTCTGGGAAAATCTGTAAGTCTTTGGTTTTTACTTCATAGCCCGCTTTTTCCAAAGCTTCGAAGAACTTGTCCTCAGTGGCTTCTACGGTAGTAATACCGTAGGCAATAGCCCGAATAAGCTTGCGCTCAGACACGCTCGCCTGAAGAACATTCTTGAAATTAACTTTCTTGTTGTACAGAACGCGAGCACTATAGTAGAGATTTGAGATATCTACCAGCACTCCTATTCTTTGGTCGAGGAATTTTGCCATAGGAGAAAAGAAAAGGGCTTATTTCAGCCCGAGTTTCTTGATCAGTTCTTTATGTGATTTTTCGTTTGTAGACTTCAAATAGGTAAGCAGTTTCTTGCGCTTGGCTACCATTTTGAGAAGTCCACGACGTGAATGAAAGTCTTTGTTGTTTTTCTTAAGATGGATAGTCAATTTGCGGATTTGTTCCGTAAACAAAGCTATTTGATACTCTGGTGAGCCTGTATCCTTGTCGTGACGCTTGATATCCGTCGTTACCTTATCCTTCTGCTTGTGTGTCAGAGCCATACTTTTTTTGACAGCGAGTCGCTCGTTTTCTAGATGAAAACCAACGGCTGCTCAATACATTAAAATTAACAATTCGTACTATAGCACAGATTGATTTATTTGCAAATCCATCTTAGAGGATAGCAAAGGCAGCGACGCCGTCTCCTGCTTGTGGCTTCATCACTCGTACACCCTGAGTCACCCTACCGAGAAGCGGGACACTCTTAAGAAGGATGCGGATGATAGTACCTTTGGTAGAAGTCAGAATGAGATCATTATCCATGCTTTCTTCGTGAGTGACGAGAGCTCCGACAAGGGCGCCCGTCTTCGGGGTCACTTTCATAGCCTTCATGCCGCTCCCACCACGCTTCTGAACCTTAAACTGCTTGAGGAGTGTACGCTTACCATAGCCATTCTGTGAAAGCACGAGGAGCTCCATATCTTTAGCATCCTTATCAATAATATCCATGGCCACCACAGCATCTTTGGCATCCTTCAGTTTGATACCCCTTACTCCAGCCGCATTACGTCCCATCGGTCGTACATCTGCTTCTTTGAAACGAATAGATTGTCCGTCGGCTGTGGTCATCACTACGTCATCCCCACCAGTAGTAACATTGACCCACGAAAGAGCATCACCTTTCTCAAGACCAATCGCAATCAGTCCGCTGCGCCTTACATTCGCAAAATCTTCAATCTTCGTTTTCTTGATAGTCCCTTTCTCCGTCGCCATAAATAAATACTTCGATGCACTATTGTCAGCAAAGGAGATCACCGCAGTAATCTTTTCTTCTTGTGACATCTGTAGGAAGTTCACAATCGCTTGCCCACGAGCTGTCCGTGAAGACTCGGGTATTTCATAAGCCTTTGTCTGAAATACTTTACCAGTATTGGTGAAGAACATGAGATTGTCATGGGTATTGATAGACAACACTTTCGCAATACGGTCCTCTTCTTTGGTAGTAGCACCAATAACTCCCTTGCCTCCACGCTTCTGCACGCGGTAGACACTTGGATTCATACGCTTGATATAGCCATCGGCCGTAAGGGTAATCATCGCTTCCTCATTAGGAATGAGATCTTCTTGTTTGAATTCTCCAATACCTCCCTTGATGACTTTGGTACGACGCTCATCACCGAAACGGTCTCGCACTTCAATAAGCTCACTCTTCACCAGCGCGAGAATTTTCTTGCGGTGCTTGAGGAGATCTTCAAGGTAGGCAATCAACTTCATTTTCTCAGCTAACTCATCTTCGATTTTTTTGCGTTCAAGACCAGACAGTGTTTGCAAGCGCATTTCCAAAATAGCCGTCGTCTGACGATCGGAGAGTTTGAATTTTTTCATCAAATTCACATGAGCCTCTTCCTTGTTCGCTGACTTCTTGATAGTAGCGATGATTTCGTCTATATGATCGAGAGCAATCTTCAAACCTTCGAGAATGTGAGCGCGGTCTTTGGCTTTTTGGAGATCATGCTCTGTGCGTCGTATCACCACTTTTTCGCGATGGACTATATAGTGTTCCA
>CAYHND010000001.1:2166-40662 GCA_964357915.1 uncultured Bdellovibrionales bacterium
TTGTTCGTAGCATAGGTCATCTCAGTCACCACAATCTGAAACTGCCCCGCTTTGGGTTCCACAATGTCTACCTTGGCACGAGCAGTGATGGGCCCGCGTCCTGTAGCATAGGCTTCTCGAATATCCTTCTGGTTATAAATAATTCCACCCGTTGGGAAGTCTGGCCCTTTTACAAATTCCATCAGATCATCAATAGTAGCTTCTGGATGATCAATCAGGTGTGAGATAGCATCAACGAGCTCATTCAGGTTATGAGGCGGAATGTTGGTAGCCATACCCACAGCAATACCGACCGTACCATTGAGGAGGAGTTGTGGTAGCTTGGCCGGCAACACGACTGGTTCTTCATGGACACCGTCGAAGTTGGGTATGAAATCTACCGTGTCTTTATCAATATCAATCAACATCTCTTCGGCAATAGCCTTAAGCTTAGCCTCGGTATAACGATAAGCTGCCGCACTATCACCATCCATAGAGCCGAAGTTTCCTTGTCCCCAGATGAGCGGATAGCGCAAAGAAAAATCCTGAGCCATACGAACCATCGTGTCATAGACAGCGGTGTCTCCATGAGGATGATACTTACCAAGCACTTCACCGACTACGGTAGCCGACTTACGAAACTTGGCTGTCGAGCGAAGACCGGTAGACCACATCGAATAGAGGATGCGACGGTGTACTGGCTTCAGACCATCACGAACATCGGGAAGTGCACGCGACACAATAACGCTCATGGCATAGTCAAGGTATGACTGGCGCATTTCATCAGTCAGTGAACGATCTTCAATTTTCCCGCTATTGTATATTTCTTCAGACATACATTCTACTTGTTTCATTATTACACGTTCCCTCATTCATCTCTACTGACCTTCTGGTTGCAAAATTTCTTCCAGTCCAGCTCCTTCGGGTTTTGTCTTGAGCGCTTCATTACTTTCCATCAAAGACTGGAGAGACTTACCTTCTTCTACTGGAAGGGTGGGTAGGGGAACATTGAAACTTTCTTTAGAGATATCGTTGACACTCTCCTTGAGAGAGAACGCCCAGATAATGACTACAAAAAACATGGTCACACCCAGACACAGGAGCAGATAACGCATACGAACGGCTTCTGGTTGTTCACGAATCTCGAGAATCTTTTTTTCAATGCGCTCAATCATATTCTTTAGAGACCTCGTTCAAGAAAAACCACTTCCATACTCTTACCTTCAAGATCTTTTTTCTTCAGTGTAAGTTTGGTCTGTCCACTCTCAGCCGGAGTAATACCGAGTGCATCACAGAAAGCTTTCTTGTCACCCACGCCTGTCTTAGTGAGACCGGGCAACGCGAAGTGCATAGGGATAACTATACTCGGCTCAATCTTTTTGACCAGATCCGCTGCCAGCGCCACTGAGAGAGTGTCTTCACCGCCAATAGGCAGGAACAAAATATCTGTATGAGAAAGTTTATCGAGTATTTCTGGTGACAGCTCATGTCCCAAGGCGCCGAGATAGACCAAATGCAATTCCTCACTTTCAAAAGCGAAAAAAGTATTGTGTCCGCGCTTTGCTCCCATTACATCATCCGCAAAACTAGGGTAGGCCTGAAAACCAATTCCCTGAGTCGAGTATTCCCCTGGTATGTCCAAAAGAATAGTCTCTTCCTTCACTTCTGGGGAATTCTTCTCCTCTTGATGAGATAAGAGGAGGATGTGAGGAGTGCCCTGGGGAGAACGTAGACCAGCTCCTTTAGGTAAAGGATCTGTCCAAATAGTAATGTCATCTGTGGCTCTTCCGCCTGGTTTTGTGGTTATTTTGAAGCAAAAATCACCATAGTACTGAATGAGCATACCGTAGAAAAAGTAGTTTACTGGCTTATTCTAGCACAAACCTACCCGCCATGTCCACGCCCCATAAGACGTTTTTTGGACGGTAGCTCTTGCCAAAATAGGACTTCCCCGCTATACTGGACACGTTATGGTTACATAAAAAGTTTCCTTTTTTAGGACTTTTCCTTCCATGATGCTTGCCTAACCTGGTCAGTCTTAAGACAACTGAAGTGAGAAATGCCTTAATTTCTCCATACATCCGGCCCCTCCTCTTGAATGAGGTTCCTGATTCTCGTTACCAAGCACCATTGAGCGGAAAATGGGGCTTTTTTTAGACCTTTTTAATTATTAACCCCCTAAATCAGATAGCATATGTCAGAAATTACTCAACCATCTAAAATGGGAGCTCTCCTAGAGCAACACCTTCTCGAAATTCCCGAGGTTGGTGATGTTGTCATTGGAACCGTCCTCTACGTCGCCTCCTCTTCAGCCCTGATAGATCTTGGTGGTCTTGGTACCGGTATTGTCCTTGGTAAAGAAATGCGTGACGGACTCGGACTCGAAGGTAAGCTCAAGGTAGGTACCCAGGTCAGTGCGACTCTCATGGATTTTGAGAACGAAGATGGCTATATAGAGCTCTCAATTCGTGAAGCATCTTATGAAAAGTCATGGGAAGATATCGAGAACAAGCTCACCTCACGCGAAGCGGTGACTACCAAAGTCACTGACGCCAATAAGGGAGGTCTCATGGTAGAAATCAACGGTATAGCCGGTTTCCTTCCGGTTTCACAACTGTCTAGTGAACACTATCCTCGTGTAGAAGACGGTGATAAGAACAAAATCCTTGATCTTTTGAAGAAACTCACCGGTCAGGATGTTATTGTCCGTATTCTTGATGCTGATCGCGAAAGCGAGAAGCTCATTGTCAGTGAAAAAGCTGCTCAAAGTGAAAAAGAGCGTGAACTTATCAACCTCTTCCAAATCGGTGATGTCGTAGAAGGCGAGGTTAGTGGCGTTGTTGATTTTGGAGCCTTCGTCAAATTCGCACCAAAAAACGATGGTGTAAGTAAGCCTAATCACGAGAAACTTGAAGGACTGGTTCATATTTCAGAACTGGCCTGGCAGCTCATCGATGATCCTCGTGAGATGATTAAGACTGGTGACATCGTACAAGCCAAGATCATTGGTATCGAAGAAACTCGTATCTCCCTTTCTATGAAAGCTCTGAAGGAAGATCCTTGGACGACTGTTGATCAAAAATACAAAATTGGTGACATGGTGAGTGGTAAAGTAGACAAGATCAATCACTTTGGTGCCTTTGTCTACCTTGATGAAGACATCCATGGTCTCGCGCACGTCAGTGAATTCCAAGAAGTGTACCCTGGTAAGAAAATTGAAGAAGTGTTCCAAGAAGGATCATCTTACAACTGGAAAATCCTTTCCATTGAGGCCAAGACACATCGTATGGGTCTCCTCCCAGTGAAAGACGCTGCCTAAGTCATCTTGTAAACATCCTGGTCTCTCCAGGATGTTTTACTAGAGGTGTTAGTATACTCTTATGGGAAATGTATTCATCATTTCTGGTCCCTCTGGCTCAGGCCAAGACACCCTCATCGAAGCCCTCCGTAAAGAGCTTCCTCTTGAACGCGTCGTCACCACAACCACTCGCTCAATGCGTCCAGGTGAGAGTGATGGTCATCCCTATCACTTCATCAGCAAAGACCACTTTGCTGAACTCCGTAAGAATGGCTCTTTTGTGGAATGTGCTGAGACATACAATGGGGAATGGTACGGTGTAGAGAGGAAAGATCTCGAGATAGCCTTCGCTTCCAAAAACATTGTTATTTGGAAAATGGACTACAAGGGTGTCGCCACAGTCAAAAAACAGTTCCCTCATATTATCTCTTTTCTCATAGAAGTGCCTGAAGAAGTTCTTCGTCAACGTCTTATCAAAAGAGACAACCCGAGTGAAGAATACTTACAAGCTCGTATGGAGTACACCAATGAGTGGGTCGCTAGCAAACAACTCTATGACTACTGTATCAAAAATGAAGAAGGGCACCTCGATGAAGCCGTCGCAAGTATCAAGGCCATCATCGAGCAAGAAGTTGCCTCTGAAGTTTAACGCTTTCGAAAAAAGAGTGCTTGCTTTTGGTACGGAGCAGACACTTTGGCACAAGAACGATACTCTTGTTCTGGCTCTTTCTGGTGGAGCTGATAGTACCGCCTTACTCCATATCTTTCTCACTCTGGCTCACAAAGAAAATTTTCGGCTGGTGATTGCTCATGTTAATTATGGCTTGCGAGGAACAGAGTCATCTGGTGATGCCTCTTTCGTAGAAGGCCTAGCCACGAAGTATTCCCTCCCCTTTCATCTTCTCACCGTCAAGAAAACTGACCGCAAAAAAGATGAGGCTAGTCTCCGCGCTATTCGTTACGATTTTTTTTCCCAAGTGTTGAAAAAAGAAAAAGCTACTGCCGTTGTCTTAGGTCATCACAAAGATGATCAGGCCGAGACATTTCTTTTGCGTCTACTCCGTGGTTCGGGAGCAACTGGTCTTCAAGCCATGCAGCCCAAAAGAGACTTCTATATTCGTCCGTTTCTTTTTGCGACTCGGAAAGAAATTCGTCACTACCTGACATCCAAAAGTATTCCCTTCCGAAATGACAGCAGTAATATCGATACTCGCTACCTCAGAAATAAAATTCGTCACGAGCTCATTCCCCTGCTTGAGAATGACTATCAATCTAATATTACAAATATCCTCGCCGACACCGCTCTGCGTCTTTCTGAAACACCGGTCGCTTCTCTCAAAACCCTTTCTCTCTCAGTACTTGAAAAAAAGAACTCACTCACTTTTTCTTTAGCAGAACTCCTTGCTCTGCCTAGCTCTACTCGCCTAGTTTTCCTTCGTAGTATCCTCAGCGAGCTTCTCCCCTATCCCATCTCCCATAGTCTCTCTCGGGAGATTGAAAAAGCCCTCAAAAGCACCAAGAATAAAGTCTCGCAAGTGTCATTTCGTGGCTTGAAAATAACAAAAAAAGGTGCTACAGTGACCCTACAGAAAATTTCTCTCGACTAACCTATACCACTATTTATGGACAAAATCATCAAAAATCTTACCCCGTATTTCTTCGTCGCTATCCTTGTTTTCGGCGTTATTATTCTCTACCAAGGACCTGCCCAAAAAGAAAAAGAGGTTTCCCTGAATAGCCTCGTCAGCCAGATCAATGATGGTCAAGTCAAGGCGATTACCGTTGAGGGCAGCGCTCTTTCTATTGAGCTTGCTGATGACACCAAACAAAAGGCTCGCAAAGAAAACGAGGCCTCTCTGACTGAGACCCTCTCTAACTACGATGTAAACCAAGAAAAACTGGCGGCTGTTGCCATCACTATCAAAGAACCCTCTGGTTTTGCTTTCTGGGCAGCTACTCTTCTTCCATTTCTTTTGCCGTTGTTTCTGATTGGTCTCTTTATCTGGTTCATGCTGCGTCAAGCTCAGCGTGGTAATTCTCAAGCCCTTTCTTTTGGAATGAGTCGTGCCCGTATGAGTGATCCGAATGACAAGAAGAAACAAGTCTTGTTCAAAGACATCGCTGGCAGTATCGAAGCCAAAATGGAACTCGAAGAGGTCGTTGATTTTCTCCGTCAGCCAAAGAAATTCCTAGACATGGGTGCCAAGATACCCAAAGGCGTTCTTCTTCTTGGTTCCCCAGGAACAGGAAAAACCCTCATGGCCAAGGCCGTTGCTGGTGAAGCGGGTGTACCCTTTTTCAACATCAGTGGTTCAGAGTTTGTGGAAATGTTTGTCGGTGTTGGTGCTAGTCGTGTCCGTGACCTCTTCAAACAAGCTCGCAAGAATGCCCCAGCCATTGTCTTCATAGATGAAATTGACGCTGTGGGTCGTCATCGTGGCGCTGGTCTTGGCGGTGGCCATGATGAACGAGAACAAACCCTCAACCAGATTCTTGTTGAAATGGATGGCTTTGAAACAGAGACTAATGTCATTGTCATCGCTGCTACCAATCGTCCCGACGTTCTCGATCCAGCCCTCCTTCGTCCTGGTCGCTTTGACCGCCGAGTGACTATGGATCTGCCTGACATCAACGACCGTGAGCAGATTCTCCTTATTCACACCAAGAATAAAAACCTGGAACCCGAAGTAAAACCTCGTGTCTTAGCTGAGCGTACTCCTGGTTTTTCTGGAGCTGACTTAGCTAACTTGGTCAATGAAGCCGCTATTCTAGCTACTCGTCGCGATAAGACGTCTATTGGTATGGCCGAACTGACTGAGTCTATCGAGAAAGTCATTCTCGGACCAGAACGTCGTAGTCGTGTGATTAGTCCAAACGAGAAGAAGATCGTGGCGTATCACGAAAGTGGTCATGCTCTAGTGGGAGCCAGCCTCAAGTACGCTGACCCAGTGCAGAAGGTTTCTATCATCTCACGTGGTCATGCTGGAGGCTACACCCTGGCCGTACCTTCTGAAGACAAGACCCTGCATTCAAGAGAGTACTACTACGATGAACTCGCGATGCTCCTTGGTGGCTACGCGAGTGAGAAACTCATCTTTGATGACATCACCACTGGTCCATCCAATGACCTGGAGCGGGCTACTCAAATGGCTCGCAACATGGTCACTCGCTACGGTATGAGTCGTCTCGGTGCCCGTACCTTCGGCAAGAAAGAAGAGCTTGTCTTTCTTGGTCGTGAAATGCATGAAGAAAAAAACTACTCTGAAAAAACCGCTGAGTCTATCGACATAGAAGTCTCACATCTTATCGACGAAGCCTTTAAGCATGCTACTGACATCTTAGTCAAGAGAAGAAAGACTCTCGAAACATTAGCGCAAACCCTTCTCGAAAAAGAAACTATCGAGAAAGAAGAGTTTGAAAGTATCGTAAACTCTAATCTCGACAAGTAATCTTGTTTTTTCCCAACACCTCTGGTATCATGCCCTTCGTATTGAAATGTATTTCGTACGAAGGGTGATGCTAGTTATAAAATGAGTCTGTAGCTCAGCTGGTTAGAGCGCTACATTGACATTGTAGAGGTCTCCAGTTCGAATCTGGACAGACTCACACTCATACACACAAAGATAAAAAGCTCCTATAAAGGAGCTTTTTGATTTTTTGCTTATAGTAGACCCTCTAGCAAGAAGCTGCGCCAGAGAAGCACGGTGTTCCCTGGGGATTACTGACTGGCAATGAAGGTTTTTTGATAGGGCTGGTTGTACCAATACCACCAGTGGTCTGATTGACCCGAGTGTTGAGAATCCCGCCTGCTGGTCCCAAGATACCTTCAGCATCAGAAATAGCTCTGTTGGTCTGAGAATTGATAGTCCCGATTTCTTGACGGATGGTACGTTGGATGGAACCAGTCCCCCGCTGAATCACCTGGGTGATGGTACGGTTGACGACAGAACTGACTACTCCTCCGAGAAACTCTGCCGGATTGTCAGCGCCTACGATAATTTTGTTACCAAGGGTAGTGACATCATCTATCAAATTCTGTACCGTTCCAGCCGTGGTGATGACATTCCCAGCGGCATCAAGAATTGGCTTGGTGCCAGAACTCTGAGCAATCACTTCTTGCTCTTTCTTTTTGTCTTCCAGCGTTTTGTTGTAGAGTTGCTCAGCCGCTATAGAAATACCAATCGGATTATTGGCTGGACTCGCTACGAGACAATTGATGGCTCGAAAATCTCCTTCAGCAATGGCTACTCTAGGATCGCTGTTACCCGTGTTACATTCAGCAAAGTTGTTCTTAGGAATTTTCTCAGCATTGACGGTAGACTTCAACACTGCTTCTTTGAGATAGCTATTGTAGTTGCCAGTAACCTTACTCCCCTGCAAGGCATCTACATAGTTAGCGCCAGACTCTGTGCCACGAAGTGACTGGGAAAGAAAATCCTTAGTAATCACTCTGTTGGCTTTCTCTTCAGGTATGGTAGTCAGAAACTGCTCGAAATTATAGATAACACTACTCTCTCCAAGACTACCGTCAATGAGTTGAAAAACCTGATTATTCAAAAGTTGGACAGCTGCTACTTTCAATGTTCCCAGCAGAGCCCCCTCTATCTGACGCTTGATACTCTCAATAGTAGTCTGCATGATAGCGGCCGCTATCGACTCCCCCCAAGCTCCAGCATGGGCTTTGGGAGCAGAGGTCATAAAAAGACTTACCACAAAGAAGGTAACGATTATCTTTTTATTTCTCATACTCATTACACGGAACTTTGTCATAGTATCTATAATTCGAGTGGGATATCTACAATCTCATATTTTTCCAGAGCTCCCTGAACTTCACTGACAAACTGAGTTGATACACCAAGAAGACCTTGCAAACGTGAAAGTACCGCTATCTGACCGAGTGGGTCATCACTGGCTGGATTGATTTCTTGTTTGAGTGAGACCGCATAGAGCCCCATCTTGAGCGCCTTGATATGAATATCAAGCATTGCCTCTGGTACTTCGAGTTTCTGACTCTCATCAAGAATCTTTTGGCCACGCTCTGCGAGTGTATTAGTAAAATCTTTATTACCGCTTGCCAGTGTCAAAACAGCTTGATTAGAGAGGTTACCCAACATCCCGCCAAATTCATCCTCGTTGCTAAACTGGGCTGGAGAGTTGTCTACTACGATGTAGGACATAACGGTGAGGTATTCCAAGACATCTTTACGCTCCTGTGCTATGCGTTCTTTTTCTTTCAAACTACTACTCGGCGCTTTCTTTATTTTGATACTTGCCACATCTACTTCTGGTAAAGTAATTTCAGTTGATTGACTGGAGAGAGCTTGCTCCACTGCTCCGTTGATCTGATCAAAGGTGATCTCTTTGTTCTCACTGTCTATAGTACTGAGGACTCCGGAAATTTGTTGAGAGACTTCGTTTGTAAGGTTCGGACCTGACTCATTTAACTCTGTGGTCGTTTTCCTTTTTTCTTCATCCCCTGCCACAATGCGATCCCCTGGTGCTGGCAGTAATGGATTGTAACCACTCTCTACCTCTACTCCATCAGAGTAGCCATCGCCATCTGTATCGGCTTTGTCCGGATTAGTACCATAAAGTTTTTCTTCATCAAGAGAAAGATTATCCTGATCACTATCAACGAAGATGTTTTTTGCGCTGCTCGTTGATTCTGCATCTACTGCCAAAAAACTCACTAGAAAAAAAAGTCCTAAAAAAAGACTGAGTGTAAGTTTGTCACGAAAAAATAAATATCCCATATCAAGTTCTTTTTGTTTTTTCTAGTATATCATTGAATAGCAAAAAATTGTACGCCAACCCTGCTAAGTATCCCGTTTGTGATTACTATAAATTACTCGTAAGCAGTTTCATCAAAAAAACTTCTTTCAACCTTTATAGCTGTGGTATTACTACCTATCAAATCTCGTATATATTGAAGGATCTTTATATTTTTATATAAAATACTATACAATATATAATACAAAATGTCAATATATACTATCCTCTCTCTTTAAGAGCTACCAAGATTCCTAGCCAAAAAATAGCTTGCCCCTGAGGAATAGTATAGAAAAAGTGATCTCCTAAAGCGAATACGATCAAAAAGAATACTACAGCCAGGTATTCTTTTGAATGTTCCACGTGGAACATTTCCTTTTCATGATTCCCCTCTAATTGTTCCACGTGGAACATTGTGTCATTTTTCTTCTCTGTGATTACTTTTACTAGTAAGAAGATTATCAGAAACAACCCGATAGCTCCAAGCTCGTAGTAGGTTAAAAGAAAATAGTTATGAATAGGCTGGATACTCCAATCATTCACGCTGTATATTTGTGAATAGAGACGCGCACCATAAGAAGCGACTCCGTTACCGATCAACTGGAAATGACTCAGTTCTGAATATTCAACCAAGGAAAGTTCTCGCTCAGAAAAGCTTTTTAGTGAAGTAAGACCTCCTAGAGTCACTAAAAGGATTACTGCTAAAGCCATTAACCAATGTTCCACGTGGAACAATTGTATTTTCTTTTTTAGAGGAAATCTGGGAAATGTTCCACGTGAAACAATGAAAATACTCCCCAGCAGGGTCAAAAGTATGCCTGTCCTTGAAAAAGTAAGCATAAGAGCCATTACAAGTGTACCTATGACTAAATGTTCCACGTGGAACATTGTTTTTGATGAGTTTTTAGTTTCTACAGAAGATATTGTTCCACGTGGAACATTCTGGTGAATAAGGAGAACTAGTAAAGTAAGACCCAAAAAAGCGGCTAAAATATTGGGGTGAGGAAATAGCCCGTAGCCTCGAAGTATCTTCTCTCCGAATAGATTTATAGTAGCTATTCCCGGATTACCCACCCGCAAAAAGCTTTCTCCTAAGTACTTCAATCCAATAGAATGCTGTGTACTAACCTGTATAAAGACAACAAAAGCGTTAAATAAAGCAAAGTAAGTCATTATCTTAATGATACTCCTATAAAGGACATCCTGTGTTCCACGTGGAACATTATTACTAGCTACTTGTTGTTCCACGTGGAACATCCGTATTAGTTGTATCGAGATAAAAACACCTATTTCAGTCATAGTAAGAGCACTTCGTATAGCTAGGGGAATCTGATCTGCTTGAGTCACCGATAGCCATTGCCAAAGAATAAAGGCTAATATAAGCAATGTGATGCTTTTTAGAGTATGTTCCACGTGGAACATTCTTTGTTGGTCAGCATTTCCTGATTGTTCCACGTGGAACATCTTTTTATATATTGACAATAATAGATACTCATGTTTTAATATTATATAGCCAAGCCACAAGAGAAACACTCCATCAAAAAGATAGACTGATAGGTCTAGGTGCTCATTGAACAGACTCCCTTCGACCAACACATTCGGTATCAAGACTTTCTTGATATTCAATAAAAAAGCTACCAGAAGACTCATGGTAAGCCATTTCTCTACACTCTCTCCTTTTTTATCTTCACTGGTATTCATAGTCGTAGTGTACGTTTTTATAGTGAAGGGGACAAGAGATTGACTGAACAGGGGAATTAACAGATAATGAATGCGTTTCAAAAAGGGCCCTTCGTCATCCTGGTTGGCGCTCGCTAACTATTCCCTGCGAGCGCTCAAGGAAGCTCTAGCTGAAGACACATGCTTATTCACATTCTGGGCCCTTAGCTCATCTGGTAGAGCGCTCCCATGGCATGGGAGAGGTGAACGGTTCAAGTCCGTTAGGGTCCACACTTAAATTCGCTTGGATAAAGCTGTATAAACTAGTACAATCCCTTACACAAGCCTCCGTAGCTCAATGGATAGAGCTATCCCGTCCTAAGGGAGAGATCTGGGTTCGATTCCTGGTGGGGGCACTTTAAAATTCAAAAGGGGACTCTTTCTTTTTTTGGTCTACCATGCTAGACTAGTTCGTTACTAACCAAAAACAGATGTCACTCCGTATTACTAAAGTTAATGATCTTTTGCGAGATCTTATTGCCGAGGCTCTTACTAAAGAGGTGAGTTTTAAGACTGGCGTTATCGCTACGGTGACCAAGCTGCGCGTAACCAAAGATCTCCGTCATGCCTATTTTTCTGTCAGTATTTTTCCTGAAAGTGAGGTACATTACGTAGAGGTGACTCTCAAAAAAGAAATTTCCAAGCTCGAACGCTTCGTCCATGACAAGCTCTACATGAAACCACTGCCTCGACTCCACTTTGAAGTTGATTCCACTGGACTCAATGCTGACGCCGTAGAAAAAATTCTTCTTTCTCTCGACTAATATGAAAAACTATTCTTCTGAATTCAAAACACTTGAATACATTATCGCTCAGGCAGAAAATATTCTTCTCGTAGCTCATACTCGACCAGATCCTGATACGGTGGGTTCTAACAGTGCGCTTCAGGAACACCTGGTGGCTCTAGGAAAAAATGTGACTATCGCTTGCTATGATCATTTTCCAGAAGTGCTGATTCCTCTTGGCAAAAAAGAATTCGTTCATCCTGATACCCTCGCACTTGAAAACTTCGATGCTGTGTTAGCGTTAGATAGTGTTGATAGGGGATTTCATCTTTTCCGCGATAAGCTACGTGAAGATCAAGTGGTAGTGCTCATGGATCATCATCCTGATATAGAACTCCACGGTGATGTGGTGATTATCGACAAAGACTATTCTTCTACTTCAGAACTTTTGTATCTGTACCTCAAACAAACAGGGGCTCGTATCACCAAACCGATGGCTACCTATATGCTGGCTGGTCTCGTCTTTGATACTGGTGGATTCAAGCATTCTAAGGTCAGTCCCCAAGTCATGGAGATGGCTTCTACTCTGATGCAAAAGGGGGCGCCTCTCGAAAAAATCTCTCAAATTATTTTTGCCCACCAGAATATCGGAGCACTCCGACTGTGGGGAAGAGCAATCGAAAAAGCTCGTCTCTATGCCAGTAATGGTATGCTGGTTACCGCTGTCACAAGAGAAGAAATTGAACAGTGTCAGGCTTCTCGGGAAGACATCTACCAACTTACTTCTATCCTCAGCACCATCCCAGACGCCAAATTTGCCCTCGTACTGTCTGAGCGTGATGAATACACGGTAAGGGGTAGCCTTCGCTCTATGGATCACCATGGAGTCGATGTATCGAGTATCGCTCACCAGTTCGGTGGGGGAGGCCATCACCTGGCTAGCGGTTTCGAGGTGCCCGGTCGTCTCGTAGAGACGGGTGCTGGTTTTGCTATACTGTAAAAATGGACAAGGCAACAGCTCTTCTAGAGCTTCATACAAAATACGCAGCAGAAAACTCTTGCACACTCAAAGCGACAGCCACGCGAGCGGTGTTTGGGAGTGGTAACCCTGAAGCCGATATTGTTTTTATTGGAGAAGCTCCTGGCAAGAAAGAAGACGAGACTGGTATACCCTTTGTTGGGGCGGCAGGGAAGTTCTTGGATGAAATGCTGGCACGAGCGAGTCTCAAGCGAGAAGATATCTACATCACTAATATCGTAAAGTATCGTCCACCAGAAAATCGCGATCCGACACCTGAAGAAATCGCTGCTTGCGAAAGTTGGCTTCATGAAGAAATTTCTACCATCAAGCCCGCAGTGATTGTCAGTCTTGGTCGCTATTCACTTAATCATTTCATCCCTGATGTAAAAATTTCTCTAGTTCATGGCACAGCCTTCCGACGGAATATCCCAGGACTAGGGGAGTGTGTCTTCTTTGCTCTCTATCATCCTGCTGCTGCTCTCTATAACGGCAGCATGCGCGAAACTCTTATAGAAGATTTCCTTAAAGTCCCAAAGCTTGTGAAACAAATAAAAAAAGACTCTCACTAAGGGGGTCTTTTTTATCGCTGATTCTGGTACCGAGGGTGGGACTCGAACCCACACGGCTTGCGCCTGGGGATTTTAAGTCCCCTATGTCTACCATTCCATCACCCCGGCTTATTTGTATTCTATACTATCTTTAACTCTTTCTGAGGTCCGAAGCAGAATCGAACTGCTGTGCAAGGTTTTGCAGACCTCTGCCTAACCACTCGGCCATCGGACCTTTTTCTTGTATCTTGTTTTGCAGATTGGTACAACAAGTACAGGGGAAGCCTAACAAATAGGACCCCCACCGTCAACAAAAAACCTCCCTACCAAAGAGGTAGAGAGGTAATTTGTTTAGTCCACCACCTGAGCACTAAGATTCTGACGTCCAAAAGCAAAAGCTTCTGACTTGGTCTTCACATAGATGTCAAAGTGATTTCCCTTGATAGCACCTCCACGATCTTCACAACGGTACTCACCCATTCCTTCAATACTGATTTTGGTACCGAATGGGTATTGTTTAGGACAAGCAAGGGTACGTTTTTCAGTCACCTTAAGTCCTGAAGCGGTAATACCATCAGACTTACCACATTCATCAGCGGCTGCCGTATAGGCAGAGGCGTTGATAGTGAAAGAGTCTCGTGAAAGCTTCTCCCAGAGGGCTGCTTGTTTGGTTTTCCAATGAGCAAGGGTTTTGTCCTCAAAAGAGAGAACTTTTTCTTCAACAGGAGCCTTGTTAGTGTCATTCTTGAATGTCCACTCAAGAAGGTATGGATCCTGTGAATAGTTATAACCCTGTATAACTGGTAATTCGATGATTTGAGCCGCTACGCTAGACGTATTGGCAAAAAATCCGGTAATGCTGACTATGGCTACGAAAAGAAGTTCTTTTCGATACGTCATAAAGTGTCCTTATGGCTAAGCCACTAGCTCTCGAGAGAGTAATGGGTCGAGCAATCGAAATTAACTCAACCAGCAATGTTAGCATACTTTTGTCTTTTTGTCAATACCAAAACACTAGTATTTGCTTTAGATAAAGCAAATCTCCTCTATTTTAGGGGTGGTTTTTGGCTCTTTTCCTGCTATTTAAGGGTTTTTGTGAGAAACTAGCTTCCCAATAACAGTAAATGGGTATAGTATGCTCTATTAACCACAGAACACTCCCTGTATGGATCAGAAGGTCTTTCTCAAATTCTCAAGCGTCCTCTTAGTCCTCACTGGCTTGATTTTGCTTATTGCGCCAAGCGAGTGGTTTCCCAATTTCTACAGCCCAGTCTTTATGGGTATCATTGCTCTTATCTCTCCCATACTGATCTACCTCCCCAAATTCATTCTCACCAGAAGCAATCCTCAAAAAAGGAAGCTCATCCTCGAAATGCGTTCTATTATTGCTTTTGCACTCCTCGTCAACTTTGCAGGGGAGCTTGGGCTATTTCAACTCTACAAATACGGGTTTGAGTATGATAAATTTTCTCACTTCATTGTCTGCATGGCTTTTGCTTTTATTCTTGGGGAATCTCTTCGAGAATGGGAACATCTTCATGCTAAAAAGCTTGTGGTGATAGTATTTCTGATTGTTTTTGGTTCTGGTATTGTCTGGGAAATATTTGAGGCTTCCTCTGACTTTCTTTTCAAAACCCAAGAATGGGGAGTTTATGGCGAACACCTTGTTCTTGATAGCTACAAAGATCTTCTTTTCAATAGCCTTGGAGCATTGGCGGGCATTGTTATTTTCAAAATTCCCAAAAAAAGTCCTGCAAAAATTAAAAACGCCCACTAAAGGGACGTCTCACTCGGCTCCATTAAATCTAACTACTATAAATGGGCTATTTGTTTTTTCACGAGATCTATCTCTACTTGATTTGAGAGAAGATTATCATCCCTAGTAGTCATGAGGCTCCCACGCCCATCATCAGAGAAAAATGCTTTGCGCTGCTCAATGGCTCGATCAATAAGAAAGAGTTGATCGCGCCTGATAGGAGGTAGCTCTTCAAGGGAACAGAATCTTGCCTCTACAACCTCAGGCGAGGGCGTGAAACTACCTCCAATAAAAGTCCCTATATAAGAAATATCGAGTCGCGCTGTTTCTCGGTCAGTGCGTACCCTCATACGCCAATCAATACTAACAGTAAGCCCTGATTCTTCTAGAATCTCCCGCTCAAGGGCTTCTTTGGGATGTTCTTTACCGTTCATATAGCCACCAGGTAAACTCCAGGCTGTCTTGCGATAGGTGTGCTTGAATACCAGTACCTTGTTATCCGAGTTGAAGATCACTCCAGTGACCCCTATCAAAAATTGATCTTGAAAGAGACGGATGATGCTCAATTGAAAATGCTTAGAGAAGCCCAACTTCCTCCATATTTTTAGGAGGACGCTCATCATAAGGATCTCTCGTCAACGTCTGATTCCTCACCGAGACGAATCTTGAGTTTTCGATTTTCAATTTCTAAGGCGTGGGCTTGTTTGGTAATCTCTAGAATCTGGTTCTGATCTTTCTCTACATTACCCTCTAGATCTTGGATAACCAGACTCGCTTTTCTCATAAGACCAAGGTGGAAGAAGGAAAAAATGAGCATTGCTAGGGAAATAGGGACAATGATAGCTAAGGGAAGGGGAGTGTTCATGGAAAAATCTCCTATCTTCACTGGAACCACCATAGTATTTTGCACTGTGAAAAAGGCAAAGAAGAGAATCAGAATAATCATAAAGATAAAAATTTTCATACCCTGTTTTCTTTAGATGGTTAGATAATCCCAGTATACTCTCATTCAGATAGAAACCTACTCTCTCTTAGTTAAAAAACAAAATACCAGACATAAAGCCTGGTATTTTCTTTTTATGAGCGGGTAAGGGGAATGAACAAAAGCTAAAGCTTTTCTAAGAACCCACGGTTCTCAGCGCTTCGCTGCTCTCCTCCAACTGAAAAACAAATGTTTTTCCGACCCTTTTCTCGTTCGATTCCCACTACCAACCTAAAAAATAAAATCCCCATTAAGGGGATCATATTTTTCAATGAGCGGGTAAGGGGAATCGAACCCCTATCTCATCCTTGGCAAGGACGTGTAAGAGCCATTATACGATACCCGCGACTCTTCTTAGATTGTAACCTACTCTATGTGGGACTGGTTGGACTTGAACCAACGACCAAGCGGTTATGAGCCGCGTGCTCTAACCAACTGAGCTACAGTCCCATTTTACCTTTATAACACCTGTATAACTGTCAGAGAAGGTACTTATACAGTAGTTCTCCACATACTATTTACCTTTTCTGTGCCGAGGGGCAGGATCGAACTGCCGACACAAGGATTTTCAGTCCTCTGCTCTACCACTGAGCTACCTCGGCAGAACTTCTTTGTGGGCAATAAAGGACTCGAACCTTTGACCCCCTCGGTGTAAACGAGGTGCTCTAACCAACTGAGCTAATTGCCCATACTTCCACAAATTTTCTCTTCTTTACACTGTGCCCAAGAGAGGACTCGAACCTCCAATCCCTTGCGAGAACATGCACCTCAAGCATGCGCGTATACCAAATTCCGCCACCTGGGCAAATTCTAATCGGAACCCACTTATTCTACAGTGTTTTCTACTTCTGTGGCAACACCTTCTTCAAGTGCTTCTACTGCAACTTCTTCCTCTATCTCTTCTGCTACAGGAGCAGCGACTACTCCTTTGGCCTTGCGAGAATCCTTAAGAGCCACTTCTTTCAGTTTACGGCTCAACACCTTCACTGATTTGTCGCGTACAAAGTACAACTTAGCGCGACGAGCAGTAGTTCGCTTAACGAATTCGATTTTCTCAATTTGCGTTGAATTCAAAGGAAGAACCAGCTCTACGCCGACTCCTGAAGCTACTTTGCGCACCGTAATAGTCTTAGAGGCACTTTGGCCTCCACGGGTAGCAATCACCATACCCTGAAACATCTGGGTACGCTCTTTGCCACCTTCTTTGATCTTACGATATACCTTCACCACGTCTCCAGCTTGAAGCTCTGGGAGCTCTGGGAATTCACGACGCTGTTTTTTATTAAAAGCAATCAGTTTTTGATTCATAATGTTTGGCGTATAAATAGAAGCCTAAGTTCGGCTTTCGGTCAATAAAATAGCTTATCTGAAGTCTTTTATCCTAAAAAGGATGCTCGAGAAATAAAAAAGCCTCACTCTCTCGTAGTAGAAAATAGGCTCTTCAAAGCCTCATAATCATAACCGCTTCCCCGAAATCCGTCAAGGCTTTCCAGAGCCTCTCTGAAATCCTCTCCTGGCATAGCCTCAAAGACATAACTGGTGCTCTGAAAATCAAATTCTAGCCGCAAAGCATGAAGCATTTGACGCTCAATATCAGGATAGGCTCTTTGAGAATCACGGGTACTGTAAAGGGTATCTCCCAACACTGCCTTATGGAGAGCTTGTAGATGTACTCTAATCTGGTGCATACGACCAGTCTCTGGCTCAAGCATAACCAACGAGGCGTCATTAAAGGAAACTATGACTCGATAATTAGTAATAGCACTCTTGGCATTTTCAAGAGCTTGCTCTGTCTTAGAACGCACTATTTCCCTTTTCAGGCTGCTTTTTTGGCGACGAATAGGAAAAGTGATGCTGCCCTCAACCTCTTTGAAAACCCCGTAACACAAGGCTACGTAGGTTTTGTGAATTTTTCTCTCTAGGAAGAGTTCTTTGAGGCCAGTGTAGGCTTCTTGTGTCTTGGCTATCAAAACAACGCCTGAGGTGTTCTTATCGAGCCTGTGGACTATACCAGGACGCTCAACTGATTCGCCAATACCAGCCACTTCAGGATAGCGATCCCGTAAAAAGTCAGCAAAAGTGTAATCATTTTGACGTATGCCGACCCCACCATGCATAGACATGAAGGCTGGTTTGTTGAAAACCAAGAAATGCTCATTTTCGTAGAGCTTTTCTGGTAGGAAACGAGGGGTGTCTTTGGCACGCTTCTTATCTTCCTCGTCAGGAAGGTTAAACTGGATAGTCTCACCAGAACGTAGTCGTTTACTCGCATCAATAGGGGTATCCAAAACAGAGACTTGACCAGCTTCAAAGAGAGCCGTCAAAAAAGTCCGTCCGGTAAAGTCATTTTCCCAAAGACCTTTGCGCTTAAGAGCGGCTCGCACTACCTTATCAGCCCGCTCACCAGAGTAGGCTTTTGGGATTTTGTAAGTATAGGATGTGTTCATGAAATAGTTGATTGTACGCTGCTCTCACTTGTGTCACGTTTTGGGAATTTTGGCAAGTCTCTTGTTTACACCTTGGCGCTTCAGTTGTGTCTAATATTAACAGAAAAACACAATATGTAGTTGTTTTTATGAAAGATAACAGAAAAAGAGGTCGAATTTATCCTTTAAACAGCGGATAGTTGACACACTTTTTCGAGGCTCGTATTATACAAAAACGGCTTCAAAAAACCGGGGTCAAAAAGACACTAAAAAACTCTAAACAAACATTTTCATATGATGGAATATACACCAAAAGACTATAGTCACCTCTTAGGCCTCCCTGGGTTGAGTGATGCGCTTCTCAACAACCATTTTACCCTGTATCAGGGCTACGTCACCAACACCAACACGTTGCAAAAATTACTCGCCGAGGCAGAACCTAATTCTCCTGCCTATAATGAGCTCAAGCGTCGTTTTGGTTGGGAATGGAACGGTATGCGCTTGCACGAACTGTACTTTGAAAACATGGCCAAAGAAAATAACACTGCTTCTGAACAGATGAGCGCTGCTCTTGAAAAATCTTTTGGCTCATTTGAAAATTGGCGTACTGACTTTCTCGCAACGGGTGCCATGCGTGGTATTGGTTGGGTCATTCTCGTCCAAGACGAAGAGACTGGCTCGTTATTTAATACCTGGATCAACGAGCACGACTTAGGACACCTCACGGGTACCAAGCCCTTACTTGTCATGGATGTCTTCGAACACGCTTTTATGCTCGACTACGGTATCAAACGTGCCGACTACCTGACTGTTTTTATGAATGCTATCGACTGGACAGTGGTAGAGAAACGTTTCGCCTAAATACAAAAACAAAAAGTATAATACCTTAATCTGCCTTCTGGCTCGAACACTATGGCTATCGAAAAAATCCTACGTCGTGATGGAGAAGTCGCCCCCTTCAGTCGCACTCGTATTGAGAACGCTATCGCACTTGCTTGTGATGCAATTGGAGAAACTGACAAAGATTTTATTCCCGAACTGACTGATCTCATCGTAGCTGACATTGAACATGTCTACACTGAGATATTTGTAAACCGAACTCCATCAGTGGAAGATGTTCAAGACATCGTAGAACAAAACCTCGTCAAGACGAATCGCTTTGAGCTTGCTAAGTCATACATCATCTACCGAGAAAAGCGCAGACAGGAGCGAGAGGATCGCATGGAGCAACTGATTGATGAGTTTGAACAAAACACTCTCCAGGTAACTAAATCTAATGGTTCCAAGGAACGCTTTGACATTAAGAAGCTTCGTGTTGTTTTCAATCGTGCCTCTAAAGAGTTTGATGAAGAATGTAGTTTTGAGGACTTGATGGAAGCTTTCAAGAAAAATCTCATCGAAGATATCCAAACTGCTGATATTGAGAAGTTGCTCGTCAAAACCTGTATCGATCTAGTGACTGTCGAAAATATCGCCTGGCAGAATGTCGCGGCTCGCATCCTCCTTGGTGGCCTCTACAAAAAAGCTCTCAAGAACAGAAACATTGAACAAGCTGATGTCTATTCACCTGCCTCCTACAAAGCTTTGTTTGATGACTACATTGAGCGAGGTCTCTACTACAAAGACTTCTACAAATACTATTCGGAGGAAGACATCCTTGAAGCTGGTAAGCACCTCTCCAAAGAGACAGATGAGACCTACGAATATACGACTATCGTGTCGTTGATCAAACGCTATCTTCTTAATCCCAACAAAATTACCAAAGAGTTGCCTCAAGAAATGTACATGTCGATTGCGCTGTTCCTCGCCATTCCAGAAACGGACGAGACTCGTCTTGAGACCGCTCTTAAAATTTACAAACACTGCTCAGAACAACGCATCTCTCTCCCAACACCAACGCTCCTCAACTCTCGCACTAACTATCACCAACTCTCAAGTTGTTTCAAGATTAATGTAGATGATGATCTCCGTGGTATTTATCACGCTGTCGAAAACATGGCTCAAATTTCTAAGTTTGGTGGTGGTGTCGGTGTCTATCTCGGAAATATTCGTGCTCGTGGCAGTATGATTCGTGGAGTGAAGGGTATGTCTGGAGGAGTCAATCCTTGGGTAAAGGTCATCAATGATACTGCCGTAGCCGTCAACCAGCTCGGTGCCCGTCTGGGTGCTATATCAGTCACTCTTGATTTTTGGCACTTAGATATCTACGACTTTCTTGATCTCCAAACCGAAACAGGAGATATTCGCTCTAAGGCTTTTGATGTTTTCCCCGCTGTCTCTATTCCTGATCTTTTTATGAAACGTATTGAGGAAGATGGGGATTGGACTTTGTTTGATCCGTATGAAATCAACCACGTTCATGGTCGGGGTCTTCAAAACCATTTCAACAAAGAGTTTGAGGCTTTCTATCTCGAGCTAGAGAAAGACGAGCGCATGACCATGAAGAAAACCATCAAGGCCAAAGATCTCTTTAAGAAATTTCTCAAAGCGACTGTAGAGACGGGTATGCCCTACGTGTTCTACCGTGATACAGTCAATCGTCTCAATCCCAACAAGCACGCTGGTAATATTTACTCCACTCAACTCTGCACAGAAATTTGTCAGAACACTTCATCTTCTAAATTTGTTGAAGAAACTATTGAAGATGGTAAAATTGTTATCCGTTACGAACCTGGTGATCTCGTTGTCTGTAACCTTGCCTCAGTCAACATAGCCAAAGTCAATGATCAGAAAACTATCGGTGAAGTATTTCCGGTTTTGCTCCGTGTCCTTGATAACGTTATTACGCTCAACTACTACCCAATCAAAGAAGCAGAACGAACAGCACTCCGTTACCGCAGTATCGGTATTGGATATCTGGGGTTGGCTGAATACCTGGCTGTGCGCAGAATTTCTTATGACACTGAAGCTGCTCGTGAAGACGTCGATGTCCTGTTTGCGGAATATGCGTATCACACCTACCGCGCTTCTGTAGACCTTGCCCGAGAACGTGGCCATTATGAACTCTTCCCGGGAAGTGAGTACTCTAAGGGCATTCTCCTTGGACGAACAGAAGACTGGTATGTCGACAATACCGCTCGTGGCGAAGAATGGAAAACCCTCTTTGCTGATATGAAGGCCTACGGTACGCGCTTTGCCTATCACACTGCCCCTGCTCCAAACACCTCAACAGCAGGAGTGGTAGGTACGACAGCGGCGTTACTCCCTATCTACAAACGTTACTTCGTCGAAACCAACCTCTCAGCTCCAACTCTCCGTGTTGCTCCAAAGCTCTCCAAAGACAACTTCTGGTACTACAAAGAGTACGTTCACATGGATATGAATGATGTCATCAGTATGATTGCTGTCGTCTACAAGTGGGTAGACCAGTCTATCAGCTTCGAATGGATGATTGATCCTGCCAAAGTCAGTCCAGCTCAGCTCTACGACTACTACATCAAAGCTTGGCAAGATGGAATCAAGACGGTGTATTATGTACGAAGCTTGTCTGGCGAGATCAAGGAAGATTGTGTAAGTTGTAGCGGTTAATACGAAAAATATATGTCAGCCATCAACAGAAACCCTCTTTTCAATCCTACCGGTACTGATGCCGTAGAAGAGAGGACTATCATCAAAGGTTCTACTACAGGCCTCTTCAACCTAAACGCCACCAAGTACCCTTGGGCAAAAAGTTTGTACCAGGTCATGGTTGGTAACTTCTGGGTACCAGAAAAAGTCTCTGGCCTCAAGGATGATGCTCGGGCCTTCCATAGCGACCTCTCACCAGAAGAACAGCGTGCTTACAAAGGAAGTCTCTCTTTCTTGATTTTTCTGGACTCTCTTCAGACGGTCAATCTCCCGCACTTCGCTGACTACATCACGTCTCCAGAAGTAAATCTCATTCTCTCTATCCAGGCCTATCAAGAAGCTATCCACTCACAGTCATACGCTACCATCCTGGAATCAGTAGTGGAGAGCAAAGAACGAGAAGAGATCTACTACTTCTGGAAAGACGACAAGATTCTGCTGGAACGAAACCGCCATATTGGGCAAATCTACCAAGACTTTATCGATGATCCTACTGATAAGACCTTTTTCCGCGGTATTGTAGCCAACTTCCTGCTCGAATCTATCTACTTCTACAACGGTTTTGCTTTCTTCGATACCCTGGTGGACAGAATGAAGATGTTGGCAACTGGAAGGATGATAGCCTACATCCGTCGTGATGAAGTTACTCATATTACTATCTTTGCCAACATTTTGCGTGAAATCAAAAAAGAATTCCCGGAGATATTCGACGAAGACCTCATTCGCCAGATGACCACCGAAGCAGTGGACCAAGAAATTGAATGGAGCGCTCATATTCTGGGTAATCGTATCCCTGGTATCAATGGCGACACTACGGCAAGTTACACAAGATGGCTGGCTAACAAACGCCTGGCTATGCTCAATCTTGAACCTCTCTACCCTGATGCTATTGAGAATCCCTACAAACACCTTGATCGCCTCCAAGATGTAAACAGTGACAAAGGAAACTTCTTTGAAACCACCGTCGTGAACTACACACAGTCATCCAGTCTCAATGGCAGTTGGGAATTCTAAAGTAGTTTACCTAAAAAACTTTTAGAGCAGTCTCACAAAAAACGTCCGTCGTATAGCGGACGTTTTTTAATTTTGCTATGATATAATACATATATGAAAATTTCTCTGTCCAAAAATATATTTTCCATTTTTGTTTTGCTTTTTTTTGTTTTTTCTCCTATAGAAACAACTTGGGCTCAAAACAGTGCTCCAGACCCTAATCAGCAACTTACCGACCTAGAATGTCGAAATGAGCCTCCGGGTGGAAAGGGTGGTTTTTGTAAAACTATTCTCTTTGGAGGAGACGGCTGTGATGCCGACCAAGATCGTGTTGGTAAATGTGAAGAAAATATTGGCTTTATACAGCAAGCTTGTTGCGTTCCTAAGGCTGGAGCCTTACCTGAGTCACTTTGTGAAAGAGCTGTGTCTAGCGGAGGGAAGGGTGGTGTCTGTAGTTTTGGGGGATGTGCATCTGGCGCTACCAATTTGGGAGTTTGTAGTGAGGCAGTCCTGACTGGAAGAGATGGTGTATGTTGTGTTTCAGAAGAATCAAAAAAGGCAGCTGAAAAAGATACTGGCATTGCTGCTGTAGGAGCAGTCAATATTGGTACTACCTATACGCCCCTAGAAAACGTGCCTTTTATCACTGGTACCACCTTTCAAGACTATGTACTTGGTCTGTATACTTTAGGACTTGTTCTGATAGTACTCTGCGCGGTCTTTATGCTGGTGATTGGAGGTTTCACCTACCTCACCAGCGCCGGTAATACAGCCGCTATTAGCTCTGCCAAACACATTATCTACGGATCACTGATTGGTCTTGTTCTTGCTCTGGTATCCTATATTATCCTTAATACCATCAATCCTGATCTGGTGAACGTGAATGTGACTAGTTTCCAGCCCCTAGCTATTCGTAATGGATCTGTAGACGCTGGGGGGGGAACTCCCTCAAACTACAGTGGTCCTGGCGGTGTTGCTGTACCAGCAGGTACTACGGGTTGCTACGATTGTGTGAAAGTGACTAGTATAACTTGTAAAAACAGTAACAGTTGTCAGCTTAATAAAACCTTTCTTTCTCGACTAGAGGCCGCAAATGCCCAACTCAAAGACATCACTATCACAGAAGCCTGGCCACCAACCGTTCAACACAAAAGTGCCTGTCACTCAAATGGTACTTGTGCTGATATACGTACTAGCCCGACTGATGTGACGAATATGGTGAGGTACTACAACGCCCTTAAAACAGCTGGGCTGGGGACTTCCTTCCTAGAGGTAGGTAAGGGCAGTAGCTGTACTCCTTATAAAACAAATGGTGTCCCTTGTATTATTACTCAGGGCACAGGCGTCCATTTCCACGTTCGATAAAAGTAATGAGAAAACTCTTCCTCAGCTCACTCGCACTTTTTTTACTAGTCATCATTTTTTTGTTGGCTTATAACTTCGCGTTTAAGAACAATGCTAGCGAGCCCAAGGTTACCTCTGATACCAAGGAAGAAGCCGTGACTCCAGAAGAAGGTTTTGGTAAAGAAAAAGAACCGGCCATAGCTACCGCCGTCACCAACCCTATTAACGAAAGTGTCCTTGGTGCCGTCACGGGTCCCAACAACAGTATTTTTTACTACTCACAAGATGACCAGGCTTTCAAAAAAGCCACTCTCGAAGGTAAGGATAAGACCGTTCTCATGACCAATCTCCCCGGTAAACCCCTTCGCGTTACCTGGTCTACTAAGCGCGATGCCGCCCTAGCACTCATTGAAGGAACGCCTACCCCTCGCTGGTATTCAATTAATTTTCCTACTAAATCTCTCACTCCGCTTAAAGCAGAAATTACTAAAGTAAGCTGGGGATCTCTCGGGGACAAAATCTACTACTTATTCAAAAATCCCTCTACTAAGGAATTTTCTCTCAATCGCTCTAATGCTGACGGCAGCGACTGGAAGGAGATTGCGGTGGTAGGAAGTAGAGATCTTTTCTTAGGTACCATTCCCCAGTCCAACCGTATTTCCTTTTGGACGAGGCCAAATGGCTTAGAAGAAAGCTTTTTTGATGCTATTGATGCTGATGGGAACAATCGCACTAAGCTTTTCAATGGTCGTTATGGCGGTGATTACTTGTGGTCACCTAATGGAGAACGGGTGGTCGTAAGCGCCTCACTTACCAAGGGTGGCCCAGTCACTCTGGCTGTGATGAACAAAAATGGAGGAGAGCTACAGTCTCTCAATATTCCTACTCTCATCTCCAAAGTAGTGTGGTCCAGTGATAGCTCAAAGCTCTTCTATGCTCTTCCAGGCGGTTTAGGTGAAGCTCTGCTACCCAATGATTACTTCGAGAAAAACCTCGCCTCACAGGACACTTTTTGGCAAATAGACCTCGGCACCGGCAAGAGTAGTCGCCTCCTCGAATTGGGTGATATTGGCCAATCTTTCGATAGTACTGATCTTTCCTTATCAGCTGATGAGCGTATCTTGTTCTTTACTGATAGAGTGACAAAGAAAATCTATCGTATTGAACTCTAGTCTTCTTCTATATACCAGAGCGTAAGGAGCACTTGTAGCCAAAAAAGAAAGGCGAGATCATTTCTGAAGTAGGGTGTATCGATAAGCCCATAGCAAAGAAATACGAACCAAAGAGCCAAAAGAAGTCCCCCTTCATTTTGGTTTTTTCTTTGTGTACTCTCAAATAATCTAACAACGAGCCTTCCTAGGATCAAAATAAAGCCAAGTAACCCTAGAAAGCCCGTCTGTAGCCATACGGCCAATAGAAGATTATGTGGCTGTGGAACAGCCCATTCAAGATAGGGGGTAAAGTGTGGCTGATAGGCTAGGTACTCTCGCTGGAAGTTTCCCACACCAATTCCCAAAAACCAATGATCTTGTAGTATAGCCCAACTTGACTGCCAAATCATGACCCGCGAATCAAGTGATGAACGGCTATCCTCAAGAAACAGATCCTGCCACTTGCTACTATCGTGCTCCAGAAAAAGGAGAATGCCCAGTGCTAGTACTACTACTGCAACAAAGATGCCTAGTTTTTGCCGACTCTCACTCTCTGTTTTTTGTATCCATAAGAGCAAAAGACTTGCCAAAACTGCCAGAATGAGAGCTAGCCAGGTGTTGTATGAGTGAGTGAGGTATAGCGGGATTAAGAGAAGGGTAGCTGTAGAGAGGAAAAACGCTCTTTTGCACCAGGTATTTGCTTGAAAAAGAAAGAAGATCGCTAAGAGAATGCCAGGGGCAACTAATAAGGCCAGAAAGTTGGGTGAATTATAAGGAAAAGCCAGTCGCCCATCGTAGGTGAGTATATGATGACTATATCCATACAGAGCGGTGAAAGCTACGATGATGACTCCTACTAACCAAGACCCGTAGATAAGCATCCTCTCTTTATACTCCCCCCTCTGAAGGCTATAGAGTGTAAGGGCAAACACGAGGGGAAAGAGGAACCATGACTTGAGTTGACCGAGTGATGTGAGAGATACTGATTGACTTTGGTAGAGGATGGACATAATCGCTCCCGCCACAAACAAGATTCCCCCTAGGGCAATCCAGCGGTCAAAACCCTGCCATCTCACCCGTAAGCTCTCCTTGGTTACCTTCCACACACTCAACCCAAGGAAAACTATGAAAAGGGCTTCCAAAAAGTACACTGGAAAACCAAAAACGGTCACTTTTTCAAGTGCTAAGACGAGGGATGCTGGCAAAAGAAAGAGTATGGCCTGTGAAAACATCATACGGTTTTTGTTCTTGGAACAGCTTGGTACGCTACAAGAAGAAAAAGAGCAAACATGACGTGAAAAGAAAAGAGTGGTGCTTCAAAGAAGCCGTGAAAAAGAAAATAGATGGTACTGATACCACAAGCAAGCATGAGTGGGTCTTGACTATCTCGCCACCTTCTGAAACCTAACCACAAAGCGCTTCCAATAAAAGAGAGAAACAGGAGTAAGCCAATGAAACCCGTCTCAACTGCGATATCTAAATACAAATTATGAACATAGATAGGTTCTCTCATTGAGGCATCTGGTTTAACGAGAAGCGGATAGTTACCCACACCTACTCCTAAGAAGGGTCTTGTGAAACTATAGTGGACAGCTTCTTCGAGGAGACGGAGACGTTCGGTACGAGAACCGTCTTCTGCTGACACACTTGAAAGTATTCTTGGGCCAACTGGTGTGGCAAAAAATACTCCTCCCAATAACAGCATCCCTACTAAAAAGTACTTACCGTACTGACGATAATCTTTAGCAAGCAGGATAGAAAGTAGAATTATACTCGTCAACAAAATTGCCGTGTAGGCTCCTCTGGAAAAGGTGAGCAGTATTGCTACTCCTACCAGAACAAAGCTAAACTTGGCCACGAAAGTTCTTACTGTGTGCTGCCAGACATAGACTAGAGGAAGAGCAAGACCTAAATACAAACTCAGTGTGTGGGGATCAGGGAAAAAAGCCGTCACCCGTAAGTAGGTGGTTCCTAAAACATTTACCAAAAGGCTCGGGTATTCTTTGACCACAAGAGCGAAGTTATTACCCAGAAAAAATGGCAACACCTGGGTATTCCAAAGAGTCAGAATTTCATCAAGTGAAAGAAAAAACTGTAGACCGGCTTCTATACAAGCTACAAGAGCAATCAGTATCGCGCCATAAACAAAAGCCTGGGCGAGTTTAGCTAGTTTTTCTTGGCTCAGTGTCAGTAAGATTGGAAACAATAGACCTATATTCAGTAAAAAAACGACCTTACGCATACTCCAGGTAGGATCCAGAGCCCACAGTGGGGAGAGAGCACTCCAGAGAAGCCAAAAAAGAAAGAGTGCTAAAACACCGAGAGCTCGTATTTCTATCTGTCTTTGAAGTAGTGTTCGTACCAGCCAGCTGACTGATAGAAGTACCACTACTACTCGAGCTATGGGCAAGTCAATACTCGCAACAGGATTTAAGGCAAAGCTAAAAGGGAGGAGGAGGTAGAAATAATACAGAAGTCCCTCAAGCATATTCTTAGTAACTATCTAAATTCTCACATCTTTTGAAAAAGTGAAAGCCTCTTAACAAAATTTGTTCGTACCAGGGTCGCATTTTATGAAAGTAATACTTTTGTGATTCATAGTAAGCCTTTTTTTGTGCTCTCGGCGACTTCTGACTCTTACCGCGAAAATGTGTGATTTTCAAATCTCCATACACATAGGCGGGGTGGCCTGCTTGTCTGGCTCGTTCACAAAAATCAACATCCTCATAGTACAGAAAGTAGTGCTCATCAAAGCCACCAAGTGTATCAAACGTTTCTTTGCGAAAAAATAATGCGCCGCCACTCACCCAATCCACTCGTTTTTTCTCACTCACTGATGGCGTTACTCTGAAGAGGTGATTCTCAACTAACCTCAAGAAATGCACCCTCTTTCCGAAACCATGCTGTTCTTGCTTGCCATTTTCATCAAACAACCCCAGACCAATGAGACACTCCTCTTGGCGCAGACGAGTTTCTACTTCTGATAACTGTGTCTGCACCCAGAGAGTATCTGGGTTGAGCAGACCCACCAAAGGAGTGTTGACTGTCCGTACTCCCTGATTGACCGCCTTCGCAAAACCGACATTACCGGCGCTCTCAATAACCCTTGCTCGATACTGGTTACCCAGTGTTGCAATTATTTGTGTTTCTCGTTCGTCATTGTTAACAATAATGAGCTCGTACTGAGAGCGGTCTTCATGAAGGGAGATACTCTCTAGAGCTTTGGTTAAGTACTGGCTACTATTATAATTGACGAATATGAGAGAAGTGGTGGGCATTTTTGCGATCATAAAAATCTTGATACGCCTCTCTGACTCGGGTAGCTTGAGGCTGACCCAACAAGATATCAAAGCGGTTTTTTAGTCTTCTTAGTATAACATAAATGGCTTGATAGAAAGAAAAAACCCTATTTTTATGTTTCTCAAAGAAGATAAGTCCTGAGAGTACCAGATGGTAGGTTTTGGTGGGATTGAACTGACTTTCTTCACTATGGAGTACTCGTGATGCTGGTACCACCATCAGGGGTATCTGTAAATTCTTAGCCCGCAACGAATAGTCGGCATCTTCGTAGTACAGAAAAAAATCTTCATCAAGCAAACCTACTTTTTGAATCATGGATACTGGTAAAAAAAGAGCGCAGCCCGTGAGAAAGTTGGTACTAGTAATCTTCGTTGGCACCGAACCTTGGTCATGCTCTACTCGCATTCGAAGAAAGTTAATCCTCCCACCCGAAAACCAGTTGTTATGATACTGATCCAAAATCAACGGACTTAAGAGTACCCTATCCTCTCTTTGTTCTGCTGCTCTGACTAAAGGTTCGAGTGCATCGGGTTCGGCTAAAGCATCATAATTGAAAAGCCATACGTAGTCGGCTTGTTTGCTTACAGCATACTCAATACCCCGATTCATACCATAGCCAAAGCCTCCATTACGAGGCAATGCCAAAAAAGAGTACTCTGGAAACTGAGCCTGAGCCTGAGCAAAAGACTCATCGCTGGACGCATTATCTACAACTAGAATCTCTTTGTGAGGATAAGAAAGTGCTCGTAAAGAAGTGAGGGTCTTTATGAGGCATTTTTGACCATTGTAGTTCAATACTACGATGACAACTTGACCCGCCATACAATTAGGGTATGAATGTTTCTGGAGTAATGGTACGTGCTTCTTTGTTCAGAAGGAGCATCTTTATTTCTGCGTAGGTAACCACTCGAGTAAGCCAGAGACCAAAAACATACATGATGCCTCCACTAAGACCCGCTACGATAAATGAGTACTGGTCAAAGTAATACATTGTGCCCGCCATGAGAAGTGTCGCGAAAAGAATACGTGGAAGCGGCTTAAATGAAGGCCTAAACTGAATCTCTCGAAAGGCCAGTGCCCCAATGAGGAGGACTACTAGACACTCTGTAATGAGAGATACTCCTGCTGCTGCTATGTATGAGTACTTGGGAATAAGAGCCAGGTTGAGGCCAATATTCACGACGGCTGCAATGAGCAGGGCTTTCATCAATTTCTTTTGAGCATTACCCACCACTAGTAGCATGGTGAAGTAGTGTCCAAAGAAAATAAATCCGAGTGCAAATATCAGAATGCGAAGTACTCGCACAGATTCCTCAAAACCCGTGCCACTAACAATAGCAATAATTTCTGGCGCCAAAACCCAGACACCGACCACCAACGGGAAAACGATAAGCAAAAACACCTTAAAGGTTTTATCAACGATGTCTTCAAAAAGAGCCCTATTGGTGCTCAGTGTTCGTGAAAGAAGTGGCAGAATAAGACCCGCTAACATAGCTGGAAAGAAAATCAGATTCTCCATGATTTTGTAGGCCACGTTGTAGATACCTACATCGCTGTTGCTTTGCAGGACAGAAAGGATAATCGTATCTAGCTTGAAGTAGGCAAAGGTGATGAGGGCTGTAGCTGCCAATGGTGAGGCTTCTCGCAGGAACTCTTTCCAAAAACGAGTGTCGACTTTGAGTGAGAATTTCACAAATGATCGACTCAACCAAAAAACCAGTAGCGCATTAAACGCTAGGGCAGCAAGAAGGGTACTGGCTACCGCGAGAAAACCCCAGTCATTACGAACAATGAGCGTCACCAGAACTACCTGCAAAAGTTTGCCGAAGAACTCTACAAAAGCTACTCGATCCATGGCTAGATTCTTCTGAAAGATCCCGTTGAGGAGGAGGGATGAAGAAGAAAAGAGTACCGCAATAGCAGCTATTACAATTCCTATTTTTAGATCTGACTCATAATTAAAGAAAAAGAGTACTAATGGAGCAAATATCAAAAGTACAGCCGATGAGAGTAAACGTAAGGCGAGCACTCTTCCCAAGATACGTTTCTCATCAGCACCCTCTTTGGATATTTCTCGTGCTGTCACTGGAGCCAGACCAAGATCAACAATAGCACTAAAGAAGGCAAAAAAGGCAAGAACAGTAGCATATTTTCCAAAACCTTCAGGGCCAAGATACTCTGTAATCAATCGAATCGAATACAAAGAGAGTACCACTGTTGAAAAAACCTTGAAGATAGAGTTTAAGACTACGTTATAGGCAATCTTTCTCGCTAATGGCATATGTAAACTTTTAACAATATCCTCCGGTTTACTAAATCTTTTGAGATTCCTTTTTGTTGGTAGTAAAAATGCGCATCCTTCGTTCTCTTCCTACTCCAAAGCTTTCTGTTTGGACACCCTCCATAGCAACCAGTGCTGCATGAATGACCCTACGATCATGTGATTCCATAAACGGCAGAATCTGCTCTTCTCCAGTCGCCAAAACTACCTCCGCTCTTGCCTGAGCTTCATCAGTAAGTTTTTTTTCTTTTTCTTCCCAATAACCGTTTACGTCAAGATATATTTCCTTCAGAGTTTCTTCCTCAGATAGCTGTTTGCGTAAAAGCAGACGCACTATATGCTGGAGAGCTTGCAAATGAGCACCCGCCTGACCAATAAGTACACTTTGGTCAGTCTCAAGTCTAATTTGAATCTGGTAGCTCTGCTCAGTTTCTGCTACCTCTACCGTACCTTGAAAAGAAAGCTTCTCAAGAAGATTTCCTACTAGTTGTTTGATTTGTTCTGTTCTATTCATAACGCGGTAGTTTCTATCTTTCCATCAACTTTTTTAGCAAAAAGAATTTTTTGTTGGATAAGCATAAAAAGAGTGGAGGTAAACCAATACAGAGAAAGAGCTGCTGGAAAAGTAAGTCCAATGAACAGGGTGATGGCTGGCCCCATGTAGAGCATCTGCTTGTTCATTATAGCGCTAAAGTCTGGTTCTTCACTCACACCCTCCTTTACCTCTTTGGTTGGTGTGTTGGCAAGCAGCATTTTTGTTTGGAAGTACTGAGCCGTGGCTGAAAGAATAGCAAAAACGATACTCGGCTTGGCGAGATCTACTATGTGTAAGAAGTAGTGATTGATAATTCCCGGATTTGAAACAAAACTGTACAAATCAGTGACTTCTACTGAGAAATTGGCACCAGAAATATTGATAATGACTCGATAAATAGCGATAAGGACAATTATTTGAACAATCAGTGGCAGGCAGCCGGAAAACGGATTAGCCTTCTCTGTACGATAGAGCTCCAGAAGAGCCTTTGTTTGTTCTTCTTTCTTATCCTTAAATTTCTTTTGTAGAGCCTTTATTTTCGGCTGTATCTCCTGCATTTTCTTCTGAGACTGGATCTGTTTGCGTGAAAGCGGAAACATGATGAACTTGAGAAGAATGGTGACCAAAATAATGGCAATACCAAAATCTTGACCTGGCAAGGTATCATAAAAAAAGATGAGGGTATTGTAGATTGGACGATAGATGATTTCGTGGAAAAGAGCCAGCATAGTATTTTAGGTGTTTTGTGGAGGTATTTTGTTAAATAAAGCCTCTATATCAGGCATTTCTAGCTTTCCAACTGGGTGGGTGGTAAAAAAGACTATATCCAGTCCTTTGAAATTATAGCGCTGATTGTAGAGTCCGACCATTCTGCGTCGTAGACGGTTACGCATAACGGCTGTTTTGGCGTGTTTCTTACTAAAAGAGAAGCCGAGTCGATCATTACCAAGCTCATTAGCTATCCACTTACAACCGTAGGGCTTAAAAAAAAGAGGCTTTCCGAAGCGAAAAACCTTTGCAAAATCCTCTTTTTTCTTTAACCTAAAGGCTTTTTTTAGCATATTTGCTAGACGGCAGTGAGCTTAGTTCGTCCCTTTCGGCGTCTTGAAAGAAGCACATTTCTCCCTCCGGGAGTACTGGCTCGTTTCAAAAAGCCATGTCTTCGGGCTCTTTTTCTACTTTTAGGCTGATAAGTTCTTTTCATACAGTAAAATATTCCGTCTTCTAAATTGCAAAACGTCTCTCGATTGTACAAAAAAATAGAGAATTAGTCAACAGGGCGCTATTTTTTCTATTTATCCACCGACTATACACAAAAAAGCTCATTTTAAGCCTCGTACTAAAGTTATCCACATGGTATAATTTGATTCACTTATTCACCGCCTATTTAATAGACTCCTTGTATGACTAATGAAGAGCTGTGGAAAGCTGTTTTAGGCCAGATAGAGCTTTCACTTTCGAAGGCTAATTTCATTACCTGGTTCAAAAATACCTCTCTCCTGGAAATTAATCAGGGGAAAGTTGTTATCGGTGTACCAAACGGCTTTGCTAAAGAATGGCTAGAAAACAAGTATAATAGTCATATTTTGAAGGCTTTGCGTTCTCTTGATCCTTCTATACAGCATATGCGTTGTATGATTGCTCTTCCGGATGTGAACAACAAAAGTCTTCCTCGCTCTATCGATGCAGCTATCCCCAGAGAAACGAATTCCTTTGTTCGTAAAAAGATTATTGAAAAGCCATCTTTCACAGCTAATAACATTTCTCTACAACAGGAAGTATTCCACGCGAGTAGTCTTAATTCTCGTTACACCTTTGAAAACTATATCGTAGCTGAAAACAACGAACTGGCTCATGCCGCGTGTCACGCTGTTTCTCAAAGTCTTGGAACACTCTACAACCCTCTCTTTATTTACGGCGGAGTTGGCCTTGGGAAAACACATCTTCTTCAGTCTATTGGTAATGAGGTTATGAAGAATCACCCAGAAAAACGCATTAAGTACATTACTTCAGAGCGCTTTACTACCGAGCTTGTCGATTCTATCAAGAACCAGAAGATAGACCTCTTTAAGGAGTACTATCAACAAATGGATCTCCTTATTATTGACGATGTCCAGTTTCTGTCAGGAAGGGAAAAGACTCAACATGAATTCTTCCATATTTTTAATGCTCTCTATCAAATCAACAAGCAGATTGTCATCTCAAGTGACCGGCCACCCAAAGCTATTGGCACACTTGAGGAGCGACTCCGTTCACGTTTTGAGGGTGGTATGATCACTGATATTAGTCAACCAAGCTTAGAGACCCGCATTGCTATATTAAGCTCCAAAGTATCTGAACGAGGTGTTTTTGTAGAGGAAGAGGCTCTTCGCTATATTGCTCAAAACATCAACCAGAATGTCCGCGAGCTTGAGGGTGCTCTTAACCGAGTTATTGCTTATTGTGATTTTCGTAAAATACCAGCCAATTTAAGTAATACTGAAAAGATTCTCAATGAGCTTCTTGAAAAAAATCGTAAAAATATCTCTGTAGAGAGTGTTTTTACAGCTATTTGTGACTACTACTCCGTTTCTCGTGAGGAACTTATCAAAAAGGGTCGCAAAAAGGAGATCTCACATCCTCGCCAAATCCTTATGTATCTTCTCCGCCAAGAACTCTCTACCCCTTTTTCTTCTATTGGAGATCTTTTGGGTGGAAGAGACCACACTACTATTCTTCATGCGTATGAAAAGATCCAAAATCAAAAAGAGTCCTCTCGAAAAATAAAAGAGGAACTTTCTCAAATAAAAGAGCGCCTTTACTACGTTACCTAGTGTATATGTTTGTATAAGCTGGTTTTAGACCTGTATACCTCGTGGTAAAAATGTAGATAAAAAACTAAAAACAATACCCTTCATCATCCCCATCCTTCTAAATACCTAAATAATAAAAAGTATCCCTATTTAAATAACTCTTCTGATAAACTTTTTAGCCCACTAACTAAACCTTTATAGAAGTTATCCAGTTATACAGACTACTAATAAATAATAACTATTTTTCTAAATAATTTAATTAATACTTCTTATATGAAAATCATTTGTACTCAAGAAAACCTCCTCCAAGCACTAAGTGCTCTTGATAGAGTAGTGGGGAAACAAAGTTCACTCCCAATTCTTAGTAACTTCCTCTTTGAAACAGAGAAGGGTCGCCTTAAAATATCTGCTACCAACCTCGAAATAGGTATTTTGGTTTATGTAGGAGCAAAAATAGAAAAAGAGGGAAAGATAGCAGTACCAGCTCGTATACTCTCTCAATTTGTCCAAAATTTGCCGAGTGGTGAGGTTTTAGAGCTAGAAGTAAAGGATAGACACCTTTCTATTAAAGGAGGGTCCTCAGAGATGAAAATTAAAGTGCTTGATGGGAAAGATTTTCCAATAATTCCCCACTACAAAAAGGAATATCCCCTTACATTACCAGCTCAGAGTATTAAGCGAGCTCTTGGAAGACTTTTGTTTTGTGTGAGTACGAATGAGTCGAGAATTGAACTGACAGGTGTTCAGCTTCTTTTTGAGGAAAACCAACTCTCTTTGGCTGCGACGGATAGTTTTCGTTTAGCAGAAGAGATTATTCCCTACACAAAAGCTTTGGTAAACAACGAACAATACACCTCACTTATTATTCCCACCCAAACCCTACAGGAAATAAGTCGTTCGCTTGGGGCTGAGGTTGACGAGGTAAAGATGGCTCTTGAGGAAAACCAACTCTTTTTTGAGTTAGGGAATATTCAAATTGTGTCGCGGGTTATCAATGGAAAATTCCCAGACTACAAACAAATTATCCCCCAAGATCTCAAAACAAAAGTAGTTCTTGAAAGAGATGCCCTTATTCGCTCACTCAAAATAGCGAGCACACTCTCTTCTTATACAGCCGGAGAGATAGCGTTGGTACTTAACCCGAGTGATAAAAGTTGTACAGTGATCGCTCGCTCACAGGAAGTGGGGGAAAACCAGAGTGTTCTAGAGGGAGAGTTTCTAGCTGGTACAGAACCACTTACACTTGTCTTCAACCCACGCTACCTTATTGAGGGGTTAGGTGCTTTTACAGAAAAGAAAGTTCTTTTTTCAGCCAATACCCCATCAAGTCCAACAACATTTCAGGCTATTTCTACAGAAGGTCAGGAGACAGACTATGTCTACGTTATGATGCCTATCCGTAAAGAATATGCGTAATATAAAGGATCTTTTTCAAGAGAAAAAGAAGTTAGTAGCCAAAAAAATAGAACCGACTCTTGATGAGAAAACCATCTTCTTTGTTTTTAAGAGAGTTTTTCGTGAGCTGTATGGACCAAAGGGTGAAGAGAGTGTAGAGCCCTTACGTGTCTACGAGAAAAAGCTCTATATCAAACCAAAAACTTCATTGTGGGCTAATGAAATACTCCTCCATAAAGAGAAATTGGTACAGAAAACAAATCAAACTCTTGAGGGGGAATACCTCTCTGATATTACTTTGACGCAACGTTCATTTGAGAACACCAAGTAACTAAAAGCTAACCTTCACTTCTTGTGAGTCAGAAGAGGTGTTGCCATTAGCGTCCTCAAGCTCACCCTTAACAGTGATAGTTTTGTTATTTTTTGAACCTGGAAGACTATATTCAGTAGAGTAAGGTTTGTCTGAGACGGATTTTACAGAGTCACCATCTACAAAGTAGGTTATTTTTTTTACTCCATAAGGAGCGTCAACCTTAGCGGTCAAGGAAAGATTAGAGGAGCTAACAGAGCTTGAGAGGGTGAGTTCGAGAGAGGGTTTGTAGCTGTCAAAATCATCACCATCACACTCATCAGTAGGAACATTTTCAGATTTCTTGTCTTCTTTTTTGTACCACTTTTCTACAGCATCTTCCCATTTTTTATACTGAGGATCATTTTCAGGGTTTTCAGGTTTACTTCCCAGTGGATCTTCACGATTAACATAATGGAGGATATCATGAGTGCTCGCAAAGTCTTTTTTCTTTACTTTGTCATCAGGACAGTATTTATTAGCGAGACAGTAGGTATTTTTCTTGGGAATTTCACATACCCTAAGATCCTTTTCTTCCTCAAGCTTGCCGTTAAGCATAGGCTTATTAGTCTTCCCTTCCCCATCTCCAATGTAATCATCGGGATTATAAGAAGGAAAATCCTCCTTGGTGTAATTGGAAACAGCTTTTTCAAAAAAGGCTCTCCAAATAGGGGCGGCGACATTGACGCCATCAGCCCCTTCTTTCATTGGACTGTTGTCATTGTTACCAGCCCAAACACCAACAGCAAGATTTGGTGTGTATCCAACCGTCCAGCCATCGCGAAACTCATTAGTGGTACCTGTTTTTGCTGAAACAGGGCGACTCTCAAAACGAAGAGGGGAGTTATCACCAAATACCCAGGCGCGATTACTGTTATCAGAGAGAATAGAATCAAGCATAGCCACGTATTTTTCTTCCACTACACGCTCACCAGGTTTTTCTTGATACTCCTCTATAACTTCCCCGCTAACATCCTTGATACTCAGAATAGAAACCTTATCGTGACGCACTCCACCAGTAGCAAGGGTACTATAGGCATTGACGTGATCAAGGAGCTGCACCTCTCCACCTCCAAGAACGAGAGAGAGGCCAACACGAGCGGGGTCATTGAGGCCTTGGATACCAAGATCCTTGGCTACCTTGATAGCATCTTTAACACCAACAAGGTAGAGGGTTTTGACAGCCGGTATATTCAGGGAGCCTCCGAGAGCCTTTTTCATGGGTAGAGGGCCATTGAACTGACCATTGTAGTTGACCGGCTTATATCCTTTTCCATCATCCGTATCAAATTCAGTTTCCACATCATAGAGCATGGTTTCTGGAAGGTACCCCTTAGTAAAAGCAGTTAGATACACATAGGGCTTAAACGAAGAGCCTGGTTGACGATCACGAATGGCCACATTGACCTGTCCATCGATAGACTCGTCAAAGTAATCCTTAGATCCGACCATGGAAAGGATCTGGCCGGTCTTTGGATCCATAGCGACGAGAGCCGCGTTACTGGCGTTCCAAGCCACGTTGTTTTTAGCACCTTCTCGTACAGCCTCCTCGGCGATTTGTTGCTTATCCCAATCGAGAGTAGTGACTACCTTGTAGCCACCCTGCTCGATAGCTTGGTCGCCATATTTTTCTTGTAGATAATCTTTGACATACATCACGAAGTGGGGGGCAGCAATAATATCCTTCTGAGGCAGAATTTTATCAAGCGTAGCCGTATCAATAGCCATTTGAGCTTGTTCTTCACTGATATAGCCCAAGTCAGCCATTTGGTGTAGAGCATATTCTTTGCGGCCAATGAGGCGTTCTGGGTGGCTGCCATACGGAGAGTAATAGGTGGTTCCTCGAGGGAGAGAAGCAAGAAGAGCTGCTTCATCAAGAGTTAGATCTTTGGCTGATTTTCCAAAGTAGGTTTGAGCCGCCGCTTCTATACCATAGGCATTCTGACCGTAAGGAATTTCGTTTAGGTACATACTGAGAATTTCATCCTTACTGAAGAGTGTTTCAAGCTCGATAGAAAGAATAGCCTCCTTTATCTTGCGAGTGAAGGTTCGTTCGTTCGTGAGGAGAGAGTTCTTGACGAATTGCTGGGTGATAGTGGAACCTCCTTGGGCAGCATCAAAGGTAATAATGTCTTTAAGGGCGGCTCGAAGAATAGCGGTTGGTTTGAGGCCAAAGTGATGATAGAAACCCTGGTCTTCAAGAGAAATAGTGGCCGCTCGGACTATCTCCGGAATTTGATCAAAAGGAATGACGGTACGTTTTTCCTCGCCATGAACCTCATACAGGATGTGATTTCCAGTACGGTCATAAATCTTGGTTGATTCAGCAACAAAGCGTTTGTTGACGTTACCAGCCTCGGGAAGATCTTTGGCTATATAGAGAAAAATACCGAGAATAAGCAAAAACAAACCGCCACCGGCAATTGCTCCAGAGCGATTGATTTTCTTCCAATCCCAAGTGCGGAGTTTGGCTAGCAGAGCGGACTCTGGCTTTACCACGGAAGAAACCCGTCTTTTTTTAGGTAAAAAAAGCATAGACAAAAGTGTTTTATGCCTTATTATAGCA
>CAYHND010000002.1:0-34293 GCA_964357915.1 uncultured Bdellovibrionales bacterium
ACATTTAGTATACAGTATTTTTTGAAAAAAAGTAGTCAAATTAAAATAGTGTCAAGAGATAGCAAGTAAAAAATATTTCTCTAAATATTTTTTCGCTCTCAAAAAGTTTGTACCACTTACATCCCTAGATAAAAAAATCCCGCGCAAGCAACGTGCTCACGCGAGAAAGGAGTCAAAACTTGCGACTAAAGACGAGACCAAAAAGTTGTCGAGGTTCCTTTGTGTAATTCCCTCGAGTCATTGGTGCACTCAACCGATAGTCTTTGGCTCGAAAACGGATGAGACCTCCTTTGAGAGATCCTCCTTCTGTATCCGAGCCAATTACAAATGAAGACTTGGATTCACTTTGGAACTGACCTTTCAAGGGGTTCATTCCAAGCGATTGATTGATAGGTTTTGCCTCTACGGAGAGAGGCAGATAGATGGCGACAAGGCCAACGAAGAAAAAGAACTTCTTCATCTTGCTTCACTCCTCTTGAGGTATATGAAAGGGGTATTAAAAATACCTGACTATCTATAATTATACACCTAAAATTAGTATTTGTCAATACTAAGGCTCTACTAGGCCACAAAAGCCTTTTTTTGTCTCCGTTGCGCAAATAAAGGAAAAACCGTACCATTATAGACAGAAGGGGTCGATGGGAAGACGTTTTGTCTCCCTATCGCTTCAACGCAAGCGGCACTTTCAAAATTAAATAACTTGGATCTGTCGAGTATTTCACAGATCCTCATCTAGAAAGAGAGGTGAACAACATGAACGAACACGAACACGAAGAAACCAACTCCACTGGAGCTTGGGTTCAAGAAAACCTCCGTATCATCGTCAGTGTCTTTATCGTAGCCGCTATTGCCCTGGGTATCTATTCATATTCTCAGCGTGCAGAAATTGCGAGCGAAAACGAAGACATCGCACAACTTCTCGACACCAAGGGTGAAGAAGCTGCAACTACTGAAGATGGTATGACAACCGAAGAAGGTAGTGATGACACAGCGATGAATAAGGCTGACAAAAAAGATAGCGTCGTCATCACCGAAGAATTGAGCCAAGAAACAGAATCAGCATTTGTCGAAAAGGCTGCCAAGGGTGACGGTACAACCCATCTGGCTCGTCGAGCACTCGCTCACTACCTCGAGAAAAATACTGACTCTAGCCTCTCAGCTGAACACAAGGTCTACATTGAAGATTACCTCCGTAAGCATGCTGCTCCCAAAGGATCAATGAACCCTGGTGCGTCAGTCGAATTCTCAAAGGCGAGTATCAAAGAAGCTATTGAGAGCTCAAAAAACCTCAATCAGCATCAACTCAATAACCTCAAGCAGTTCTCACATAAAGTGAGCGCCTACCGTTAAGAAATCTATTCCCGTTCTTTCTACACAAAAACCCCGCAACGCGGGGTTTTTTGTTGATTTTTGTTAAATTAATCTCCGTGCTGAATCAACTCTACCCGCTGTCCCACCTGGATAGCCTCATTAGGGAGCATCTCTAAGACACTGTCAGCCTCTACTCTTGGTGTGAGGGTTTCTAATGATTCTGGTGACACATGACTCTCTTTATGGACAATGACCCCCTCTCGAAGCCACAGAATATCAATAGCAAACTGCATGTCCTTCATCCAAAAACCGTACTGACCAGGGCTCTCAAAGACAAATAGCATTGCACAATCAGAGCAGAGAGAAGCTCTACCAGACAACCCTTGAGCTCTGGCTTCATGAGTACGACTTACTTCTACGCTACTGTAGATACTCTTCCCTATTTGGAGATGGATACCTTCTGTATGATGATTCACTTCTACTCCTCCACGTTCTCTACCATGCTGATGTGGCCACAGAAAAAAAAGACTGGCTACTGCTAGACAGGCACAAAGAAATACTATTTCTTGGGGTCTCCTGTGAGTTTGCTGGTTTTCCATGCTACGTAGGTGAGAATACTAAAAATGAGCAGTAATATGGCGGTCAAGGCGATAAATTTACTCAGGAGCGTTGTGGAGAGAGCTAATAGAGCGATAATGGTAGTCACACCATAGAAAAACCATGAAACACGCCGTTCTGACCAACCGAGATCATGTAAACGATAATGCAGATGGCTCTTGTCTGCCTGAAACACAGATCGTCGGTGACGCAAGCGATCCAGGATGACCCATAGAGCATCGGCAATAGGTAATGACAGCACCATAAGGGCAGTGGCAATTTTAGTCCCTGAAATGATAGCCAGAAGAGCAATAAGAAAGCCGAGAAAGAGCGAGCCAGTGGTACCGAGCAAAATACGAGCTGGGTGAAAGTTGAACAACAAAAAACCGAGAGTGGCTCCCGCGCCGATAAGAGCCAGGATGGCCACTGGTGGCTGATTAACCTCCGGCTTCAGTGCCAAAAGAGCAATAGTGAGGAGTGAGAGGACACTGACACCAGAGGCGAGGCCATCAAGACCGTCGAGCCAATTGAGGGCATTCATGACTAGGAGAAACCAAAGTAATGAAAGGAAAACACTCGGCCAGAACCAAATCTGGCTGGTAAAAAAGAGGGTTTCTCCAAATGGGATATTGAGTGAGAGGATGCGAATCCCGAAAATAATCATCAAAAGTGAGAGAATGACCTGAAAAGCAAGCTGTACCCTCCAGTCTTGGGCTTTGAGATCATCCCACAGACCAAAGAAAAAAATGAGAACACTTCCAGCAATCAAACCTAAGATCTCCTTAGAGAGAACGAGGTAGGGGTGGAGAAGAACCGTCATGATAAAAGAAGCGATAATAGCCACTCCACCTAAACGCGATAAGTGAGCCTTAAGAGCGTGTCGTGCACCCTGACGCCACACTTGTCGGTGAAAAAGCGGCAACAAAAGAAAGAGAAGTACGGTACCAAGTGAAAGGGCGAGGGCTAAGAGAAAAGGTGTTCCGTAAAGAGGCATGGTCTAGTAGTTAATAAAAGCGATACTCGCACTGGCTACTGCTACACCAAAGAGAATAAAGTTAGTGGCCAGAAGAAGAATATAAGCAGCAAAGCGGTCTTTTTTCTGGTAAAATGAGTAGCCCAAAGCTGTATGAAGAACAAAGAGTACAGTGGCTACTCCTTGGAGAACGTAGGCCTGCCACCAGGCACCTAGAAGATCTACTCCAAAATAGACATTGTAGTGTAGAATCAGAGGCGTTTCACGTGGATGAATAAAATAAATCAACATACCCCAACCAGCAAGGAGGAGGAGAAAGGCCCCTAGAAGAAAGTTTTTAATAAAAGCATTATCAAGAAAAGTAACTCCATTCTCCTCTGGAACCGCTCTCTTGATTATTGTGAATGCTTGTTCCATATGCTGTAGGCCTATTTAAGTTCTTCACGCTCCCCGTCTGGTAGTGGCGCACCAACACGAGCAGCTTCGAGATAATCACCTACTCGATGAAGGCGTTTCTCGGCATCATCATACTTCTTATGGGCATTACCGAGATGATTGCCAAGGGTTTCAAATTCTTTGGTGAATTTGTCTTGTTCGCGAGAAAGGCGCTCTAGCTGATGCATGATTTCCTTGGCTCGCTTTTCAATTTGCATACCCTGAAGTCCAAAGAGGATAGTGCGCATATAGGCATAGAAAGAGTTCGGTGAGACTGGGATAACTCGTCTGTCCGCAAAGTAGGTCATCAGACCCTGTTCATCCTCATCTTTGATGATGGTCTCATAGTAGACGTTCTCAGCTGGTACATACATAAGAGCAAAATCCAGCGTGCCCTCAGCTGGCACTATGTACTTGGTCGCTATAGCATCGACGTGTTTTTTGACATCCTGATAAAACTGTTTGCGAGCCGCTTTTTTCTCTACTTCGTTTGTCGCAGTCACCACACGTTTGAAGTTTTCTAGAGGAAATTTGGAATCAATACTGATAATACCTCCCTTAAGAAAAATAACTGCATCTACGGCTTCTCCGCTCTTGAAGGCATACTGGGTAGCAAAATGCTCTTTGGGAAGCATCTGAGTCAACAAATCTTTCAATAAAAGCTCGCCAAAACCACCTCGAATCTTTGGCGCTTTCAAGATTTCTTGGAGTGAGGCTACTTCTTTGCCGACTTCGAGAATTTTTTCACTTGAGTGCCTCATAGCCTCAAGAGAACGCTGGACATCGGCGTACGAACGGGCAGCACCATCAAGACGCTGATCCAAACGCTCTCCGTTATCATGTAAACGCTTATCGAGTGTCGTCTGGAAAGAAGAAAGTTGTTGGTTCATGGTGACCGAAAGAAACCCCATCTTTTCTTCGAAACTCTGAGTCATTTTTTCGAGACGTTCTTGGTAGAGGGATTCCGTACTCTCACCCACTCCTCCTGGCTTACGCTGCAAAAGCAAAACGAGCCCATAGAGGAGGCCCGCTATCCCTATGCCAATACTGATATAGATAAAGGCTTCCATCAGTTTTTCCTATTATTTTTTAAGCCCGGCAATAAAACGCTTAAGTTCGGGCACTTTGTTGATGACTTCTTCATAGGGATTTTCCAGAAATTCCATGAAAAAACGGTCAAGCATATTTAGTCTATAGTGGAGTTCTTCAGCATTCATCAAGAAAAAACGGATTTCCTTGCCCACTTCTGCTTCGAGATGGGCAATAGCGTGCTTGAGCTTAGTGCGGTTCTCATTGTTGACCACCAAGACCATATCTACTTTACTCTTCGGGTTATTGATGAAAAGTCCGCTAATCAAAATCAGTTTCACTTCACCAACTACCTTGAGCTTACGAAAAATCTGTGACTGAGCATGCACATTGAGTTTGGAAACCAGACTATGAAGCTCGGTGTGAAAAGGAAAGTTTTCATTCAAAACATACACTTTTTTCCCTTTGCGTATTTTTTCAATCAGAAACTTCATCTTTACCAATTTGGTAATCTCACGAGCAATATCTTTTCTTGGAACTAAGGTCTTCTGAGAGACGATGGTAGCGCTAAACTCAACGCCTGGATTCAAGAGAAAGAAACGGAGTAAACGTGCGCGTGCTTTCGATCCGAACAGTGTATCAAAGAGTGCTAGTGACATAGTATAAATACAGAATTAATCCGCCTTTTAGGCCTCCTAAGGGCAAGTATACTGGCAAAAGAGATGAGCGTCAAAAAAGGCTCTTGCCAAAACTCCATAGAAATGGTGGGGCTTTGGGTTTTTAGGCGAAATGACGCTGCCTAAGCATCACAGAGACGGAGCTCGTTGAAAGTAGCATGTCTTATTTTTGGCTCAAAGTAAGTACAAAGTCTTTCTTACCTACCTGTTCCAAACTGTGGTGCTGGGGTATAATTATAGAAGAATATGAAAGAAAAAAAAGGAACCCCTCCAAAAAGTACCCCTGGCGTGCTGGTGCGTACTTTTCATGAAATCTTGATTGCTGACAAACGTTCTTATGAGCCGTTTGTTAAGGTGTTTCGTGCAGAAGGAGAAAATGTAAGTAAGCTTGATCTTGGTACCCTCGTAGGAGTGTTTGAGGTGGATGAAAAAGATGAAGATGCTGCGTACATTGTCAATTTTCTGGCTTCGGTAGCCAAGAAAGAGTATTTCAATAACCCGCGCCGTGGTCCTATCGAAAGTTTTGAGGCAGCGCTCCACAAGGTCAACGTTGCTCTCGCTGAATTGGTCAAACATGGCAACGTCTCTTGGCTTGGTAAACTCCACGGTGTGTTGGCTGTTCTCGAAAAGAATAATCTCCACTTCTCGGTCACTGGTGAGGCAGCGCTACTCCTTTTTCGTCAAGAACAATTCTCTGAAATAAGTGATGGCCTTGCTTCAAACGAGGCAGACGTTCATCCCCTTAAGACATTTGTTGAGGTCTCTAGTGGCCGACTCATAGAAGATGATAATCTTATTCTCTCAACACCAGAGCTTCTCGCTCTTTTCCCTTTAGACTATCTCACTAAACAGGCGAGCCGTATGAACGCTCAGGCCTTTCGTCAGTTTCTGCGTACCGCTCTGGTCAATGAAATAGACATGGCAGCTGTTCTCGCTATTGAACTCAGTACAGCCAAGCAAGAGATTCCATCCACCCCTCCCAAAGTCAAAAGTGAATCACCGTCAAAAAGTAAGACTGTTGCCAATGCTTTTAGTCAGGCTACCTATGCATCTACCAAAAAGCCTTCCACCGTGCCCGCTCCAGAGGTGGTGCCTATAGATAGCGATTCTGTCAAAGACAAAGAAGAGTTTATTGATGAAAAAACTGGCCATATCTATGTCCAAGGAGATGAGATTGGCGATGGGGGCTCACTCAAGCACTCAGTGGTACTCGAAGGTATTCATGAGGTTGGCTACCAGATTGGTGAGTTTTTTTCACGAACTGTCCGTAGACAGGGTAAAAAGACTGCTCGTCTCGGAGCCTTCCTTCTTTGGGAAGCTCGCGAACAAACTACCCGCCTCTCCCGTAAAGCTGTCCAAAAGATTGGTGCCCTGAAGACCAAGCTTGCCGAACAACAAAAAGCCAAAGCGGCTCAAAAAGTCCGTCAACTAGAAAAGGAAGCTCGTCAGGAGAGCAAGCGTCAAGCAGAAGCTGTAACGGAGCCCGAGCTACTCCCAGAAGAGACTGTGCCTATCCTTCCAGTAACAGAGGAAGTGCTAGATGAGCCTATCTTCGATGAATCCCCTATTGGAGTAGTCGAAGAAGTTGTTCCTCATCATATTGAACGCTTCCGTTCACTCTACCAACCAAAAGCCAGCCCCCTTATTACAGAACCAGTCTCTCTAATAAAAAGTCCCAAACAGAATTCGCTCGTTCAACGGAAGTCATGGCTTAGCTTTTCGAAAAGATGGCTCCGTACGGTACTCTCTACTCTCAATACCCTCTCCCAGGCCATTCTCAAACAAAAAAAGATTCTCCTTCTTTCTCTTGGTGGGCTTCTCATAGTCAGTGGCTTCGGTTTCTGGTTGCTACAACTCAAAACAAATCCCGTCCACGTTGACCTACAAACCTCATCACCCGAGACCTCTACTCCAACCCCTGCTAATCTCGAAACCAACACCCTACAGCCCGAATCCACCTTTGCTCTCGACAAAGAACTCGTTGCCCTGAGCTTCCTAGAAAATCGAGCATACGGAGCGACTACCAAAAGTATCGTCGCTGTAGACAGCAAGGAAGAGTTCGCTATTCCTGATCTCAAAGGCGAGATTCGTTTCCTCGCTCCTATGGAAGATCTGCGTTTGCTTTTTATCCTTACCAGTCAAAACGAACTCTTTGCCTGGAGCCCCCTCGCTAAAACATTCACCAAAAACGAGTTGGCTCTACCAGCAAACGCTCGCGTAGTAGGTATGGGAACCTACCTCACCTATCTCTATGTCCTTGACCGTGGCAACAACCAACTCTATCGTTACCCACGATCAGCGGCTGGTTTTACAGAATCTGCCAGCTGGATGAGGGAATCTCTTGAACTTACTGATGTAACCTATCTTGCTATCAACGAAACAGTGGCCCTAGCTCCTTCTCGCGAGGATCTTCTCTCTTTTTCACAAGGTAAAAAGACTGGTGCCTTTGACCCTGATGACTCAGCCAGGTCTCTAACACTTCGAGCGCTGACAACCGATAGTGACTTTCCTTTTATCTATGCCTTAGATGAAGAAAGCACCCTTTCTATTTGGAACCTTGAACGTAAGCTCCTCCATACATATAGCTTGAAAGATGCGCCTAAGGACGCCTCCTATCTTGCTTCAGATCCAGAGAAGAAGGTTCTCATTCTCGGCAATAAAGAGGGCGACATCACTCGCTATAGCAACATCACAAGTGAATAACCCCTATCCCTTGGTACTCAGTCTTTCAAGAATCTCTTGATTAACAAGCTTGGTGTCTCGTCCGTAACGCAGGCGAGAGAGTTCTTTGAGGGCTACTGCCACCTCACGACTCCCTTGAGTTGGAGGAAATGTTTTCATATTGAACGGCTTGGTGAGCTCATTGTTCATCAGGAGACGAGCAAAACAATTGAAGTTATCAACATTGACGATATCAGCTGCTGTAAAGACCGGGGTGAATTGTTTTTCAAGAAACTCAGCGTCTTCTGGCCCAACTCGAAAAGTAACGAGCGAGCCTACGTTACCAAATACCGCCTTAGAAATATCTTCTTTGAGCTGGCCAATAAACTGATGAGCAAGCATCAAGGTGAGCTTGTACTTACGAGCCTCTGAAAGAATCTGGGCAATAGAGCTCGTAGTGACGTTTTGGAATTCATCGAGATACAGACTAAACTCCTGGCGCTCATCCTCAGGAATATCCGCTCGTGAAAGCGCTGCCATCAGGAGCTTACCCACTATCACCATACCGAGAAGACGGGCATTGATTTCTCCAATTTTCCCTTTAGAAAGATTGACCAAGAGAATTTTCTTGGTATCCATGATTTCACGAAAATTAAGAGTGCTTTTCTGTTGACCAATAATTGGTCTAACCAGATCATTGGATGTAAAAGGTGTTAGTTTGGAAGTGATGTACGGTACCATATTGGCAAGCGCCCCCTCACCTCCAGCTTTTTCAGCTTCATTCTGCCAAAAATCTCGGACTATCGGGTTCTGACAATGACGGAGCTTCATGCGGCGGAAATCCTCATCAGCCAACACTTTGGATATTTCCATCAGAGTTGAGCCGCTTTCTGGATGATCCATGATGAGGAGCATGGCATTACGCATATACTGCTCAAACATCGGCCCGCCCGTCGCTTTCAGGTCATAGAGCTGGTCAAAAATACCAATCATCTCGTTGATAACAAAGGTCTTTTGTTCAGGATAGGCTGGATCGTATTCCAGCATGTTCATACCCAGAGTGCGCTCGACATCACTCGGGTCAAAAATAATGACATCTTGGGCGCGTTCTTTGGGAATGCAGGCCAGAATATCCTCAATGGCATCGCCATGAGGATCCAGAAAACAAAACCCTCGTCCCGCTACGGCATCGCGTTTGGCAATTTCTTGAAGGAAGTTGGATTTACCCACACCCGTCTGCCCAACTACGTAGAGGTGACGGAGACGGTCTTTGTCACCGATACGAATATCTGTTTTGATACCCCGGTATTCGTTGTAACCTAAGAGCGTTCCTTCGGTCGGTACATTAATTGGTGGCGGTGCCGCTCCCGCCTTGAGCCACTTAATCTTTGGTGTTTCTGTAGTGGAAATAGGAAAATGGAAAATACCGGCAATCTCCTCTGTATTGAGAAGAAAGGCATGTTCATCATCAAAATTACGAAAGATATAGTGGTACGCTGCATCACGACTTTTGAGACGCTTACGTACTCGAAAACGATTGACATCTGGGTTTTCAAATTGACCAAAAGCACTCTCTATCTGGCCCAAAATCTGTTCAGCACGTGTCTGGGTAGCCGCTGAGGCCAAAAGACGCACATTGACCCGAAAAGCCCCCTTGCTCGTCTTTTCCTCAATGGACTTGATGAGATCTTGATCCTGGGGAGTAAGCTGGACGGGTGGCTTATCTGCTTGAGGGGTGTTTGAGTTAGTGGGACTTAGACCACCTAAGACTCCCTTACCCACTTCTTTACCGAAAGACTGAAGTTTACGATTAGTGCCAAGATCACGCAGTTGCTTCCCCTCCTGAAGACTCCGGGCTATGGTGCGCCCCTCATGCCGCCAAGCATCACCAGCTGGTGCCAGCACCACCTGGATAGCTGCTCCCTCATCCAGGGTAGCCAGTTTACTTAAGGCATTCGAGAGTTCATTTAATGGGTCGACACCGAGTGAATTATAGGTGCGCAGTGGAAGAGCATGGCTATGAGTCAATTGAAGCTCTGTGATGGCTACGTGCCCTCCTGGAGTAAAGATAGTGTAGTCAGGGATGCGCTCAAGGTGAGCCTGAGGGAAGAAACTGTGAATTTGCTTCTCGATACTTTCACGAAATACCCTCGGTACTGCTACCAAGAAAAAGATCTCTTCACTGGTGGCTGGATTGGCAATTTCAAGGACAACTGTAGGTGCGTGGTAGAGAAAACGTTGGAAAAAGTTACCCGGGTGTTTGAGTCCTGTCAATGACACCAGGAGCTGTTCCATAGCGGCAATCTCCTCTTTCCAGATATCTCCACGGTCGGTTCCTCCATCAGTACGTTTTTGTGGGCGAGCGACTTTGACCACCTCAAGCTCAAGCTCCAGAGACTTATTAATCTGCTTGCGGAAACCGTAAAAAGTCTTCACCAAAAGCAACCCCCCTGAGAAAAGAGTGAGAAAGCCTAATGCCCAAGCAAAGGGAATAAGAATAGTGTTAATGGTGATATCTATCATACCCTCCTGTATGTACAATTATGCGATTTGCCCCTCAAGTTTCTCATGCAAGCGTTCAATGAGGGTGTCACGAAACATATCGAGAGCATAGAGGTCTTCGAGTTGGCGAGCCACACTGACCGCGTGAATCACTCCCTTAGTATCAGCCAAAGAGAGCAGTCTCGTGATACGCTCTTCCTCATCAACCAAAGAGAGGCTCGTGGCGTCATCTTTGACCTGATCATCCGTAGTGGTCTGCAAACTGGCTGTATGAGTATCAATTTTCTTCAGCAACTCCCCCATGCGCTCACTCTTTTGTTCTGGCGCTCGCTCTACAACCTGCTCCTTATTCATGAGACTCGTCGCTTCAGGCATCCCAGTAATACCTTCGATAGGTGATCCTCCGGTTATTTCAATGCGCTCATCCATACTTTTTCGTGTTATGTACTTATACTTAGACAGATGCTACTTCACTATATTTATCCATATCAGATTTGAAATCCGTTACTACTCCACGAATAAAAACTGGGTAGTTAGGGATTTTTTCGGCCAGAAATGCCTCTACGGTATCAACATCGGCATTACTCTCTATGAGTTTCTGATAGTCTTTGGCTCCCTGAGCCCCCAACTTATCAATAGTCGCCAAGAAGAGTCTCTTGAGGAACACCTCGCCTATCTTTGCTAGCAAGTCATCTTGTTTTTCTGGCGATACATCTTCTAGACCAAAAATCTCTATGATTTCTTGGCGATACTGTTCGAGTACTTGGTTCATACGCGTGCGAGTTTATCGAGATTAAATTTATTTTCTGGAGATTCAAAACCGAGAGTCACCATGCGTCGTGTATAGGCTGCAATTGTTTCATTTCTTCCTGGCTCGGCTACTTTACCATAAGCATTTACCGCTAGCTCCTTAAATCTATTTACTCGGGTAATTTGATCTGTGCCAAGTAGAGCTTGATTCTCTACAAGGGTCTCCCCTGGCGTCTTGGCAGCCAAAACAACATCCGTCATCTTCACAGTGGGCGCATTGAGAATGCTATCACGAAAGCGCAGGTCATTAGTAGCAAAAATAGTCCTCCGCGTATCTTCTAGTTCTTTGTAGTAAACCGCTCTCTCTATCCTACCTTCTCCTATCAGTTTAGCAGTTCCATCGACTGGCTCATCCGATACCTCACTCTCAACAGAAGAACTCTCACCGGTATCAGCCACCGCTTGTTCTGGAACATTTACTGATGCTACTTCGTTATTTGCTATTCCTGCATCTGAAGCTACTTCAGGAGTAGGAGCCTCTATAGAAGATGCCGTGATGTCTTTACCATTCAGCACCTCTTGTAGTTCTGATTGACTGACTAGACCGTCAAGTTTCAAGGTATCGCCCGCATAAATAGTATTGATATCACCGCTCCGGAACCCGATGGCTTCTTGGTCTGCTGGTGAGAGAGCTTCCAACTTAGTGGCAATGAGTTTCTGTAATGAGGTGATGGCTTTGGTCTTTTGGGCTTCATCCATATCAGCCGGAAGGGATTTATCCAATACTCCCCACAACCCCTTCTGACTATCTGCTCCAGTTAGTTCGTATTCTGCCGGCATCGCTGACGCTCCCCCTCCCACTTCGTACGACATGGTGGGCGTGTTTACCGGCAAAGGGATGTCTTTGGTTACTCCAGTGACAATCTCGGCTCCTGGCGTAACAACGGTCGTAGCGTCTCGCAGATGAGAGAGATACTCTGTCAAAGCCAGCCCTCCAAAAGCCCCTCCGACACGCAAAGACCATTTACGGAAAAAAGTTTTCGTTCGTTTTTTGTCTATCTGTTTATCTATACTCTGACTATCAAGATCCAAAAACTCGTTAAGTCTCTTGGCAAACTCCTCAGAAGAAGTATGTTCTTCAGTTTCAATAAAATTCTCAATCTCAGCGTTAACTTTCTTCTCTTGACGTCCACTCAAAAATTTCTCTGCAGCCGTATCAAGAGCTACTGCCCCACCCAGTCCAGCACAAAATCTCCTAAGCGCTATACCGCCGATAGCAATACCGGCACCAGGGGTAGCGGCGAGTGCTACAGAGCTTCCAAAGAGGATCACTGCCAGTGCGGCTTTTTTTCCTATCGAAAGGTTATTGTATTGTTCTCCTATTTTATCAAGCCAAGTCCCCAGTTTTCCTGAGAGAGTTTTCTTCTCTTCTTCAGCGTACAAATTGCCAAGAGCTGCTCCTTCAGCCATCAAAAAATACTTCCCTAGCTCACGCATTGCTCCAGCCCTCTCTGTTTCACCTAAAGGGGCAAGACTAGAAATTTCTTCATCTTTCTTTTGAGCTAAGAGACTCCTGTAATGTTGACGGAGCATCACAAGATCCTGATCTTCAGGCTTTTTAAGCCACGTGAAACTTCTGACTAAACTCTTCCATTTAGCGGTCACTTCAACGTCTTTGGTGACATAAGCCAGGCGTGCTGCTGTAATTCTTTCTTCAAGAGTACCTTCTTTTTCTGATTGTTGAGATCCTTCAATAGGTACTCCTTCAGCCACTACCCCCTCTACAAGATCCTTTACAACTGGAGCCTCCACTCCTAAGGCGAGAGTTTGCGGGATATCAAGAGCAAGCTCACTAGCAAGCTCACTCGGTTCTATCACTACGGTTTTTTCATCTCTATTTTCTGGAGTAATGTTCTCTTGAATCAGTCTCTCTATTTCCTTTTCTGATCCACCAAGATTAAGAAATTTATTTACTGCTTCTTGGCGCGCACGTTCACTATCGTTGAGGCGCTGACCAAAGCTAACTGCTTTGGTCTTCAAATCCACGCTCTGCTCGCGAAGTCTTCCGAGGACTGTATCAACCGACTCGATCTTCTTACGTCTACCTGAAGTAGCTTGTGGCTCACGATGAGCTATCTGATCATCGATACTTTTAATATCTTCCCCAATAGCAGCAATATTTTTCTTCAGCGCATCAATACGATTCTCTTCTTGGAGAATATTGACGCCTGCGTCCTTTTTTTCTTTTTCTTTTTTCTGCTCACTTCTTAGCTGTCGAATAGCATCAATCGCGTCTTTCCCGGTATTGTCTGTATTATCGACAACCGGTTCAGGATTTATCACTGCCCCTTTAGCCTTGACCCTACTCTCTCCTACTGACACTTTTTCTTCGGCTAATGGCTTTGTGGCAGCTATTTGCTCTTGCGTGGCAGTAATTTGTTTTTTAATATTGTTCAACATCCACACTGGCTGGTTGATATCACGCTCCTGTTCCTCTAGTCGATGTAGAGTAATCTCTAAAGAAGCAGTATCAGGGCGTTCTTGATGTAAATCAAGGTTAGCCTGTACTTGCTCTGGATCAGTCACTCTAACAGAGACAGGTTTACTTTCAGCAATGCCGACTTGGACAGTCTGTTCTTCTCCAGATGCTTCTGGTGGTAACACGAGTTCTGCTACTGCATCACCTTTACCATCAGTAAAAAGAAGTGCCTCCTGCGAAGCAACCTTTTCTTCTAGTCTAGGCTCCTTATATCTTCCTGTCACTCTGTCAAAAAATCCCATATTTCCTTTTCCTTTGTATTGATTTCATATATAATAATACCATAGAAAGAGAAAAAACTCTTTCTCTAAAAGGAAAAGAAATACCAAAATTAACCAGAGCCTATCTTCAGGCACCTCTCACTTATGACCAAACAACACGCTCTCGTGTGGTTCGCTCTGACGCTCATTATTCTCGGTGCACTTTTTGCACGGAGTTACCATATTAGCTCTATTCCAAGCGGTCTCTATCCCGATGAAGCCGTCAATGCTGTTGATGCTCTAAGCGCTATCAATAGTGGCAACTACCAACTTTTTTACCCCAATAATTACGGACGTGAGGGTCTTTTTATTAACCTTCAAGCCCTTTCTCTTAAAACTTTTGGCTATACCGTAGGGGCTCTCAAGCTCTGGTCTATCATTTTTGGCACCCTCACTGTTTTGGGTACCTACTTTCTTGGTCGCGAGCTCTTTCATCGTCGTGGAGCAGCCTTATTGGGAGCCTTCTTCATAGCCACCAGCTACTGGGCTATCAACTTCTCGCGTATTGGCTTTCGAGCTATCATGACCTCCTTTCTCATCAGCTTTGCCTTCTTTTTCTTCTTCAAAGGCCTGCGGACGAGGCGCTATCTCGACTTCGCTCTTGCTGGACTCTGTGTGGGCTTAGGTCTACACACCTACATTGCTTTTCGTCTTACCCCCCTTATTCTTATAGCTCTCCTTCCTTTCCTCATGCTTTCTTACGAAAACTTCCTCAAGCGTTACTGGAAGCAGGGTCTTGTGTTTGCTCTGACTGCTTTTATAGCAGCATCTCCCATGCTCTATCACTTCTTTATTGCTCATCCAGAAGATTTTGCCTCGCGTTCTACGGCTATCTCGGTCTTTGCACCCGAAGTTAATCATGGCGATCTGCCTGGCACTCTATTTAAAACCTTCGGCCTCAGTCTTCTCAAATACAATTTCTGGGGTGACCAGAACTGGCGTCACAATTATCCCCCTTACCCAATACTCGACCCCATTACTGGCTTCTTCTTTCTAGGAGCACTGTTGTTCCTTATTTCACAGACAGTAGCCCTTCTCGGTAGACGCTTGCGTCATCGTGATCGCGATACTCGTCTGGTACGCAATATTTTCCTCCTAAGCGCCTTCTTTATCATGTTGATGCCTGAATTTTTCACTGCAGAAGGCCTTCCTCACGCACTCCGTGCTATCGGGACACAAGTGCCCGTCTTTTTGATGGCTGGTCTTGGTGCTTTTTGGATTTACCGGAGGATTATGCGTGCCCCCTCACAATCAAGAGTCATCCTGCTCTCACTTTTTTTCATCACCCTTGGTCTCAGCGCTACTTTTAACCTCACGAAATACTTTATCTTCTTTGCTAACAGTCCTGACCAGCGAGGTGCTTTTAATGAAGACTATACCAACATGGCCACCTATCTCCTCAGTCTTCCACCTGAAACGAAGAAATACGTCTACACAAATGCCGGTGGCACTGATATAGACAACGGTCTCCCGGTGACGGCGGAATCTCTCTACTTCTTGACCTACGGTAAAATAGAGAATCTTATCTTTCTGAAGCCAGATACCTCCATTTCCACACCAGCCGTTGTGATTCTTATGCGTTACGACGACGCTATCGCCAAACGTCTCCTCAATCGCCATCCTGGAAGTGCAGTAGAAACTATTTACACTAATCCACACTCTCCTGTTGGTTTTCCTGCTATTATTCTTCCATAAATTACCTAACTCATCATCAGCCTACCTTCTATGGAGTTTTTACAAAAGCACAGCCTCAAAATAGCTCTCGCTATTCTTGTTTGTTTCTTTACCCTCAACCTCATTGTTTCTGACCAGGAAGCCACCACCATGGATGAACGAGCGCATATCCCTTCAGCCTACAGCTACGTGCGCTATGGAGATATGCGCCTCAATCCGGAACACCCTCCGCTCCTGAAAGATCTGGCCGGTCTTCCTCTCTTAGCTCTCCAGCCCGAATTTCCACTCCAGTCAGAGGAATGGCAACATGGTATCAATGCTCAGTGGGTCATGGGTCAGAAGTTTATCAGCTGTCTGGTTCCCGAAGAAGCCTGCAACGACGCAGATCAGATTACCTTCTGGGCTCGAGTTCCTATTGTCTTAGTCGCTGTTCTTCTTGGTATTTTTATCTTTGTGTGGACGAGGGCGCTTGCCGGATCGCTGGCTGCTCTCTTTGCCCTCACTCTCTACGCCTTTGATCCCAATATCATTGCTCATAGTCACTTTGTGACCACTGATATTGGTATTGCAGCCTTTCTCTTCTTTTCTTTTTACTACTTTGTGCGTTTCCTCAAAGAACCCACTCCGCGTAATGTCATTATCTCAGGTATCTGGCTAGCCCTGGCCAACCTGGCCAAATTTTCAGCGGTACTCCTCTTCCCTATCTTTGGACTCTTTGTCCTGTTGTATGCCTTGAGTATTGCGAAACCCTCTGAAGCACAACTCTCAACTTTTCTTTTCAAGCTCAAACAAATTTGGCTCTACGGGTATAAGTTTGCCTTAAGCGTTGCACTCTGTTTTGTCATTATCTGGGTTTACTACTACCCACATACCATGAACATGCCCGGTATCAAGCTCGTTGAAGTAGCAGAAATGATGTTTCCAGATAAGCAGGCTGGGCCATTCGCCAAGAGCTTTATCAAAGCTACCTATGACAATTCTTTTCTCAAGCCTTTTTCTGCTTACTTCCTTGGTGTCTTCATGGTCTTTGGGCGTGTCGCTGGTGGGAATACCTACTATTTCTTGGGGGCTGTCTCTAACCACGCCTCCCCTTGGTATTTTCCCATTGTCTTTATCCTCAAGAGCACCCTCCCCTTCCTCTTTCTCCTTGTCGCAACAACACTCTACAGCCTCTACCGTATAGCTAAGAGCTTCAAGGATGAGCAGGTCACTTCTCTTGGCAAACTTGGTACTTTCTTAGCCCAATCTCTGCAGCGTAAGACAGCCCAGTATGTAGGAATCTTCTTTGTTCTTTTCTACAGCTTCGTCAGTATCACGGGTAACCTCAATATTGGCTTTCGTCACCTTTTTCCTATCCTCCCCTTCCTCTTCATGTTTATTGCCAAAGTGGTCTTTGACAGTATCAAACGTCAGTCCAGTCAATTTACCCAAAAGATTAGTTACAGTATTCTCGGTATCTTCACTTTCATTATTATAGCTACTCCGTTCCTCTCCTACCCTCACTTTGTCTCATACTTCAACACTGCTTTTGGGGGACATCAGAATGGCTACCGCTATGTCACTGACTCCAACTATGACTGGGGTCAGGACTTAAAACGCCTCAAGACTTTTGTGGATACCCATAACCGCTGTGTCGCTTCGCAGGCCAGCCTCAAAGATGACTGCACGCTAGCTATCGGTCTACCGCCCATCGACAAGCTCCGTATTGATTACTTCGGAGGGGCAACCCCTGAGTACTACTTCAAAGACGTAATGATTCCTTGGCATGCCTATACCTCACCTGAGGCTGGCTGGTATGCGATCTCCATTGGTTTTATGCAAGAAAGTGTCAGTGTTGATCCAGGCTACAAAGCCGACAGCTACGACTGGCTCATGCAAAACTACACTCCCGTTACCAGAGCTGGTGATTCTATCTTCATCTACTACGTACCAGAGGTACCCGCTAAGTAAGTTCTCACCTAAACAAAAAACACTCCGACATCATGTCAGAGTGTTTTTTAATTCTTGTCTTTCTTTTTCTTTTCTTCTGGGACAATCACTGGCTTTGTCTCACTTGTGGTTGATGCTTCCTCTTTTTTCTCCTCACCCTCTTCCTGAGAGGGAGGACCCTTCAGTGTATAGTAAATGCGGTTTTCCGTGCGCAAATCTACGTTACGCAACTCTCCCTGGCGTTCAAAAGGAATCTCTTGTTCAAAAAAAAGTCTAAGGGTCTTGATATTTTCTTCTGGCTCTATGCGAGAGTTAATAAATAATTCCCATCCACCCTCCGTTTGCATGCGTAGCTCATCAGAAAACCTTGATGCCGAGGTCATCTCGGGCTTGATAACAATTCCAAGCTCTCCTTGTAGACGCTCCTTGTTTTCCTTAAAATGTTCAATAAAGGGGTAATCAAAGAGCGCACGCCCTATCTCTACTGGCAATCCCCCTGTATCAATAACCGTATACAGTGGCAGTTCTCCTCTGCGTTCCGGTACGAAGCCCCCTGCACGAGCCACATTATGTTCACTCAAGAGGTAACAGGGTCCCCTACTACACCACAAGAGTGCCAGCTCGCGCTCACGGAGAAAAACGTTGACCTTATTTGGGAATGTTTTGGTGACACTCACTTCTTCGATAGCTGGAAATTCATCCTCTAGAATAGCTCGTACTCTACTCGTCCGAAAGAGGAAAAAGTTATCACGCCAGATACTCTTCAATATTCGTGATTCATTTTCATTAGCAAACAGTTCTTCAATTCGCTCTTTGGGTACCAGTACGTTTCCTTCGACATGAAGTATCTCCATTTTCATCACCGAAGAAAAAAAGAGCATATAGACAACCGTCCCAACAAAAACAACCCATAAGAAGCCAGTTAAGCGAGACAGGCCTCTTTTCAGATCTTCTATATTCTCACTTCGTTTTGGTTTTTTTTGCTTCCGTTTTGGCAAGTAGAGTTCTTCACGGAAAGTAGGTTTCTTTTTTGACCACATAGAGCTCCTCTTATGAAAGTGAAAGGAATAAGTGTTCTAGTGTGAGACGTGCCTGTACCTCTGGACGCTTCAGTTCAATAAGCGTTCCGTGCAGTTTCTCTAACAAAGAAAGGTGTTTTTTGACTTGATCTCTATCTTTTATTTCTTTGGCTCGAGCGTACAATCCTGGCAAAAACCATTCGAAGAGTTGGATCAGGGTAGGAATATCTTTAGCGAGCTCATCAGCAAGTGTCAGTCGAGCACGGAGTGACAAAGTCGATATCTGAAAAAGCTTAGTGAGAAATTCTTTTTTCTTCTGAAATTGCTTTGGATTTTCTATTGCTTGAAATAAAACTCCTGGCCGACCCAGACGAAAGAAAAAATCTGGTAGTGCCTCCCCGAGAGTTAATCCAAAAGGAGCACCTTCTTCTTGGAGTGTCTTGAAGGAAACAAAACCAAAACGTATCTCGAAAAGGCGTGAAAGCAGTGTATCTACTATCTTTTGGCGTTCGTGAGTAACAAAAATAATGACCGCCCCTGCTTCTGGCTCTTCGACAAACTTAAGGAGCATGTTCTGTGAGGCTACTGTAAGAAGATGAGCGTCATCGACAATCAGCACTTTATACTGTCCTTCCTGAGGAGAAAGTCGTAGGAAGCGTAATGAAGCACGTGTCTCTTCTATACCAATACTCTTTTTTCGCGTCACTCCCCGCCTCACAACTCGAACTGGTTCTAATATTTGAATATCCAGCGGTGTTGCTTGATCCAAAGAAGGCCGGAAGGTGGGCTTGCCGATAAGTTCTAAAGCCCACTCAAAAGCCACCAGCCGCTTACCAATACTCTCTGGGCCAACAAAAAGGATACCCTGTGAAACTTGTTTCTTGTCCACAAGCGCCTGCAACTGTTTACGTTCTTTGTGGTGACCAATAATGTTCATACTAGTCTTCTCTAAAACCTTCAATCGCCTTCTTGAGTTCGGTCATAAAACGTTCTTCACTAAAGAGACTTGCTCTTGCTCGCAATGTATCTCTATCAAAGCTTTCTTCTTGCTGGATAAAACGGAGAATGGCTTCAGCGAGAATCTCTGGCATAAAAGTATTGAAGAAAAGTCCATGGGTCTGATCTTCGACAATCTCTCGCACCCCACCACGAGCTGAAGCAATGACCGGCGTCCCTGCCGCTAAAGCTTCAACAGCCACCAGGCCAAAATCTTCTTCTGAAGGAATAATGAGTGCGCGAGCGCCTTGGTACAAAGCTTGAAGCTCAATGTCTGTAACGTGACCCTTGAAAGTGATTGTCTTGCCAGCCATCCGGCCGAGAGTCTCTCTTTCTGGTCCAGCACCCACTACCACCAGTGGCAGACCGAGCTTGTTCATCGCATCAATAGCTACATCAACTTTCTTAGCTTTGGTCAATCGAGAAACCACCAAAAAGTAGGTCCGCTCTTTTTCTTCCGTAGATTTTTCTGCTATTTGAATGCCTGGGTACACTACGGTGCTTGGTTTACGGTAGTACTTGGCTATCCGTCTCTTGGTAAACTCTGAATTAGCTAGTAGCACATCTGGTCGGTCAGCAGCTTGGAAGTCCCAGACTCGGAGATACGAAAGGGCAAAGCGGCCGAAAATCCGAAAAGGAAGTGCTAGACCGAGATCCTGTAGATAGCTCTTGTGTTTATCCCAAGCGAAGCGCATCGGAGAGTGCAGATAGGCAATATGCTTGGTATGAAGACGCGTGACAAGACCCTTACTCCAGGCGCCAGAGGAAGAGATAACCAGATCGTACTCACGAAGATCAAACGACTCGATAGCCGCTGGAAAGAAAAGTAACAGCAATCGAGGACGCTTACGAAGAAAAGCTGGCAACTTAGCCAGCCAAGATGTCTTTATACGTACCCCGGGCAGGTGTTTTTGGGTGAGTTCTGAATCAGCAAGTAGCGTATATACTGGAGCATCTGGGTAGAGCTTAGAGATAGCCTGCAATACCCTCTCTGCGCCACCATAACTGGTCAGAAAATCATGTACAATGGCTATTCTTTGAGATTTGTTGTGAGGAGTATTTTCAGACATAGAGTATATATTGGCTTCACTTTTGCTATTATAGCATGCTAGAAACCGCTTCCTAAGGGACTTTTCTCATCAACCTTATTCCTATCTGGCGAGGTAGCTAAAGTATTTTCTGAGACCGCTATTTCTTGAGCGGGCATGGTTCCTGAGTAATAACGAAGGAGAGCGAAAGAAATAAGAATGATTTTCTCGCTGGGAAAATCATGTGTCAAAGAAAGTACTTTGGTCTACCTAGAACAATTCTTTTATTTCAGAAGCGCATCGAGACCAACTAAACCTGTCCAGGTTCTTCTTCATTTTTTCTTGAAGAATAGTTTTTTCTGCCTCATCCATCTGCAGTGTTTTGTAAATACCCTCTGCAATACCCTCGCTACTCGTCGAATCTACATATATTGCGCCTTCCCCTCCTACTTCTGGTAGCGACGAAGACTGACTTGTGACTACTGGCACACTCGCTGCCTGAGCTTCAAGCACCGGTAGCCCAAAGCCTTCATAGAGTGATGGAAAGATAAAAACGCCCGCATTCTCTAGAAGAGTTAGCTTCTCTTCTTCACCCACATAACCCCGCTCCTGAATCTCATTCCTAAAGCGAGAGCTGAAGATTCTTCTTCGCACCTGCTCATAGCCGTGACCTTTTTTCCCAACCAGTATGAGTTGGTGCGGTATCTGATAACGCTCTTTGAGTATTTCAAAAGCTTCGATAATACGAACGACATTCTTGCGCTCTTCTATCCTTCCAATAAAAAGCAGATAAGGAATCCCTGTTTGATGTTTGCTGTTTGATTCATATTCCTTCTCTACGAATCCTTCTCCAATAACCACTATTTTCTCTTCAGGTACGCCATACAGACGTATGAGATCTTTTTTCGTATTCTCCGATACAGCGATGATGGTATCCGCTTTCAGACATGAATAGCGGATAGATATGCGCATATACAATCGCTCCAACCAGCCGTAGCTTTTGGGACTTACCTCGTATTCTAGACCATGAACCGTGACCATATTGCGCTTGCCTCCAATAAGTGGCAGGGTGTGAGCTGGTACAAACAAGGTATCTACAGGATGGAGAAGCATCTCGAGAGAGAGCCCTCCTTGGGTCCAGAAGCGTGGTGCCCAAATACCGCGCAATTGCCAATTATTTGGTAGTGAGAAGTCAATCTCTGGATAAATAAAGACTGGCTTCCAACTCCTGATACGGAGTTTTTTTCTTACATAAAGATTCACACTCCTGTCAGAGGGTATGGTGTCTCGTAAGTGTTTCACAACTTGATAGCTGTATTCTTCAATACCAGTTCGATAGCGGAGAAAGGCTCGAGAAGCGTCAATGCCAATGTGCATACTATTTCGTTAACATGATAGTACGCTTATAGACATCGAGATTCTCTAGTACAATGCCTGTCCCCTTCACTACACAAAAAGCTGGATCATCAGCTACGTAGCACGGCACATTGATAGTCTTAGAGATAAGTTGATCCAAATGGCGAAGTTGTCCCGTGCCACCAGAGAGCACCATACCTTTATCCATAATGTCTGATGCCAATTCTGGCGGTGTTTCTTGTAACACCTGCTTAATCACATTGATGATCTCTCGGAGCTCATCCTGGATAGCCTCGGTCACTTCATTGGACGATAGGTTGACGGTTTTTGGTAGGCCTCCCATCAAGTCTCGTCCGCGTACCTCCATGTAGTCTTCTTTGACCTGAGCCATAGCAGAACCGATAGTAATTTTTATTTCCTCTGCCGTCCGATCTCCAATAGCGAGACTGTATTTGCGCTTAATGTAGTCAGAAATAGCCTGGTCGATACGATTACCACCAACGCGAGCACTATGCGCTGCTACCACACCTCCGAGTGAGATAATGGCGATTTCCGAAGTTCCTCCTCCAATATTGATAATCATATTACCCTGAGCCGTATGGATAGGAATGCCCGCTCCAATAGCCGCGAGTATTGGTTCTTTGATAACATAGGCGGCCTTGGCTCCCGCTTTCATAGCAGCATCAATAACGGCACGACGTTCGGTTGAGGTGATACCTGCCGGAATAGAAATCACCACTTCGGGACGAAAGAAACGCACACGTCCACTTACTTTGTTGAGAAAATAACGAATCATCGCCTCAGTCACTCGGTAGTCAGCGATAGCGCCATCCTTCAATGGCTGCTTGGCAACAATAGTGTCCGGTGTACGGCCGAGCATCTCCTTGGCTTCATTCCCAACTGCCAACACTTTGTTTTCCAACAGTGAAATAGCCACTACTGATGGCTCATTGATAACTATCCCCTGTCCCGGCACAAACACGAGCGTGTTGGCCGTACCAAGATCTATACCAATTTTCCGTAAAAAGAAGGATTTTTTCATGCTGTTACTCTCTTAATATCGGCTCCGATAGCGGCCAGACGCTCCTCTATCTTCTCGTAACCACGATCTACCTGGTAAATTTCTTCGATAACTGTCGTCCCTCGAGCACACAATGCTGCGATAATGAGAGCAGCACCAGCCCGCAAGTCATAGCTTTTGATCTGAGTCCCTCGAAGGCTACTTGGGCCAGTGACTAATACCTGATGAGGATTGAGTACCTTGGCGTGTCCCCCCATTTTCTCAAGTTCTGCCACATAGTTAAAACGTCCCTCAAAAAGCGAATCATGGATAAGTGTGTCTCCCACCGCTTGCGTAGCTAGAATACCAAACGGTGCTTGCACATCGGTCGGAATACCAGGATAAATACGTGTGTCAACTTTGCTCACCGCTTTGAGTTGTTTGGCTGGTATGACGGTGATGCTTTCTTCCTCAATAGTGAAGCCTACTCCAAACTCACGCAGTTTTTCTAGGACTGCGTCAAGATGTTCTTCGCGAGCATTCACCACCGTAATAGGGCTATTAGTAGCGGCTCCAAGAATCAAGAATGTTGCTGCCTCGTTGGCATCAGGGATTAAAGTATGCTCTCCACTCCCGAGATCGGCACTGCCTTCAACAGAAAGTGTAGTTGTGCCAAGTCCAGTAATGCGAGCACCAAGCATATTAAGAAAACGACATAAGTCTTCCACGTGAGGTTCGCAGGCTGCGAGTTTGATGATAGTAGTACCTGGAAGCACTGAAGCAAGCATGAGGACATTTTCAGTAGCAGTGACTGAAGACTCTCGCAAGACAACCATAGCGGCTTGACGGTTAGTCGCATCAATCTCATAACCCTGTTCTGTCTTGGTCACAGCCACGCCAAGTTTTTGAAGAGCATCCATATGAGTGTCCACAGGCCTTGCTCCAATGACGCAACCTCCTGGATGACTGAGACTAAAATGATTCTGTTTAGCTGAGAGAGCACCTAGTAAAAGAATTGATGAACGAAGTTGTTTAACGAGTGACTGGTCAAGCCTGCTCACATCATACTCACCTGGAGTGATCTGAACTGAATGATCATCTTTCCATACTACCTCCACCCCCATGCTTTGGAGGATCTCGAGCATGCGAAATACATCCTCAATACGTGGGATGTTGTGGATAAGAGAAGTCCCAGGCGTGAGCAATGTAGCAGCCAAAATGGGCGTAGCTGCATTTTTGGAGCCACAAACAGCTATTTTTCCCTTCAATTGTTTGCCTCCAGTAATCTTAAATACGTGCATTTTCTCTTGTATTAAGCCTAAAGTAGGCTAAGTATAGCTCAATACCCGCTTTTTTTCAAGGGTTACCCTTAGTGAAGCCATTTCTGGAACTAACTATTGACTTTTATCGATTTTAGGTGTATAATGAACGGTCAGGTGAGATTCGCTCCCTCGACACCAGTTCTTCGGGTTAGTCACCCATCAACCTGCCCTAAGGAGGGATAAAGTTAATGAAAAATTCAGTTATCGTCACTGCTTCGCTTATCGCATTCAGCCTTGCTGGTTGCGGTCAACAGAAACAGTCGGTCTCGCTTCAAACCAAATCTGAGGTGCCATCGGAATTACCTCACGTTTCCTATAAATCCGGAAATACAAAGGTCAGCATTGCAGCCAGTGATATTCTGACCAAGCGTCTCGTCGCCCAACTCGGTGCGGAACAAGTCAGAAGGGAGAATCACTCCCCATTCACTAATTCCACCTGTAAGGCCACTCAACAACCTACTGGATGGAAGGTGTTCTGTAAGAGCATCGGCCCCATCCCTTGGTCGAGGAGTGACAAAAGACCAATACTTGGCTTCGGCGTATCAGTACGCTTTGAGACAGGGCGGGATCTGAGTACCCGCGATACAGCTAAAATTGTTTTTGGCTGACTCAAAACCGGGAAGGGGATGTGCAGTGCACACTCCCCTTCCCACCCAATTTTTATACTACACAGCTTCAGGCTGTTTTTTTATTTTTAGTAGAAAAAAGTTTATTGAGAGATTGGAGAGATTTCTGATTCTTCCCTTATTTCCCCTTACGGATATAGTCGTAGGCTGAAAGAGCAGCAATCACTCCATAGCCGGCTGAGATGTTGTTTTGTTTGTATGGTACATCCGTAGCATCGCCCGTAGCAAAAATGCCAGGAGCTGACGTAGCCGCTGTTTTGCCATCAACTACTATTTCATTACGTTCATTCATGGTAAGTAGGTTGGCTACAAATTCTGTGTTGGGCACCATACCAATTTCCACAAAGACTCCGTCGAGTGGAATGGTCTTCTCTGTTCCTGCTTCTAGATCACTGTAGAGCAGTCCCGTCACATTGGTCTCACCTAGAATCTCCTGAGTCAGCGCATGAAAAATCACACTCACCTTCGGAGATGCCAGAATATGATCCTGCGTAATTTGATCACCCTTGAGCTCGCCAGAGCGCACAATGAGAACTATCTCACTAGCATAGGGAAGAAGATCTTCTACGGCTTCTAGTCCAGCATTACCACCACCGACTACCGCTACTTTTTTATCACGAAAAAATGGAGCGTCACAGGTGGAGCAGTACACTACACCTTTACCCTTGAACTTGTCTTCACCAGGAACATCAAGATGACGATGACGTCCGCCTGAAGCTATAATGACTGTTTTAGTATCATAGCTAGCCTTCGGTGTGGTGACGGTATAGCCACCCTCATCACGCTTGGTAAGCTCAGTCACTTTATTACCCACTACAATTTCAAGTCCTTCTTGCGCGCGCAAATGCTTCTCTAGTGACTGAGCGAAGTCCCAGCCCGTGATGGTTTCAGTCCCGATCCAGTTCTCAATACCAGCAGAAACAGCTGACTGACTTTCAAAACTCTCCGTGATAAAGAGAACTTTCATTTGTTTACGGGCAGCATAAATACCCGCTGCTACTCCTCCTGGACCCCCTCCGATAATGATAATGTCGTACATAAACTAGGTTATAGTTGATAGAAAAAATAGCGCAGTAGCCTATTAAAAGCTTTACAGTAGCTACTCTTTAGCTAATAGCTCTCTCAAGTATACGGATGAAAAAAGCCTCTGTCAAAGGGCTAAAACCCTGGCCCGAAACTGGTCACCTCGGTCAAATTCATTCTGAAACATACCAAAACTAGCTGCTCCTGGAGCCAAAAGCACTGCATCTCCAGCCAAAGCCTCTTTTTGAGCACTCTGTATCGCCTCTTCCATATTGCCTACCACCTGACACTTGGCCTCTACCGTATCATCCAGTAATGCCAGAATTTTATCAGTACCACTACCAGCAAAAAGAATTGTGAACTTAGCTCTGTTGATAGCCTCTAGAAGTTCATCTAAAGGTAACTCCTTATCACTGCCTCCGGCGAGCAAAATCACTGGCCCCGTAACAGACTGGACCGATGCGAGACTAGCACTTGGGATAGTAGCGGCGGTGTCATTGATATAGCGTACTCCCTCAAGCTCGCGTACGAATTCAAAACGATGAGGAACGCCTCGGAAAGAAGCGAGAGCTTTACTGATTATTGTTACATCTACTCCGTACTGGCGGGCTACTAAGCTAGCAGCTAAAAAATTCTCAAACAAATACTCTCCCTGAAGAAAAGAAGTTTTTTTCTCCAGTAACACTGTATCTTCACCATCGACACGTATATACAATCGTTCTTTATCTTGCCAAGCCTCACATTCAGCTGTATTGCCGGTATACAAGACCTGTCCTGGTGCTTGTTTAGCAAAATATTCTGTCCAAGGATTTCTTTGTGGCAACACAAGTGTCCCCCCAGCATCTTGAAAAGCAAAAATCTGAGCCTTATCTTGAGCGTACTCTTCCATATCTCTATAGTAGTTCAGGTGATCTGGATAGAGATTGGTGATGACACTGACGCTCGGGCTTTTCTTAATAACTGATAGCCCTGAGAGACGCCATGATGAAATCTCAAAAACCACTACACTGTCTTTGGTCACCTTGGAAAGTTCTGAGAGCACCCCTATCTGACTAATACCTACGCGTACGACGTGGTGCGAAGCCTCTTCGAGAATCTCTGCTACTAGCGTCGCCGTGGTCGTCTTTCCCTTACTTCCAGTGATACCAATCACCGGAGCCTCACAGAGTGCCATAAAAATAGTTGAGTCCATCAGAACGAATGCTCCGTAGACCTGGGCGAGTAGAATAAGCGGGTTGTCCCAACGGATGCCGGGATTTTTGATGACTATATCAGCTTCTTGAAAATCTTTTTCACTGTGTCCACCTAAACGCCAGGTGATGCGACTATCAGGCGGAAGTTGTTCACAAGTACTCCTGAGCTCTTCTTTGGTCTTCGTGTCAGTAATGATAATACTAGCTGCCTTAGTGCCCAGAAGAAACTCGACTGTTCCAAGCCCACCACCATTGACTCCAAAGCCAAAAACAACGACTTTTTGGCCGTTAAAAGAGTCTCTGTTGAGGGTTTCTAAGCTACGCATAGTCATTTCTGTCCCTAGTATGGCATTTTTAGAGTATTTTGGCACTAGCGGCTAAAAAACAAAAACCGGATCCTCTGAGCCCGGTATATTCGTATTTTCCTTAGGAAAACCAGCCCCGTTTGGGCATAAGTATCTTTCCTCGTTTGAGCGGGATGACCGTGCCTTTGGTGAGAGCCAATTCACCATTGATAATGACCGTTTCGATACCTGTAGCATACTGGTAAGGGTTTTCCAGAGTAGCATTGTCCGTAACGGTATTGGGATCAAGAACCACAACATCGGCAACGTAGCCCTGAGCCAACGTACCTCTTTTCTCCAGGCGAAAAACATCAGCTGGTTTGCCGGTCATTTTGTGAATAGCTTCTTCCCAAGACAAAATTTTCTCTTCACGGACATACTCACGCAATACACGAGGAAAGGTACCGAAGCTTCTCGGATGTACCAGTTCGCCGGTATGTTTATGTTCGATATTGTATCCAGCACTATTACTCGCAATAATAGAGAAGGGATGCTGAATAGCGTCGCGAACATTCTTTGGAGAAAGTACTTCCAGTGAGACAATAGCGTGTCCATCACTGGCAAGCAAGAAATCAAGAAGGGTTTGCTCTGGCGTACTCCCCTGCAAAAGGGCAATCTCTGAAATCCTCCTCCGAGAGAGCATGCGAGAAAGTGAAGAGGCTGAAATAAGAATCTGGTCGTAATTGATGTTCTTAGTTTTGAGATCACGAAGTACTGCCTGTTTGGTCTGTGGATCCCGTAGCTTGGCCATCATCATCTGACGACCATCCTTGGTAATCCATTCTGGGAAGAGCGTGTAGAGCACTGAGCCTGTCTGAGTGTAGGGGTAGACATCAAAAGTAACATTAATGCCCTCGAGAGCTTTTACTTCAATGAGTTCAAGGGCGAGTTTCATCTGATCCCAGTGAGCTTCTCCTACCGCCTTGAGGTGAGAAATGTGCAAAGTGACACCAGTTGCTTTGGCTACATTCAAAGCCTCTTCAACGGCTGCTACCAGACCCGCTTCTTCATCACGCACATAGGTAGCATACACGCCCTTTTTCTCTACTACTGTCTTGACGAGCGTAGTGATTTCGCGTGCACCAGCATCACGAGCATGTGTGTAGTGTAGCCCTGTAGACAATCCTATTGCTCCCTCCTTAAGAGCGCTCTCTAGAAGTCTCTCCATGATAGCAATATCATCGGGTGTAATCGTACGTGCAACATCATGCATCACGCCACGGCGGAGCGTCCCATGACCCACTAAGGTGGCGAAATTCACTCCCAGCCCTCTTCGTTTGAGCTCATTCAAATACTCATTCATCCGTAACCAATTGAAGTTGATTTTCTGAACATCTGTCCATTTCTGGATAGAACGGATGGTTTCGGAGCTCGTCAGTGGCGCCAGAGAAGATCCTGAATTACCTCCAATAATAGTAGTCACTCCCTGATACAAGAGACTCTCTTGAAAGGGAGTTTTAAAGAGCTGCCAATAGGTATCTGAATGGTTATTCACATCGACAAAACCAGGGGTAACATACTTACCGCTGGCATCAATTTCCAACTCTCCTCGTTCATGAGCAAGATCGCCAATAGCCATGATGGCTCCTTCGCGAATAGCAACGTCAGCCTGAAACATAGGTCTTCCAGAGCCATCAATCACAGTCCCTTTTTTTATGAGAATATCATACATACCTATGCGGGTTGGTTTTTGTGTAAGACTTTTTGAACCGCTGCCATAAACGCCTCGTCACGTTGAAGAATTTTCGGGATCAGGGTCGTCAAATCAACAGCCTCTTTGAACTCACTGATTTTTTCCAAAGCACTCTTCTTGGCAGTTTTGATAATCTCATCGTACTCAGGCATATCCTCTCGTGCAAAGTGTACATTACGAAAATCTTCACGAGTGCCAATGAGCACTACTTGTCCTGTACGCATAGGTGGATCCATTTCAGCTAAAGCATTCCCCGACCCCCGACTATTACGCATGCCAGCTATATGTCTATGGAAATCCTCATCAAGGCGCAGCTCATCTACCGCGTAGTGCATAGCATAGGCCGGATCAATAGAGGCAACCTTCAGCATAAAACTTTTGTTCTGACGAGCCTCTCGTGGCAGTGACTGAAGGAATCCTCCCAATGAATCACGACTTGCCTCGAGTTGATGAACGTATTTTTCAAAATCGCCAGACTCCTGAAGACCGTCAAGACGAATCTCTTGGTTACCAAAACCAGCTTCTTTAAAAATGGGTTTAGGTGCTTCTGGTACAGCTGGTTCTTCTTTGATTTTTTCTTGCACCACAGGTTCTGTAGGAGTGACTGGTAGCTTCACCTGAGTCTCCTTTTTGGTTACCTCCGGTGTATCACTCCCACTTACTTTCTCTTGTTTTTTCCCAATCGGTAAGGGTTCTCTCAGCTCTTGTTCTATATGGAGAAGCTCTTCTTCAAGTTCTTTTCTTTCATGAATAAGCTCAAGGAGTTCTTCGTCTTTTTTATCAGGACGAATCTCTTCATTGAGATGCGAGATCTTGGCCTCAACAGTTTTTTCTTCTTTCAGGAGAGCCTCGTGTTTTTGCTCTGATTCTTGCAACAAGGCATCCTCTTTCTGATAGTCCGCTACGATATTTTCTAGATGTTTACGTTCAGCCAGAATTTCTAAGATAACGTCATCAGACAGACCAGCAAATGCCATGCCCTGTATTTCTTTCAACCGCTGTTCTTGTGCTCTGCGTTCCTCCTTCATAGCACCGTGTTTTAGGATCGCGAATGTCCTGTGTGCAGAACCATCTCGACCAGTCTATTAGAGTAGCCCCATTCGTTGTCATACCAAGCCACTACCTTGACCAAATCTCCATCGACAACCGCTGTAAGGGCAAGGTCGACTATACTTGAGTATGGATTGCCAATGAAATCTGAGGAGACCAATGGTTCCTCTGTCACTGCCAGGACTTGTCGATAACGACTACTCGCTGCTGCCTCTTTGAGAACATTATTAATCTCCGCTACTGTTGTTTTTCGTTTCAAAAGAAAGGTAAAATCTGTCAGAGACACCACGATTGTAGGAACACGTACCGAAAGACCGTCAAACTTTCCCTTGAGCTCGGGGAGTACTTGCGTAACAGCAATAGCGGCTCCCGTAGTCGTTGGTACGATATTTTCGGCTGCTGCACGTGCACGCCGGAGATCCCTGTGTGGACCATCTTGTAGGTTTTGATCAGCAGTATATGAATGAATGGTGGTCATGAGAGCCTTTTCGATACCAAACTTTTCATGCAGTATCTGGGCAATAGGCGCTAGAGAGTTCGTCGTACACGATGCGTTAGAAAACACCGTCTCGTCCTTATACTGCTCCTGATTAACGCCCATCAGAAAAGTTGGCACCGAGCCATCGTCTCCTTTTGATGGAGCTGAGAGAATTACTTTATGAGCACCCGCTGTCAGGTGTTTGGAAGCAGCTTCTTTATCTGTGAAGCGTCCCGTACATTCCAATACCACATCCACTGCTAATTTCTTCCATGGTAGTTTTTCTGGCACAGGCTCGGCAAACATAGGGTACTCTACTCCGTTCACCTGGATACCTGTTTTGGTCACCGTAATATCGCCCCGGAAATGTCCGTAGGCGGTATCATACTTGAGCAGGTGAGCTAACACACTCGGCTCCGTTAGATCATTGATGGCTACTATTTCAATATCTTTTTTTTGTAAAGCTATTTTGAAAGCAGCGCGTCCAATACGGCCAAATCCATTGATAGCTACTCGTACTTTTTGTTCCATACTATCTTTTTCTATTTATCTTTTAGACAACTTCTTTAGTATATTGCTCATGGAGACTAATCATTTTGACAATTTCATACGGAAACAAACTCTCCCGACCAACCAACACTCCATCCATATCAGCTTCCCAAGAGACGGCTCCGAGATAGGCGCTTTTGACAGAACCTCCGTAGAGCACCTGGATACGCGTGGCCGTGTTTTCATCAAAGAGCTCTTGAAGAAATTTACGAATCATCACCCGTACCTGCATGATTTCTGCAGTCTCAGGCGTTCGGTCAGTTCCGATAGCCCAGCGTGGCTCATAGGCTAGAATAATTTTCTCCGCCTGCAGTTTGGAAAGACCGACAAAAATACTCTTGAGTTGCGTGTCTATGATACTAGCTGTTTGACCCTTCACTCGCTCGTCCTCAGTCTCACCAATACAGACAATTGGTGTCAGAAGGTTCTTTAGAGCGCTATGGGTCTTCGTTCTGACTATCTCATCATCTTCCCCTCCATAGAGTCGGCGTTCACTGTGTCCTACGAGAACATATTCGATACCATCATTTTTGAGCATAACTGGTGAAATCTCACCGGTGTATGATCCACTCTTTTCCCAAAACATATTCTGAGCTCCACGCGCAAAACCCGCTGGTAGATGATCAAACTCGTTCTGATACAACATGGGCGGACACAAAATCACTTCTGATGAGCTGGTATTACGCCCCTCAGCTTCACGGGTCAGTACTTGAAGGTACTGTCGCACTTCAGAACGTGACATGAGATTCATCTTTAGATTGGCAACAACGAGGAATGATTTTGACATAAGTTATGTAAGATACGAACGAAGGAAAGGAGCGGCTACTTCCGGGGCAAGCGTAGAAACCTCAATGCCAGTAGAGAGTTCAAAACCAGCCCAAATAGTAGTCCTTGGCACTATCTCTATGTGCCAACGATAGTGGCTATATTCTTGACCATCACAAGGTGCCGTATGGATGAAGAAATTATAGGCTGGATCTTGCAACCCATTAAAGAGACTTTTGAGCGCCATATGAAGAGCTTCTCCACAAGCGTATTTCTCTTCGTCAGTGATTCGCTCAAAATAGGGGTTGTCACGCTTACCTACTATCCACATCTCAAAAGCACTCCGTGAGGCAAAAGGACAAAATACCACAAAGTGCTCATTCTCAAAAACGACTCGCTTGCCAGAGCTTCCTTCATATTCAAGGATGGTATCAAAAACGTTGAGTTTATGGGCTTGATGATACTGCTTGGCACCCTCGAGATCACGCACTACTTCACTGGGAACAACTGGAATGGCCATCAGCTGTGAATGTGGATGAGCCAATGATGCTCCGGCTTCCTTACCATGGTTATGGAAGACCTGAATATAGTTGACCGATTTTTTATTCATCAACCCAAGATAACGCTCCTGATAAGCATCGAGTAGCTCTGCCACTCGCCAGACCTCCATCTCAGCAATAGACTGATACGCACTCCTCGTCACTACCACCTCATGATAACCCGTGCCTGTCTGAGCGACATATGGTCCCTCATTGAGGTTCTTAGGAGTCTTGCCTCGCACAAAAGCTGGGAACTTATTAGGAAAAACTCGTAAGCTCCAATCTCCATCAGCCTGACGGTAAATCAAAACATCTGGCTCTTGGCCACTCGCTTCTGGATCTTCAAGTGGATCTTCGTGAGAATTATTGATTATCCGAGAAGCTACAAATTCATCAGGTCGCTTAGCCCGGCCAGTTGCAATCACCACCCAGTCACCCGTAATAATATCTTGACGGAGTTCTGATGGATTTTTTGATTCTTCAGTTGTGTTTGTTTTTGGAGACATTTTTTTGTTTCTATAAGAGATCTTGAGTTAGATCAACTGACTTTTTTTGTACTGACCAATATGATACCTCCCAAACCAGAAACGCAGGCGGGTTTTGAAAAGATCTATCACTACTTGAATAAAACCATTCTTGCCCGTCAAGCTTACCGTAGAACCCTCTTCATTCATCCAACGCACTGGCATTTGCTTGATTTTGAAGCCCAGTTTCTGAGCAAGAGCGATAAGCTCAAAATCAAAACCAAAACGATCCACTACCATACGGCTTGCTACTGCCTCAGCCGCCTTAGCATTGAGCATCTTGAAACCACACTGAGTATCCGGATAGCTCCATAAGCCAAGGACCACACGAATAAGAATATTCCCCATGTTACCCATCACCTCTCGATGTTTTGGTTGATGTATTTGAATGAAAGATCCTTCGATATCACGTGATCCAACCACCACATCATAACCAGCCTCAAACTGAGTCATGAAAGCATCAAGATGCGTAATAGAAGTAGAACCATCAGCATCCAAGAAAAGACGATACTCTCCCTGAGCCTCAAGCAGTCCCTGGCGTACTACATAACCCTTACCATGATTTTCTGGATTCTCTATTACTCTCACACAAGGTACTTGGAGGCCGTAATTACGGGAAATTTCAGCTGTATTGTCTGGTGAACCATCAACAATAATAATGATTTCATAGGTAAAACTCTTCCCCTTAAGGTGCTTATCTATCTCGAGAAGGTTACGTCCAATACGCTCCCCTTCCTTATAGGCGGGAATAATCACTGAGAGAAAAGGTTGTTCCATAGTTTCACTTTATTTGTATACGATATAGCTTCATTTTAGCATAAAACGCCCAAAACAAAAGGCGGTTTACCCTCAGATTTTATATCTGCTTAAATAACAGTACTCTCTCAAATACCTACTTCTTTAATAGCCAGTCTGTGAGCATGATGCGAGCGGCCTCAGCATCATCATAAGCTTGAATAGCTTTCTTGGCGGCCTCCAGCCTATTAGCTTGAGCCATTTTACTCGTGAACATTTCATTTTGCATGATGACTTCCACTCCTAGTGATATAAACTTCCGCTTCACTTCTGAGAGTTCTAGAGCAAAGTCAGCCTCTGGATGCTCAGGGTCACCTAAGATAACTATGCCAATTTCTTCAATCTGTATGATTTCCTCAAGAATAGGCCATAGGTTCTCGTCTACCGGCCAGATTCCATACGGTACCGCTATCCGTGTCTCTGCATGCGCCAAGGCCACCCCTACTTTGGCTCGCCCCCAATCAATGGCTAAAAAGTTTTTCATTTGCATAAAGTTTTCTCTACTTGGATTGATACCAAAGTTGTTTACCTCTTCACACCTATTCTTCTGATTGAAGGTTCTTGGACTCATTGTCGAGAAAATGTCCTTCCACGAGGTAGTTCCTTAGGGTGCGGACATTTTCTAACGACTCTCTCGTCTCAGAACCGGTCAATCA
>CAYHND010000003.1:0-14041 GCA_964357915.1 uncultured Bdellovibrionales bacterium
CCATCTCCCGTTTCTTCAATCACGACTACCTTCTGGCTTGGAAGGAGCAAACTGCCCATCTCCACAGCAGCGTCGAGATAGCCCCCGGGGTTGTTACGAAGATCAATCACCAGACCCTTGGCATTACTGCTCTTTACTTGTTTGACTGCCTCAGCAAAAGCAGCTTCGGTATCATCACCAAAACGACTGACACGAATAAGAGCGATGTCATTATCTTTCATTTCAAAACGAACGCTCTTCACTACAATGGTATCGCGTGTTACATCAATATCACGAGTATTCTCTTCTCCTTCACGGAAAATAGTCAGCTTTACGACACTGCCTTTTTCGCCACGGATTTTCTTGACGGCTTCATCTAAAGAAAGTGTCGCCGTGCTCTCCCCATCAATTTGGAGCACCTTGTCCCCTGAGAGTAGTCCAGCTTTCTCTGCTGGTGTGCCCTCCAGTGGAGCAATCACCGTGATCACCTCATCCTTAAGACCCATTTCAGCTCCAATACCCGAGAAAGTACCCGTTATCTCTTCTTTGAATTCTTCATTCTCCTCGGGACTAAAGAACGTAGTGTAGGGATCTCCTGTAGCAGCTAGCATCCCGTCTATCGCTCCATAAAAAAGTTTCTTGGAGTCCAATTCCTTATTATCAACATACTTATCCCGAAGCAGTCCCCACACCTTCCAAAACAAACCAAAATCAATCGTCTTATCTCCCCCTTCCTTATTCAAAAACATGACATCTTCCGGAGAGATGACTTCGCTCTGGTTTTCAGTCGTACTCGCTTTTTGTTGACCGCGCTCAAAGCCCAGCCAAAAACTAAGCCCCAAAAGAAAAAGTATCAAAAAAAAGAAAAAGCTCTTATGAAAGAGGCGTTTCTGATGAGCGTAGACAAGGGCTGCTTCGTCTCTTGTCTCTGTAACAGAGGTATCTTCAGGAGTATTCATGTGCTGTAGCGGTAAATCCGGGTTAGAAAATAGTTGGTGATTTTTGGCCACGGTACTTCCAAAAGTACTTCATAGCACTTTCGATATGGTACCAGGTCAGCTTGTTGGAAAGAAGTGATTTGAAGAAACCCCCCTGAGCACTGCCTTTACCGTGATAGTGATAGACAAAACACTTTGGGTAGTACACCACCCTGAGACCCTTTTCCCAAAAGCGCCGACACCAATCCACATCTTCCATGTACATAAAGAAACGATTGTCCATATAGCCTACTTCAAGAGCCACCTTGCGTCTGACAAGGAGAGCAGAACCGATAACCCATTCTGCTGGTATTGGCTCCTTAGGATCACCTATTTCTTTCATCCCAAACCAATCCAGATGACGTTTGGCAAAAGCAAAGCGACCGAGGAAGGTTCTCCTATAGAGAATGGTAGTAGGTTTGTAGAAACGAAAGAAACTCTGCTGGATAGATCCGTTGAAGTTAAACTGCTTGGGTCCGAGAATGCCAATGTCCTGATGCTCACGCAAATAGGCCAACAATTCAGGTACCGCACCTTCAGTCAGGATAATATCTCCATTAATGAGAAAGACGTACTCTCCCTTCGCTTCATCTAATGAGGTATTGATGAGTGACTTGAAACCAACATTTTCACGAAATGGAAGGAAACGCACATGAGGGAAATCCTCACGCATCATCATTTCCATATCTTCTTCAGTAGCACTATCTACCACCATCACCTCATAACGGATACCGCTTCCTGGCATGAAACGCTCGATAGACTCGAGACACAGACGCAACAGTTCTGGGCTCTTGTACGTATTGACTGCGATAGAGAGTTCTATGGACTCCATAGTATTCTACTTAAGGGAGTTACTGAATAGTTCGTGAATACGCTCGTAATTGTCCCCCCGTGGCAGAAGGATGTAGCCAGAACCTTCGGTAATAGGAGGCGCGTAGAGAAGGCCTTCTTCAGAGTCAGAAAGAACTTTTTGCTTCAAAGGAACATCACCGAGAGTCTGGTAGAGATCGAAGGCACGCTTGATTTCCCAAGCCTCAAAATTAGTCGTCGTGTTATTTCCCAAACTATCAATAAGAGCATTGATCTTAGAGAAATCTGTGAGCGTTCCGACACTCAACGCCTTGTCTTTAATGGACTGAATGACTACCTGCTGTCGTGCTGCGCGTTCGAAATCATTAGTCTGATAGCGGGCTCGTGAATAGCAAAGCGCTTTATCACCATCGAGGGTGTTTAGACCGGCAGGCAGAGAGAATTCACCACCACACTCTTGTTGTTTGTTGTAGCAAAGTGGGTAGGACTTGGCGATATACTTGGTACCGTTTTTACGAGTATGGTATTTATCCTGATACTGCGGTGGATTAGTCGGCTCAGTATAGACATATGGATCACAGACCTGTGGTTCTTTGAATTGGAGAGCTTCAGTAAAGGGCTCTTTCAAAGTTACTTCAATACCACCCAGGGAGTTAACGACATCTTTGAAGCCCTGAAAGTTAATGGTGACTGCGTATGGTACTGGCTGACCAATCACCTCAGACACCACGGCACGCATATCCTGCGTACCACCGCCGCCATGACGACGCTCTTCACCCAAGGCAAAAACCGCGTTAATCTTGCGCTGTTCTGAACCACCAGGCACCGTCACATAGAGGTCTCGAGGGATAGAGATAAGTGAGGCACGACTAGTATCGTTTGGATCTTCACCCTTTGGATGAATAGAGAGCACCATGATAGTGTCGGCCAAGAGACCTCCGCCAGGCACGTTCTCACCACGCATACCAAGAAGTAAAATATTGACTCTTCCGTCTTTCTCACCCTCTAGGATTTTTTCTACTCCCGGAAGAGACTTCCAAATACTCTTCAAAATACTCCCATCACCTTGCGTAATCTTATTCAGAGCAAAGCCCGTTTTCAAAGCAAAGGCTCCGCCGACTATAACTAACAGTAACACCACAAAAAGAGCGATGCGGATAATTCTTTTCTTGTTATTAATTTTTGGTTCTTCGGAAAAACTATTTTTTTTATTGGTATAGGTAAATGCCATAGGTACATCTAAAAAATTGAATGGATCCCCTTGACTCAACGGTTATACAAAGTGAGGAGTTTTGTGCCACTTTGAGCCCAAGAAAAGTGCCCTATCTGCTTCTGACCTAAGGCCACAAGCTCGGCTTTCTTAGCGAATGAATCCTCTAAAGAATACAATGCTTGTAGCAGTGAGTCAACGTTCCTAGGATCAAAATAGAGTACCGCTTCACCCCCTATTTCACGGAAACAGGGTATATCTGAGGCTATTACTGGTACTGACTGACTGATAGCTTCAAGGATAGGTATACCAAAGCCTTCATAGAGGCTGGGAAAGACAAATACACTTGCCATATGAAATACACGGGGTAGATCAGTTTCATCGATATAGCCCGGAAAAACCACCCCCGGAGCCTCTGTAATGCCTCGATCGACATGATGTCCCTCTCTATTACCCACAATCACGAGTTGTGACTCTGGAAAACGCGCTCGGTATTCAGTAAAAGCTTTGATAAGAAATGGGATGTTTTTGCGAGGCTGGAGTGTCCCGACATAGAGAAGAAATGAATCTGGCAATCCATATTTGTCGCGAATTGTCTCATCACTGTCGCGCGTGTTGTGGTTGGCGAGAAATTGACTCCCGAGAGCGTTAGGAATGACCACTATCTTATCTTCACGTATACCGTAGTATTTGATCACTTCATCCTTCGTAAACTGACTCGGCACCACAATGTACGTACTCATACGAAGTGAGCGTGGGATAAGTAAACGGAGGAAAAAGAGATCCTTTTTACTAATAAATTGAGGTAGCGCACAAAAAGAAACATCGTGAATATGATCTATTACTTTCGTAAAGCGAGGTACCCAAAACGGCAAGATATACTGAGTATGAAAAAGCGTAATTCTTTCTTTCCACAGAAACACTGGCAGTGTAACCAAGTTCCACCAAAAACGATTGCTCGTCGGAAGAACGACTATTTTTCTTTTGGTGTCCTCTGGCTGTAGTCCAAGGCGAGTGTAGAGTAAGGCAAGGGCTTCTCCATCTGTCTCATTAGTGAGGAGTCGGTATTCATGTTCGTAATCTTGACGCAGTATCTCACGGGTCAGTTCAAAGAAAACGGTTTCATCCCCCGTCCGCTTACGTCCAAGCATGCGAATATCGATAGCCCTTCTCGTGGGTATTTCTTTGGTCATAATACTTTGAAGTCAGTCTCAAGCTTTATCATGTGGCCACTTTCTTCCGCAAGTGTTGCCAGGTAGGCCAAGAGCCCAAAGAAAATTCCCAACAGCATCCCCGCATTAAAAAGATTAAATGTAATTAAGGCGAGTAATAAGGCAAGGCCAAGAAGGTGTTTCTCTGACCCTCGGCGACATTCATCAAGAAAGCGTACAAGGAGTATCCCAAAAATAGCGAGAAGAGCAAGGAGTCCAAGTAGTCCATTTGAAAGCCAGGTTTCCAAGAAAAGATTGCTCGCATTGAGACTTGCCCCTTGGGCATCAGTACCAAGTACCAAAGCACTGTTCCCACCACCAATACCAAGCAGGCTGTGTGACTGGATAAGGGTAAAGGTTTTCTTATAGATCTCACTTCTGGTATTAAAGTTAGGGTCAACACGCTTCACCTCCTGAATACTCATTCCAGATTCTCTTAGTATCTCTTTTTCTTCCAGACGGATATGCTGACAACCGTAACTCGCGAGCATCTCTAGAGAAGAAATAGTCTCCGGTAATACAGTCTCGGTGGTACAAGCTACGGTAATCAGCTGTTCTCCAGTCGCCGTACTCGACAGACGTTGTGAAATATCAAAACGGGTCAATCCAGTAGTTGTCACGACCACAACTGCGCTTATGGCAGTCAAGATAACAACGGTGCTGGTGATGAGAAGGAGTTTCCGTCTCCACCAACCTGCGCGTACTGAGTACAAGCCTCCTAAGAAGAGAATAATGAGACCAACTAGCGTAGCCAGCCAGGCACTTCGTGCTACTGTCAGCACCAAAACCATCCATGAAACAAAAAGCATCACTACCAAAGCAATAAATCCGAATGGTTGTCGACGATGGTATTTCTTTTTGAAACTATACCAAATACCCGCTGTGCTCAAAAGCACAATGAGAGCACTAAACAACCCCAGCCAATCAGCTTCAAAGAAGGTGCTGTTTGGCCTGCCATCCATAACCATATGTGTAGTCCATCCTCCTAAAGAGGCGATGTTTTGCCAAAGCGCCACAAGAAAAACGACACCCGTACCAACACTGAGCGCGAGTATGCTTTGACTACGAAGAGCTGTCTGACTCAGGAAATAACGCATTATTCCATAGAGCCCTGCAAACGAAACGAAGATGAGTGTGCTTTTGGTAGCTTTGGCAGGATCTAGAGCCCCAACTATGGCCAAAAGTGACCCTACTCCCAAGAGGGCGACACACCAGTCGATGCGGGTAAGTGTAAAAAGTGGCCAATTAATCTTCTTAGTCATCAAACGTACCGCAAGCGCCAAGGCGAGCGTAACGGTCAGCAGTTGATATGGACGCAGATCAATGCCCAAGTGTACTGGCAATAGGTTGGTGGTTTCTAGGGGCAAGAGCGCAGTGAGTAAGAGAAAACTCCAGGTGGGTCGGTAGAGACAAGCCAAAAACAAAAGGAATGTATAAAAAAGAAGATGTACTTCATCGAGGACAAATCCTGGTTGAAATGGCATTAAAGCCAATAAAAAACAGAGGAGCCCAATCAGACTGAACTGGCCAATACGTTCCCATGGCCACTGTTCAACCTTAGCAAGATACTCAGAAACGAGACGCTGGTTCATATTTTTTGAATTGCTGAAAGTATACCGTTCGTAAAAGAAATCCAGTTGAACCCCTGAGCTATCTTCTTCTCGCCCAGAGAAAGTTCTGCTCGCAGACCGGCGTCTTGTACGACCTTCTTCATAAGACAGGCAAGAGCATCACTGTCATCTAGACGAGTATAGAGTACCGCTTCTCCCCCTACTTCGGGAATAGAGGCTACTCGAGTAGTGATCACGGGCGTCCCTACTTTCATAGCCTCGAGTACCGGCAGTCCAAATCCCTCATAGCGACTTGGATACACAAACACGGTAGCGAGCGCATAGAGTACTGGCAGATCTGCTAGTGGGACATGACCCAAGAGTGACACTCTATCTTCTAGCTCGAGTTCTCGGATGAGTTTCTTGACGGGAGTAGCGAGTGGATTTTTCTCACTGTGGATTGTCCCTGAAATGACGAGACATGGTAATTCTTTCTCGGGCATAATTCTGGTCAGAGCTTTGTAGGCTCGCAGTACCAACTCTGTATTCTTGCGAATTTCCAGTCCCCCACCATGATAGATGAATGCTTCTGGCAAACTATACTTCATGGTCACACGAGCTTTGTCAGGAAGACACACTTCTTTCTCAAACAACGGATCTACGGAAGGTTTCTGTACGCTTACCTTACTCGGATCAATATGCAGATACTTAACCATATCTTCTTTGGTATGGCGTGAGACAGCGATATAGGCACGCGCCCCTGCTAGACCTTTTTTTACCTGATTCCAAAAAAACTGCTTACGGAGAGTTTGCCGGTACTCTGGGAAAATCTCAGGAATAAGATCATGAACGAGTACGACGTGTGGGATACCATTAAGCACCGTGGCTGACTGATACAGAGAGAGGAGAACATCACACGTATCCTTCCTTACCAGACTCGGTAAGGTTTTCGTTTCCCAAAGATACTTGCGGATTTGGTCATCACGCTTCCACCAAGGAAGTCGAGCACGATACCTGAAGTTTGCGACTAAGTCATGAGGGAGTGGTCCTTTGACCACCTCATTTTCAGTGTAGATGAAAAACTCGTGATCTTGTGAGGCAGGGAGTTCTGCGAGGATACGCAGGAAATGCCAAGTCACCTGGCCAATGCCGGTCCCGGGTTTACGTAAAAAAGATGCGTTGATTCCTATGCGCATGCTGTTATTATAGCAAACTCTCTCCTCTTCAGCACTCTGTCTAAAATATATTCTTCACTCCATATACCCATTCTTATAAATAGTGTTCACCCCAGGGCAAGCCACGAGGTATTGACCAAATAAAAAAACAGGACCCCCTTGCGGAAAGTCCTGTGATGTCTCTCGTTGAAAACTACTTGAGATATTGCTGCTCAACAAAGTTAACGACGATAGACGAGTATCGTTTGGTAATCAGAGAAGTCTTCCCTGATTCGACCTCGCCAGCCAAAACCTCGTTCAGTAGTGGCGTAGGCTTGGTTGTCCTTGAGAGCTCGAGCTAGTTCCAGCAAACATTTGTTGGTCCACTGAAAAGCGAGTACTTCTTCGGGTACCGCGCCATTAGCCTCATGAAATACTGTTCCACTCGAGATATCTTCAGCAGAACCAGTCACATATAGGCTCCAGTCCCTTGATGAGACCACGAGCTCGAATTTTTCCCTGGAGTTGTAGCCAAAGTCCATTACTGGACTTCCTTTTTCAAGGTCAATCATATCGATTACACCCCGATCCAAGATCCCGATAAGCATTTCAGCCTCATGACTGAGAGCTTTCTTGCTAGAGTTGTTCTTAAAGAACTGAAAAATACCCATCCTAAGTCTCCTCAAAAAATCGATGTCAAGTTATGGTATTAATTTACTTAACCTAGTATTATACTCCTTTTTGCCTAAAAAGTCAATAGCGGTATTCAGGCTCTATAATTTGCTTTTTGAAAGCCTTTTTTATACAATAAGTAGGTTATCTCTAAGAAATACTATGCAAGAAACAAATACCTTTGATTTGAAGAAAGTTTCAGTAATTGGCCTGGGCTATGTAGGACTCCCACTCGCAGTCCGCTGTCAGGAACGTGGCTATGAAGTCATCGGCGTGGATATTGATACCGAGAAAATTGCACTCCTTAAATCAGGCAAGCAGCCTTTTAGTGATGACTACCTTGAAGAAAACTTTGCCCTCTTCCCTCTACACACCCTTACTTCAGATGCCAGTGCCATTGCCGAAGCTGATGTACACCTTATTGCTGTCCCTACTCCGGTAGATGCTCTACGCCACCCCGACCTGACACCAGTCATCGGTGCTGCTGAGATGGTTGCTACTCATACCAAGAAGGGAGCTTTGGTAGTTCTTGAGTCTACCGTCAATCCCTATGTCTCTGAGGAAGTCATCAAACCTATTTTTGAAAAGCACGGCTTCACTATTGGTAAGGATATTTTTATCTCGCACTGTCCTGAACGTATCGATCCGGGAAGTACTCAGTGGAACGTGACCAACATCCCTCGCGTCGTAGGTTCCTTCGAAAAGATTGGTCTTGAAATGTCTCTCCAATTTTACTCGTCTATTATCGACGCTGAGATTCGTCCGATGAAGCACATCCGTGAGGCTGAAGCCGTCAAAATCATGGAAAACTCTTTCCGCAATATCAACATTGCCTTCGTTAATGAAATCGCTATGTCTTTTGATAGGATGGGTATCGATGTCAAAGACGTAATCGATGGTGCCGCTACCAAACCCTTTGCTTTCATGGCTCACTACCCGTCATGTGGTGTGGGTGGTCACTGTATCCCGGTAGATCCCCACTATCTCGTCGAACGCGCCAAAGAGTCTGGTTTCAACCATGCCTTTCTCAAACTGGCTATCCGTACCAACGATGGCATGCCTCTCTATACTGTCGATAGACTGCAAGATGCCTTAAATGAAATGGAGCTTCCCATGAAGAAAACTACTGTTGGTGTCTTAGGCCTCTCCTACAAGGCCAATGTGGCTGATCTTCGTGAGTCCCCTGCTGAGGCCATTATTATCGAACTCAAAGATCATAAATGTATCATCGAGACTTTTGATCCCCTCCTTCCAGACCACTCTTCTACAAGCTCACTCGAAGAAATTCTCAAAAAATCAGACGCTCTCATCATCGCTACGAACCACCGTGAGTTTATCGAATCTCTCACTCCAGAGCTCCTGATAGAGCATAATATCAAAGCCATTGTCGATGGCAAAAACTGTCTCAACCGAGAGGCCTTTGTTGCTCATGAGACTGAGTTTGTTTATCGCGGTATTGGCCGTTAATCTATGATTTGGTTTCTGATTCGCACTACTATTTGGATCGTTGGCTTTATCGTCATCGCCTCATTTGTCCTTGCTTACTTTGGTTACCAACCCAACTGGAGCTATCTCGAAGAACGTCGCTCATCTTGCCAGGAAGAACTCAATCGTTGCAAAAACGATCTGCTCGAAAAAAGTAAACGAGATGACATAGAGGCTATCCGCTCCACTTGTAGTATCGACTGTATTAGTCCTAAGCTCTTCATCCAAGAAACTCCCTAACCCTTATATCTTTTCATTTTAATTTTTGAATGTAGCTCTATGCGTCTCATCGTCAACCTACCAGCCTTTAACGAGGAAGAAAAAATAGCCAGCACTATAAAGCGTATCCCACGCCACATTGATGGTGTTGATGAGGTCCTTGTCCAAGTGATTGATGATGGTTCTAAAGACCGCACTTTTGCCGTAGCCAAAGAGGCTGGAGCAGAGTTTGTCTATAGCAATGGTGTCAATCGTGGTATCGGTAAGACTTTTCGTCATGCCGCAGAGCGAGCCCTCGAAAATGGCGCCGATATCATGGTCAACATTGATGCTGATGGGCAGTTTGATCCAGAGGACATCAAGAAGCTGATCCAACCCCTTCTCAAAAATGAGGCTGACATGGTCAGCGCTGATAGATTTGATCATCTGGCTGCCAAGAATATCCCTTTCCTCAAAAACCTCCTCAACCGCGTGGCTGCCAAGCTTATTGGCTCATTCATGAACGTGAACATCAAAGACCTTACTTGTGGATTTCGAGCCTACAATCGCGAGACTTTACTACGCCTCAACCTCCCAGGAGATTTCACCTATACCCAAGAAGTGATTATTGATGCCCTTGGTAAGAATCTAAAAATTGTTTGGCTCCCTGTCATGGTCACCTATTTTGAGGGACGCAAGAGTCGAGTCGTCAAAACCATCTGGAGCTACGTCAATACTAGCTTTCGCATTATCATCCGTGCTATCCGTGATGTCCGCCCTATGAAGTTCTTTGGTATCCCGGGTCTGTTCTTGATGCTGGTAGGAATTCTCCTTTTCCTTACTTTCCTTTTCTTCTATTCGCAAGACTTGAAAATTTCTCCGTATCGTAACTACCTCTGGTTCGGTACTGGCTTTTTCTTTATTGGTCTTCAGTTTTTTGTCTTTGCCCTTATCGCAGACATGATCCGCTCTTCACGTCGTCTGACTGAAGACCTCATGTACCAAATCAAGAAAGATAAATACTCCCGCTAACCGCTAGGGAACGAGCTATGAAAATTCTCTTTATCTCGCGAGCCTACCCACCAATTACGGGTGGTATTGAAAACCAGAATTACGCTCTTTCGGTCTGGCTACCAAAGATTACAGAGACCACCACTATCGCTAATCGCTTTGGCAAGGCTGGCCTGCCCCTCTTTATCCCACGAGTTCTCATTCAATCACTCTGGCAGGCGCGCAAATTTGACGCCATCCTTCTTGGTGACGGAGTACTCGCTCCCGTTGGGGCTGTCCTCAAGATCTGCTATCCCTCTAAGATAGTTGCTTCAGTGCTCCATGGTCTTGATATTACCTTTGCTACCAAAGAAGGCTTCCTGTCTAAACTGTACGCTCTGGTCAATATTCCTTGTCTCAAAACTCTTGACCGGCTTATCTGTGTCAGTGAAGAAACCTTACAAACAGCTGTCCGAGCTGGTATTGATGCGGAAGCTGTTGAGGTAATTCATAATGGTATCGACCCAGAAGCTGTTCTTCGTCCCACCACCCGCCAAGAGCTCGAACAACTGCTCGGGATGTCTCTTGTTGATAAATACGTAATTCTCCGAACTGGTCGCTACGTTGCGCACAAGGGTGTTGAGTGGTTCATTCGTGAAGTCATGCCTATTCTTCCCAAAAATATTATCTTCGTGGCTGCGGGTGCCGTCGTCAAGAAGAACACTCCGGGTGACACTGACTACTTTCCTCTTTGTGAAAAAGCAGTTCAAGAACTGGATCTCAGCGACAACGTCAAGCTGATGACCAATCTTCCTTGGGAACATATGCAGATACTCTTTAATAGTGTGGATGTGGTTGTTTCTCCGAATATTCCTATTCCAGGTAGTATGGAAGGTTTTGGATTGACCGTCCTCGAAGCTGCTATCTGTGAGCGTCCCGTCGTTGCCTCAGATCTTGAAGGCCTCAAGGATGCTCTCACTCACAAACAAAACGGTATTCTCGTAGCACCTCTCGACGCACTCGCTTACAAGGAGGCTATTCTTACGCTCCTCAATGATGACCAGGCTCGCCTGGCATTTGGTGTTCAAGCAGCCGTCTATACTGAAGAACACTACCACTGGCATCTCATCGCCAAGAAGTACGTAGCCGCTTTGGCAAACCACCAAAGGCAGGTACAATAGAAGCATGCAACAATAGATCTATGTGGTTTCCAACAGCCTTTCTGCCATTTTTAGTGACACTTTCTATCCTCTGCTTTGGCATTGGCTGGTTTGTTCTCTCCGCTCTTTTTGAGAAAACTTCTTCCCGTCTCATGGTGTGGGAAAAACTAGCCTTTTCTTTTGCTCTCAGTCAGTCAATCCTTATTTTTGGCATGCTTGGCATGGGTAAAGCTGGGATTAATCTAAACGTGCTTACTCTCTCTATTTTCATCACTCTCCTCACCGCTTTGCTCTTCTTGTGTTTTTCCCTTCTCACTCGCAAAGAACGTCTGGAAGAAAAACCAGGCCCGCATAGCTTTACCTTTTCTCAAAAGCAGTCCTGGCTTTTTCTTTTTCTTCTGGGAACCACACTTCTCATCAAAACTGTCTATCTCACTGATACGATTCTTCCAACATCAACAGACCTTGGTCATCACCTCTACTGGGCTAAAAGTATTTCTGAAACAGGCAATCTCCCCTTGTATGCCGAACAAAATATTGTCAGTGATACCGCTAGTGGTTTCCGCGTCACCTCACCCGAGCCTATCGCTGATTTCATCATTGGCGAACACCTGACTCTGGCAGCTATTGCTCTCTTTTCACAAACAAGTTTTCTTTCTGCTGCTCCTATTCTTTTCTTACACCTCATCAATATACTGAGCCTTCTCGCTCTGGCAACTCTCGCCTATTATCTTACCCGTGGTATCACCTTACCCAGTATCAAAAGTCCTCTGTGGACGGGTGAGAATGCTTTCTTACTGACCCTTTTTCTCTTTGGACCTCTCTACTCGCTCGCTTCACCGCAAAGCAAGTTTGTCAGTGGTGGGGTGGTGGGTAATACTTTTGGCAATCTCTTTATTCCTCTTATCTTATTGTGTCTGTATCGAGGACTGCGCACCAAAGACAGCCGCTTCCTCGGGCTAGCCCTGTTATTCTCCTGGACTCTCGCTTACATTCATCACTTAAGCACCTTTATGCTCTTATTTGCATTGGTGGCTACTATCATTCTTCACCTGCTGCTACATATACAAAACCCCCTCCCGCTTCTCAAAAACTGGCTCACTCTCATCATCAAGCCCTTTCCTTTAGCTATTATTGCTACGAGTCTCGTGTTTTTCTTTTTGGTAGCTATGCCAACCTATATAGAAACCAATGCCATTACTACGGCCGTTGGTACCCCTACCAGAACTACTCGCACCGGTCTTACTTTCGAACAAATCAGTAACTCTCTTGGAGCCCCTCGCCTCGCTTTAGCTATTTTAGGCCTCTTCTTCCTTGCTTTTGTTCTCAAGACCAAGAGCTATGCTCGTAGCTTTCTCCTGGGCTGGAGTGGTGTGCTTCTCATAATGACACTCCGCCCCGACCTTTTATTCGTAGATATCCCTTCAAGCCGTATCGGCGCCTATCTTTCCTTTCCTATTGGTATTAGCGCTGCCCTCTCTCTTCTTGCTCTTCTATCCTACTTTCGGTATTACCAAAAGTTTCTCCCCCATGCCTTAGGTCTTTTCTCTTCTCTCTTTCTTTTTCTTTTTATCATCAGCAGTGGTAACTATGATAACTCCGCTACCCTACTCAAAGAAAGCAAGGCCGAGCCCATTGTAGCTACTATCCACGCTTCACAGTTCCTTGCCGCTCACACCAGTACTGACGACCGCATCGTGAAGGATCATAATTTTATCGTTGGTGATGCCTGGATGAAGCTCTTTTTCATGCGTGGCTATAGCTACCCCTTTTCTCGTGCCTACTTCGGTCGCTACGAGACTAACCCTGACCGAGAACACTGCACCCTCTACATGATATCTACACCAAGTAGTAAAGAGGGTGAGCGTTGTTTCGCAGCTACAGGAGTCAATTTCGTAGTCGTTGACTCCGTCAAAGACAGTGCTCAGTTTAATACTGCTAAGAAGTTTTCCAAGATCTACAGCTCTCGCTACATCACTATCTACCAGAAAAATCTCTCTTTATGAAACAGTCCACCCTCTTTATAATTCTACTCCTTCTCCTTTTTGGTTCTTTTGCGTTTCTCTTTCAGCAAAACATTGATGAGCTTGATCCAGAGAAAGGCAAGGACTGGTGGTCTGTTTCCTTCATCCGCCCAGATAGGAATAGGAATGTTGATATTGTGGTAACGAATTATACCGAAGACACAGCCTTTTCTTATCAGATTCTCGGTGATGATACACTTATTAGTGAGGGGATCTTCGAAGCTCCTCTTGGTGAAAACAAGGTCATGCTTATCACCCCAGAAAAAAGCTTCTCACAACGCCACGTGGTCGTGCGAATCAAACATAAGGATGAAACCCAAGAGCTCTTCCGTAACTACAAATAACACCTATGCCCAAGTCCGTCCTCCTTGCTACTCGACCACTTGTTCCTCCGTGGGATGAGGGTTCCAAAAACTTCGCTTATTTTCTTGGGCGCGCTGTAACGGGTCACAGCCTCTCTCTTCTGACTACCCAAATCCCCCTCATTGGTCTCCAAGAAAGCGTAGAGCAGGTTCCGATTTTTCCAAGTGGTCAATTCAACCTTCTTGCTAAGTGGGCTCTCTTTCGTTATCTCCGCAGTGTACGCAACTCATTTGATATTACTCACTATATCTTCACCCC
>CAYHND010000003.1:14141-16188 GCA_964357915.1 uncultured Bdellovibrionales bacterium
ACTTCATCCACAGTCTCGGCTTCGATGAAAGCCATTTCCTAGTCATGTACCCTGGAGAGTACACCCGCCTTGGGGCTACTGACATGCTTGTGGATGCTCTCATTACCTTTTTCCAAAGCAACCCTGATACCAATATTCGTTTTGTTTTTGCCAACCGCATCAAGAACGAAGCCGACCAAAAAAAGAAGCTTACCGTACAACAAGCTTTTCAAAAAGCTAACTTGGAGAAATTTATCGGTTATTCCGACACCGTTCCTGACATGCCTAGTCTCTATAACTCCGCTGATGTTATTGCTTTTCCTGTTCTCGACCTCAATGGTAAACTCGATGTTCCACTTATCATCATTGAAGCCTATGCCTGTGGTACGCCAGTGATTCTGAGTGATCTCAATCAATTTGCTGAGTTTTCGAACCCTGAAATATGTGTTAGTATAGAGGCCGGTTCGGGAGCAAAATTTACTGAATCAATGGCTTATCTAAAGGATAATCCAGCTGAATGTGAGCGTCTTAGTCAAAATGCCAGACGCTATGTTGAGGAACATTTCGACCTCAAAAAAACCGCTCGGCAGTATGAAGAAATATACAGCCAACTCTAAATTACATCCCAACTTTTATCTTGTATGTTTGAAAACTCTTTTAGCAAAAAAAGTGAACACCGAAGCGAATTCCAAACTCCTAAAATGAAAGTACCGGTGGTATTCCATATTGGAGATAAGTTGATGCCGGGTGAAGAGACTCTCTTGCAACTCGAGAGCGTGGCAGGAAATGATGCTGTCTTTCATCATATTGCTGCTATGGCTGATGTTCACTCCAAACCAGGACGCAAGAACGCTACTGGTACCACCGTTACTTCAGAACATCATATTCTGCCCCAGGTCAATGATTCCGATCCGGCTTGTGGTATGCGTCTTGTTCGTCTTGATCTTGATGATACTAATGTCACTCCTGAACAAATAGACGCTATTTTCCAAGAGGCCACCAAAACCGTTCCCACCAAGCAATACGTTGGCACCGTCCTCCCCTTCCGGGTTATTATTGATATTTTGCGTCTCGGTGTTGCGCCCCTCGTGAGCTACCTTGGTATCAAGACCAAGCATGAAGCCGAGAATAGCATTGACCGTGGTAATTTTTTTGATATTCCTCCAAGCCGACGCGATATCAAAAACATCATCCCATCACTCTTCCTTTTCTTTGCTCAGTTTCGTGCAGGTATTATTGGAGCTGCTGGTAATCACTTTCTGGATCTCATGAAAGTGACGGATATTATTGATCCTGTCGTTGCCGAGAAGTTTAATCTCCGCAAGGGTCAGTACCTTCTCATGGTGCACTGTGGCTCTGGTATCCTCGGTCAGTACACCATGTACATGTTTACCGCCAAAAAACGCGAACATCTCTCTACCGCTATTCTCATGAATATTGGACGTTTCTTCTGGCGCACACCTCATCGTAAGACTATTGAAACCATTGCAGAGAAAATCCGTGCTTCTGACCACGGCAAGAAAGAACCTCTCATCACCTTTGATGGCAACGGCGCTGATGGCAACCTCTACATGCAGGCTCGCAAGGCTTGCTCTAACTTCGCCCATGCCAACCGCGCCACTATCACTCATAACTTTATTACTACGGCAAAGAAAGTTCTTGGTCGAGAGATTGAAGCAGATCTCCTCTACGACATGCCTCATATCTTAGTTAGCCAGGAAGTTCATTATGACAAAGACGTGTGGGTGCACCGTAATGGCACCAGTCGCGCCTATGGGCCAGCTCGTATGAGTGACCATCCTCTCTTCAAAGACACCGGGGAACCCGCCTTCATCCCGACATCCATGAGTACCGAGGCCTACCTCTGCGTCGGTCAAGACGGTAATATGTCGAGTTTTTATTCTTGTAACCACGGTGCTGGTAAGGCTACCAAAGCTACTGATGCTGTCGTGCCAGGAACCCGCGCAGAACTCCAAGCCAAGATGGAGTCTCGTGGTGTCAAACTCTACAATGGCCGCTCAGAAAAAGTGATAGAACAAGACGCCTCTCAGTACAAACGCGCTGAAGA
>CAYHND010000003.1:16288-24463 GCA_964357915.1 uncultured Bdellovibrionales bacterium
CTGGCTAAAAATTCTGCCTTGGTGCGCTTTGGTCTTTGGTTTCTCTTGCTTTGTCTTCCTAAGGCAGAACCAGCTTTCTTCTTTGAACTTTCAGCACAAGATATCATGACGAGAAGCCGTGTTCCAGAACAAGGTCAGGAATACCTCAAACAGAAGCTCGAACTCTTCCATAAGAGAGAAACAGAATGGTGTCTTCTTTCTATCAATGCCACTAGGAGTGAAGCTGAGATCTTTCAAAAAATCTTAGATACCGTAGAGAAAAAGTAGGCTATACTATAGGAAGGAGTATCTCTAAAAGTGAACATGTCTTTTTTCTTTCTCCGGTTGATGTCGGTAATATTTGCGATAAGAGAGTCGCTAGAAATCGAGCGTGACGTTTGTCTCAAACTGGACAGCTCATTTCTCGACAGAGCGCATCGGAAATGTTCGACAGAAAGTAAGGGTAAGAAAAAAGACACTTTCACGAAACTATATCGTAAAGAATTTCCATGAAAAATTTCAATAGAGCCCTCATCTGGCTCACCGCCTCTGAGATTATCTTCAATATAGCAGGCTACGTTATCCATGCCTCTCTGGGTCGTATTCTTGGACCAGAAGACTACGGGCGCTTCGGAATTATCATCACCCTCACCACTATGCTGATTGTCCTTATAGGTAACGGCATTCCCACAGCTATGTCTAAGTACTTAGCTGAAATATTTGAATCCCACCCTAATCGAGTGCGCAGTATCAAGAAGACCGCTATCAAGCTCCAGGTATTCATTATTCTCCCCACCACACTCATTTTCTATCTTCTCTCACCATTTATCGCAGAGACTGTTTTGCGTGACCCAAGCCTCACTCCGCTCTTCCAGCTTTCTGCCTTCATCATTCCAGCTTTTGCAGCAGCTTCATTTTACTTCTACTTCTACACTGGTCTCCACTACTTCCGCCTTCAAGCAGTGCTCAAGACTCTCCGCGCCCTCGCTCGTATTATTTTTATCATTGGCTTTGGCTACCTCTACGGGGTAGCAGGAGCAGTAGCTGGCTATATCGCGGCCCCTCTCACTATCTTCCTTATTGCCTCTCTCTACGATCTTTTTCGTGTTAGTCCAACTCTGCCTGCTAAAGAAAGTACTTACACCTTTCCTGCCAAACAACTCCTCAACTACGCCTGGCCGTTTACCCTCTTTCTTCTCTGTTACGAACTGATCCTGACGGTAGACCTTTACTTCGTTAAAGCCCTGCTCCACGATGATTTCCTCACAGGTTTGTATAATGCCGCTATCACCGCTGGACGTATCCCTTACTTTCTCTTCTATGCTCTCACTATTATTCTCTTACCAGCCATCGCCAAATCCAAGACCAATACCACTGATGCCGAAACCAAATCACTCGTCATGCAGTCTCTCCGCCTCATGGTCATCATTCTTATCCCTATGCTGACGCTTCTGTATGCCTACGGAGCTGAGGTTCTTCAATTTTTCTACGGTAGTCGTTACGCAGGCGCTCTCGCTGCTTATCAAATATTTCTCATCGGTTCTGGCTTTCTCACGGTGTTCTACGTCTTTGCTTTTGCTTTAGCTGGAGCTGGACGACTCGCTCTCCCCCTCATCGCTACTATTTTTGGTGTTGTCATGACATCTATCCTAAACTTCATCCTTATTCCAACGTACGGCATCGCTGGAGCAGCAACAGCAGTTACTTTGACCTCACTACTATTAATGCTCTACATCCTCATTGCTCTCGTAAAAGAATTTGCTATCAAACTTCCCGTTCGTGATTTCTTCATCTCTCTCTTAAGTTCCGTTATCATTTTTGACCTAGCTTTCTTCTTACCAAAAAACGTCTTTGTATTTATCCCTTTTGGTGTCGCTTTCTTTGCTCTCCATCTTACTTTTCTGTGGTACGCCAAAGTCCTCACCCCTAAAGACCTCGGCCCTTTCGCAAAAATGCTCAAGAAATCATAGCTATCTAAAAAGCGTCGCCCGATTGTGATAACCAGAACGACGCTTTCTTTGATGACTCGTTGAGCCGCCGACTATGTGCCTACCGCCTCAAAAAATAAGAGGACTTCTGTATCCTCATATACTCTGTGTGGCTCAACCGAGAATAACTCGCTGATTTTCAGATCAGCAATATCTTGCCCGTTGAACCGTACTCCACGACCCTGTTTGATAAGCTCTTGGTAGTACTCGACTATATCAGCCAAATTCTGCCTAAACTGATTATCAGAGATTGTCTGAACAGTGGGGCTTGTGGCATTGAACATTCTATTTCTCCTGAAAAAACAGCTTGTTTGGTACCAGAAGCCTATCCTTAAACAGGCTTTTGGTCAATACACTGGTTTTATACAATAGAATAATAAAGAGGGGTTGCTGCAATAGCTTCCCCTCTTCTTTGCGGATGATACCGCTCTAATTTTGAGCATTACTGCTTCTTGTGGCGTTTACGTTTCCCTATACGCTTCTTGTCTGCTTCAGCAAAACAAATTGCCACCTTTTGGTCACGAATCAGCCTTGCGATAGCGAGCTTCGTTGCCTGATGATCGGTAGAATACACTCTCACTTCCTGAACCGTTCTCGCGGAACGAAAAGTCAGCATGACACAACCATCACCTTCCGCAATCTTGACTCGTTGGGTGTGATTCATCTTTGTTCCCGCAACAATAAAGCCCGGGGAAACACCATCAACTCCTGAGAGCCGATGAATCCCTTCACAAATTGGCTTCGCCAAATCAATCAGGGTAGTATGAGTACCTGCATGGCGAGCCATTTCTTCAACCCCTTTTTTAAAATCTACTCGACCTACCATTATACTCCTCTTTGGCTATCTTGTCAATATGCCAACATAAAAGAGGCTCTTGGAAGCCTCTTTCTTACTGTACTTTCACTACCTTAGTTTCCCCAACGATAGGCCTCGATAGCTCCACGGACATTGGAGTTGCTGACACGTTCCATATTTGCTCGTATATAGTCCTCAGTGTCCCCCTTGATATAGTCCAGATCGTTCTCGGACACAATGACCCACCCCTTTGGGTGCTTGGCTTGGATAGACCGGAGTTCTTCGAGCTGGAACTTATGTTCTGCTAGTTCGCCTCCAAAATCATAAACGGGTACTTGGACTCCACTCCAATAGTAGTTACGGAAGTTTCTGGTGATAAGCGCTTCGCCCGGCTCATACTGTTTTTTGAAGTACGTAAAAACTTTGCGGTAGTTAGGGTTACCGCCTGAAGAAGTCTCATGGTAAGTATTATTTTCTTCTTGAAAGTAGGCATAGTTGGGAAGCAAGAGGACTGCTAGCAACACCACGATGAGAGAAACTCGCCTTGTGTCGCCAGTTTTTTCAGCCAAAAACACTCGTAACCAGTTGACTCCGAAAGCTGCCAGGATAAAGGTAAATGACTGCACAAAGAAAATATACTGTGCTCCTGCATTGCGGTGCCAGAGCCAGATAGCCATAGCAAGCGGTACTCCGAGAGAGACGGCGAGCCATACACCTGGCTTATGTGTTTCCTTATTCTTGATGAGTATCCAAGCTCCCAGCACAACCAACAACATCCCCATCAACGGCTGGGCAAAATCACTAAACACGTAGCGAATATAAGAATAATGATCATCGAAGAAGACAAAGAGGTAGCTTACTTTAGACCAAAGACCCGTCACTACTACCACGAGTAATCCCAAAAGACCGATAGCTGTCAGAATACTGTACTTATTTTTACGATTCCCCTGCCGCCACAAGAGAATACTCATGATAAGAACGTAGACTCCAAAGACAGGCACGATAGTCAAAGTAATCTGATGTGTCAAAAATGAGAGATACCCCAAAGCTATTGTAGGAATCAAAAACAATATATTAAAACCGTATCGATCCCAAATGCTCCGCACGAATTGGATTTTCCCCCGATATTCATGCTCGAAAAGGGCGTACAGACTCGTGCTGAGTGCCAAGTATACCGGCAAGAACATAGCATACATACGAAGACGACGATCGAAGATAATCGCACTCACTGAGAGGGCGAACAGAAAAGTGGCTATCAGAGCAGTCTCTTTGCTTTTGGTAAAATATCTTGTAACGAAAAAAATAAGAAACATGGAGATGACTCCCCACAAAATACTGACTAGACGAGCGTTGACTTCTGTTGGTGGTAGAATCTTAAACACCTGAGCCACCTGCCACTTGTAGACACTTGCTCTTTCATCACGAGCGTTGTTAATATTCTGTACCGCTGGTATTCCATAGTTAAAATCCCAGGATTTCCATTCTCCAGTCTGGGCATACCCATAGCTTGAGTTGATATCGAGGAATTCATCGGCCACGAAAGAGTTCGTCCCGAGATTGTATACACGAAGACCGGTACCAAGAAGAACAATAGCAAACAACAGTATCCAAACTCGATAGATGATAAACCACTCTTTCATACGCATTATTCTTCTAGTTATCATTTAACACTTCCTCCGCATCCTCATCTGCATCGAGTACCCCGGAGCCTGGAGCAAAGAATTCTCGCCACGTATAGCGCGGTGGAGCTTTGGAGTCAGCCTTCTTCGGAAGTACCGAAAGATCTTGACGCATTGCCTTTAGAGCTGCTTCTTTGGGTACCAACTCTACCACAGACAAAGTACCAAAAGGGAGAACTTGTTTGAGGTCATACACCGTAAGGTACTTCTGATAGTTACTCTCCAGGTTACCCTCTGTGCGAAGTACCATGTAATACAGACCTTCTCGATACAGGTTATCCATACTGAAACTACTCATCGCGATATCCTCTTTCTCCATCAAGTACTTAATTGACCTTTTGTACTGAGGCTCACTGGTCAGATAAATCGGATACCCTGTCTCCACACTCCGCTCCTTGAAATACTTTACCAAGGCCAGTTGTTGCTCATAAGTGACACGCACTCGTTCTTTGAGGATTCTATCTGGTCGACTAACGACTACTTCGCTCCCCGCTCGATGAAGTTCATCGAAGCGCTGGTACAAGAAAAAAAGATTGCTGGTGATGAGAAATCCAAGCACTGCCCAAAAAACAATCTGTCTCGGCTTACGCGAAAGAGGACAATTCTGAAATAGACTCCCGAGAAAAACAAAACCTAACGGTACACAAAGCAGATAGAAACGAGGCGCGATAGCGTACGCCAGTGGAAGGAAGAGAATAAGTGATACCAAAAGCCAGAGAATACTGAGGAGGTAAAAATCTGAGATGGCCTTGGTTCGCGCTCGCCACCAGCCCAAAACCAACGAGAGGCTACCAAGCAAGACGAAAAGAACTCCTACTACACCGTACCCCTTACCCTGATCACAACGCTTATCACATACCGTTCCCCATTCTTTCTCATTGACCAGCACACTTGGAAAAGTGGCTCCTTCATACCCTGAGAGGATAACCACATTAGCCAAAGCAAACTCAGAGACATTGCGGATACTCTTTTCAATCAAGTTATGGTCTTCTTTGGTAGATTTCTCTGTGATGGCTCCAAAGAACTCGCTGGTGTTAGTACCGCTCGTGGCTATTTCATTCATGATCATAGGCGAGTAGAGTATCAGCGCTATCCCGAGTGCACCCACCCAAGTCATCAGCTTGAAGCGTGGACGCTTCAGAAGGAGAAACAAAGCCGTAATAGTTGGGATAGCCAAAAAGGCGAGGAAATGAAACTGAGTCGCAGCAGCCAGTGATGCAGCAGCTAGTATGAACCACCTTGAACGGTGAGTAGTCTCGTGATCTACAGAACGTAATAAAGCGTAGAAACCCACGAGCGTAAAAAATGGAATGAGGTTAGGATTCCACGCAAAGCGACCGTACATGACGAGGTAGACAGACACAGCAGAAAGGAGAGTGAGCCCTAGACTCACCGAGACAGCAAACCCTCGTCGTAAGAAGAGATACAGACAACCTGTCGAAAGTACAGACAAGATTACCACAAACCAGGCCATACCGATTGGGCTCGCACCAAAAATCAGACCGCTCACGTACTCGAGATAATAAAACCCCGGAGCCAGACGCAAAAACGTACCTCCGGCCTTGGGACCGAGGAGAGGGAGATCAAAAAAACTTCCCTCGAGAGCCAAGTCAACCACCTTGGCATCACGAGACTGATCAAGTTCAAAGTGAAGCCAATCCCCAAAGTGATAGCTCCTAAGAAAAAAACTCAAAGCAAGGATCGCTATGAGAAAGAAAAAAACTCTATTTTTGTGAGCAAAAAATTGCATACAGGGAACTTTCTTTTGGGCTTGTTTCTGGTATAATAGAGCCAACTGGTTCTTTTTGTTCTACCCCTATTTTATCCCATTTTTGAGCCCTTAGCAAAAAATTATGTCTTTTATCACCACCCGCCTCAGACAGTTCCCACTCCACTTCGTGAGTGGTATTTCTTTTCTAGCAGCCTTCTTCTTTATCGCCAAACAAGTAAATAGCCTTGGCTTTATAGAAATACAAAGTCTCACCAATCCCTTCTTTTATGGTAGCTTTTTTCTGGTCGGTCTAGCCCTTAGTAGTACTATCTTTTTTACCACACCCTACAAACAAAAACCTCTCGTCGAGCAGTGTTTCCTTTTCCTACTCACCCTACTCCCTACCATCCTCACTGTTTTTATTGGGGTTATTTGTTCTAAGAATTTCCACTTTATTTTTCAACTTGGATCTGGTCTTGGACTCATCGCTACTGCTGGTTTGTTCTACTATCGTTTTATACAAAACCAAGACACGCCGACATCTGGCCTTAGTTGCAAAACTTGGTGGCAAAAACAGGGAGCTCCTACGCTTTTTCTGGTTCTATTCCTCACCCTAACCTTCTTTTCTTTTGGTTTTATTCGTCTTGGTCAGTACGCCGCTGTCGATGAGCCTCTGTGGCTCTATGGACGTATCTCCCAATATTGGAACAATATCGGCGATGGGGAATTTCACAAAACCGATGTTAGTGACAAACCAGGTATTACTGTATCCCTTCTTTCTGGAACGGCTCTACTAAGCTATGATCCTGATGACTATGATGATCTGCGCCGTGATGGTGAGGTCTTCATCAATAGGAATCTCAATATGGCTCAATTTTTTGCCGCCTTCCGTTTTCCTATTCTTCTTTTTGTTAGTCTTCTCTTACCGCTTCTGTATTTCCTCCTCGAAAGAGCCTTGGGTCGCGGAGCAGCCCTTCTCCCTTTCGCTCTTCTCGCCACCTCACCCATTCTTATTGGAGTGACCAAAATCATCAACCCAGACGCCCTCCTATGGCTCTTTACCACTCTCGCTCTCGTCAGTTACCTTGTTTTTCAAAAAAGAGCCTACTACCGTTACTTATTTCTCTCCGGCCTCTTCCTCGGTCTCGCTCTTTTGACTAAATATATAGCCAATATTGTTTTTGTCTATCTACTTCTTTTGCTCTTCGTTGAATACCTCTACCACCCCAAGCTTACTCGTCGAGCATTTTCAGACTATCTCAAAAAATCCCTCCTTCAGATCGGTTTTGTCATCTTTGTAGCACTCTCGACGTTCTACATCATCCTTCCGGCTAACTGGGTAGACCCGATGGAGCTGATCCAGGGTACTATCCTCAGCCAAGCCTTCGTCAAAGTAGCCCCCCTTTTCTTAGGTCTCATTTTTCTCATTCTCCTTGATGAAAACCTAAATCAGTCTCGTATCATCGGCTTCGCCCTCAAATGGCTTGGCCACTTCCGTCTCACTCTTGCTCGCATTCCCCTCTTTATCTTCTTTGGCAGTCTCTTGTTTGTCCTTATCACTACCTGGTCTGGAATGTCCGTCTACAACTTCATGCAACTTATTGCCTCACCGAAAACCATCAGCAGTAAGAGTGATATCTTCGGTATTTTTATCACTAACTTCTACCCGCTGACCTTTGGGATGACTCCCCTGGCTTTATTTGGTATCCTCACTTCTGGTCTTTTTTTGCTCAGGAAACGCTTCTGGCAGAGTACCAGTCTCCGTTTTGGTTTTTACATGATTCTATTTGCTCTCGTTTACTACCTCGGTGCTACCGTCAACGGAGTGGCCTCTATCATCCGTTACCAAATCATCATTTTTCCACTAGTGGCTCTCCTGGGCGGTATTGGACTCTTTCATCTGGCTCGTTTCATCGAGAGTAAATATCAACTTCAAAAAGATCAGGCCGTGCTGGTTTTCACTCTCCTCACCCTTATCGTAGGCTTCACCACCCTAGCTCGCACCCACTTTCCACTGAGCTA
>CAYHND010000004.1:0-7840 GCA_964357915.1 uncultured Bdellovibrionales bacterium
TTGCGCCTGTGCAGGTAGCTGTATTTCCCCTTATGAAGAATAAGGAAGAGCTGGTAGGAAAGGCTCGAGAGGTCTATGAGAGTCTTCGTAAGGACTTGCGCGTCGAGTTTGATGATAATGGTAACGTAGGTAAGCGCTACCGTCGTCAAGACGAAATTGGTACACCGTATTGCATCACTATAGATTTCGATACTCTCGAAGATGATACGGTGACAGTACGTGATCGAGATACCATGGAGCAAACCAGAATCAAGGTCTCAGAACTCCAGAGTTTCCTGGGTGATAAACTGCAAAGCTAAGAACATGAAAATTACTGTAGAGAAAGCAGCTCCCAAGGGTGCCGTACGAGTGATATTTGATGAAACCATTCAGGCCTCTTTTTTCCGTGAGAGAAATGGACAGCATGAAATTGTGCTCAAGATAGCTAAGCGCAAAGAGCTAACACGGAGGAAGTGGTTTCTTCTTGTACGTGAGGCAGTGGCACTAGCGCAAAAACATCATCTTTCTCATATCGTTTTGGATTGGAGTAGTCTCACTAATTTTCCTATTCTCAAAAAAGACAATGTAGAAAGACTCGCTCTTTTGGTGACCGAGAATTTACTTTTGGCTGGATATACTTTCCATCAGTATAAGAAAAAAGATACAGAAACGTACCATGGCTTGAAGCACATCGCTTTGCTAGTAGAAGAGAAGGCACTGCCTTTGGTGAAAAAAGGTGTGTCACGGGGTCTAATCCACGGAGAATATATGAACTGGTATCGTGACTTGGCCAATATCCCTGGTAATGATATGACGCCGAAGCTTTTGGCTGGTGCGGTCAAGAAAGCAGTGAGTACCGCCAAGAACTCCAAGCTTTCACTCAAAATACTCAGTCAGAAAGAAATAGAGCATCTCGGTATGGGTGGCGTGATGGCTGTCGGCAAGGGGAGCAAAGAGGAATCACAGTTTATTATCCTTGAGTATCGAGGAAGTAAGAAGAATGAAGCCCCGATAGTTTTAGTAGGGAAGGGAGTTACTTTTGACAGTGGTGGTATTGATACCAAACCGCATCCCTACGCACTCGATATGATGATGGATATGAGCGGTGGAGGAGCAGTCCTGGCGACTACTTTGATTAGTGCCCGTCTGGGACTAAAACGCAACTTAGTTGCATTAGTGCCAGCGGTGGAGAATATGCCTGGAGGGGAGAGTTTTAGACCGGGAGATGTGATTACTATGCTCGACGGTACGACGGTAGAGATAGGCCACACTGACGCCGAAGGCAGACTCATATTAGGTGACGCTATTACCTATGCCAAACGTTTCAAGCCAGCGGGAGTGCTGGACGTTGCTACTCTTACGGGCGCAGCTGGAGTAGCCTTGGGTGAACGAGCTACCGCTCTCTTCACGAGAGATGACACACAAGCAGAGAAAATTCTTACCGCTGGAGAAGTGACGGGCGATGTCGCTTGGAGATTGCCACTGTGGGAAGAATACGAGAGTGAAATTGTGGGGAACGTTGCCGATATCTCCAATGTGCGCACTAAGGGATCTGCTGGAGTAGGGGGAGCTATCACAGCTGCTACTTTTGTTTATCATTTCGGGAAAGTGTATCCTTGGTTTGTCCATCTCGATATGGCACCAACGATGACGAGCGTGTTTGATGAACACCTCGCCAAAGGGGCAAAGGGTTCCCCGGTAAGACTTTTGGTTAATTTCTTAGAGAACTCATAAATATATGCCAGTCATTCGCATTGATTTTGATGGGAAAAAAGTTTCAACACAAGAGATAGAACAGCTTTGTGCTGCGGTGCAAGAAGTAGTTGCCTCTACAACGGGGATTGAGGATACTTTTGTGTATGCTAACAGTCCTCAAATAAGTTACAAGATTGCTCCTATAGAAGTCTTTATTCAATTGAGTGAGCAGAAAGTGACTGATATCGATGCACTCACAGAAACTTTGAAGCAAAAAATTAGTGCCTGGAAGCAGGAAGCTCAGTTTTCATGGCCTATCAACATGACCTTTATTCCTATGAAATGGAAGATAGAAATTGATATCTAACCCCTCAAATCTCAGTCAGCTAGAAATTATATGAAATATCAGAAAATTACTCTCAAGAATGGTCTTCGTATCATCCTCGCTCCTATGCAAGATACCGACACCGCTACCGTGTTGGTCATGACGGGAGTGGGATCACGTTATGAGACACGCAAGGAGAACGGCTTGGCGCACTTTCTCGAGCATATGTTTTTCAAGGGGACTACCAAACGTCCTACGGCACTGGATATTTCCAAGGAACTGGATGGCCTGGGAGCTGAGTACAATGCTTTCACTGGAGAGGAATACACTGGCTACTATGCCAAGGTAGCTTCGAAACACTGGCGAACGGCTCTAGATGTTGTTTCTGATCTTTTTCTTAATGCCAAAATGGAACAAGAAGAAATCGATCGTGAGCGTGGAGCTATTATCCAGGAACTGAGCATGTATGAAGATATGCCGATGCGTCGAGTGCAGGAGTTTTTCAAAACTCTTCTCTACGGCGACACACCATTGGGCTGGGATATCGGTGGTCCGAAAAGTAACATCAAACTTTTTCAGCGTAAGGATTTCGTAAAGTTTCTAGAGCGCGCTTACGTGGCGCCAAATATAGTAGTAGGGGTAGCGGGGAAGATTGATCCGAAGGCAGTCAAAAAAGAAATCGAGAAGATTTTTAAGGATGTCCGTGTAGGGAAAAAGCCAGTAGCCAAGAAAGCTATTGATAAGCAATCTACCCCGCAGGTATTTCTCCAGAATAAAAAAGTCGACCAGACCCAACTCGTGGTTGGCGTGCGAGCTTTTGATATGTTTCACAAAGATAAGGCAGTCCTATCGGTACTGACCACTATTCTAGGTGGAGGAATGTCATCACGAATGTTTGTGGAGGTACGAGAGCGTCGAGGATTGGCATATTCTATCCGAACGAGCGTGGATCTTTTCTTGGATGCGGGCTACATAGCCACTCAGGCCGGAGTAGAACACGGCAACCTGGAAAAAGCGCTTGAGGTGATACTTGATGAATACAAAAAGATAACGCAAGAACTGGTAGGGCAAGATGAACTCAAGAAAGCCAAAGAAAGTATCAAGGGTCGCACCGCTCTCGGACTGGAAGGTTCTGATGATGTCGTAGAGTACTTGGTGGGTCAGGAAGTACTTCAGAATAAAATAATCCTACCCAAAGATAAGCTCAAGGCTATCGATCGGGTAACGGCTAAAGATGTACAGCGTGTGGCCAAGATGATTTTTACTGAAAAGCGTTTGAATGTAGCGGTCATTAGTCCCAACGCCAAGAAAGCTAAGCTCGAAAAGTTATTGCACTTCTAATATGGCCGGAACGCTCTATATTGTTGCTACTCCTATCGGTAATCTCGGAGACATCACGCTTCGTGCTCTTGAGACACTCAAAAACGTGGATCTGATTCTGTGTGAGGATACCCGAGTGACGAAGAAGCTTTTGTTTCATTATGAGATAACCAAGTCCACCAGTTCATTCCACGAACACAGTGACGAGCGCAAGATAGCTAGTCTTGTCGAGCGTCTGAAGGCAGGGGAGAGCATGGCTCTCGTCACTGATGCGGGTACACCGGGATTGTCTGATCCAGGTAACGTGCTCGTAGCAGCTGCTATTGAGGCTGAGGTAGTGGTGGTACCTATTCCGGGCGTGTCAGCGCTGACTGCTCTGGTATCGGTGGCAGGAATAGATATGCGGGAATTCATATTCTTAGGTTTTCCACCACACAAGAAGGGGAGGCAGACGTTTTTTCGAGGAGTGAGTGAAAGTAGTATGCCGGTGATGTACTATGAATCACCACACCGAGTGATGAAAAACTTAGAACTTCTCCTTGAGCTAGCTCCGGAGAAAAAGGTTATTCTGGGGCGTGAGCTTACTAAGATGTTTGAAGAAATAGTGAGAGGGGATATAGAAACTATCAGAAATTACTTCGAAGAGCATCCCGAGAAGGTTAAAGGAGAGTTCACGATTATTGTGTATTAAAAAAAGTGGGCCGCGGAACATTATGTCGTCCGCGGCCCTCTATGTACGCCATTTGGCGCTTTCGGCTACATAGCTAGCCTCTCCAGATTCCAGAACTTAAGCTCTAGAAGTTGTCCCGCCGGTGAAGGCTGGTTACTTGCAACTGAAGGTAGAGTAGAAGTCAGCCGGCTCACCATCAATGCCAGCAACCATGGTGCTTGCGCCCGAAAGCCTCAGGGTATCAAGGGTGTTGCCCTGTACCATTGCGACTTCATTGTCCCCACATGAACAGCTGTTCGTGGTTTGGCCACAGTGGACGCATTCTTCTTCTCGTTTCATTAATTTTCCCCTCGGAAAAGTAGGTGTGTAGATTCCCAATAAATCTACCCGAGCAGTCTACTCCTACCATCTACTAGGAGTCAAGTTTTGTATAAAAAATGGGGCCGCCTCCTAAGAAGCGGCCCCGTGGCTACGATGAGCCGGTTGATCTGCTAGTAACGAGCGGGTAGTGTCGGTCGAGAGTCGACGTGTCCAGGCGATCGAAACATTCCCTCCAGCGAACTCGGTGCGTTTTGCAACGAGAGGAGATGACGGCCAGAGCGACCACAGGTGTGGTCGCTTCCCAGCCGACACTCGCAGGTAGTTGAAGAGGGCGCATTAGCAGAATCAGTTGTAGAATGCATTCTATTTCCCCTTGGAAAAGGATTGGTGATATGTGAAGATTCCCAATAAATCTGCACCCATATAGTATACTCCAATTAGGTTGTTCCGTCAACGGTGCGCTAGGTCGACAGAAGACGGACTTTATGACATCGTAGAAGAAGCTAATATTCCTCAATATGGAAGCTAAAAGACCTTTTTATATCACCACCACCCTTCCCTATGTGAACGGCACACCGCACATTGGGTTTGCTTTGGAAATTATTGAAGCAGATGTGCTGGCTCGTTTCAAGAAGAGTTTGGGACATCCTGTTATTTTCAATACTGGTACCGACGAACATGGTATTAATATCTATCGCAAGGCAGAGGAGTTAGATCAGGATACCAAAAGCTACACCGATGAAGTGTCAGAGCAGTTTCAGGCTCTCAAAGAACTTCTTAATCTTAGCTATACTCATTTCGTGCGCACAACTGATGAGGCTCACATTAAGGCTGCTCAAGAATTTTGGCGACGTTCAGATGCTAATGGTGATATTTACAAAAAGGCTTACAAGATCAAATACTGTCCGGGCTGTGAACTTGAGAAAACTGATTCTGAACTCAATGATGACGGTCGTTGTGAGCTGCATCCCAACAAAGAAATTGAGACCATTGATGAGGAAAACTATTTTTTCCGTTGGTCTAAATACCAAGAGGCATTGCTTGCTCTTTACAAAGAGAAGCCTCAGTTTGTTTTACCGAAGAAGCGTTTGAACGAGATAGAGAGTTTTGTGGAACGGGGATTGCAGGATTTTAGCATCTCTCGTCTGCGAGAAAAACTGCCGTGGGGAGTACCAGTGCCGGGTGATGATGAGCATGTCATGTATGTATGGTTTGACGCACTGGTGAGCTATATCTCTACCTTGGGCTGGCCTGATCAGAAAGAAGAATTTGAGAAATGGTGGCCGGGAGTCCAAATAGCCGGGAAAGATAATGTTCGTCAACAAGCGGCTATGTGGCAGGCGATGCTTTGTTCTGTCGGTTTGCCTTTCTCGGAGCAAGTTCTTATCAACGGCTTTATCAATGTCGATGGGCAGAAGATGAGTAAGAGTTTGGGAAATGTGATTACACCAAAGGAAATGGTAGAGAAGTTTGGAACGGACGGTACACGTTATCTGTTGTTGACTCTGGCTCACTTAGGAGAAGACTCAGATATTAGTTGGGAGCGGGCAACGGAGAAATACAATGCCGATCTGGCTAATGGGCTTGGTAATCTGGTATCGCGTGTCATTAAGCTTTCTGAGAAGATGGCGAAATATCCAACATATGAAACAGTTGGGAATACCGCAGAAATTACCAACTGTAATGTATTTGAGTATGCGGAAAAAGTAATGGAGCAGGTGCGTGAAGCGAATGAGTACATGAGTAAAGAAGAACCTTGGATGTTGGTTAAGAATGACAACCCGGCTTTTGAAGGAGTGATGAATGTCTTATTGGACAAGCTAGGTATTATCGCGAGCCAAATCGAAATTCTGATGCCTGAAACAGCCGAGAAAATAGAGTTAGCCCTGAAGACGGGTAAAACAGAACCGCTTTTTCAGCGTATTTAGTATAAAAGTATGCTTGATATTCACACCCATCTCTATTGGGATAGCTATGATGTTGATCGTGATGAGGTGATAGCTCGGGCTCGTGTAGCCGGAGTGAAGCAGCTGCTGGTTGTCGGTACGACCATTGAAGAAAGTCGCAAAGCTATAGCTCTGGCGGAACAGTATGATGATGTATATGCCAGTGTGGGTATTCATCCGAATGAATTTCGGAGTGAGGTGGGGGAGTACATTGACGAGCTGCAAGAATTAGCAAGGCACCCAAAGGTAGTCGCTATTGGTGAGTGTGGCTTGGACTATTCAGAAAGTCACGGTGCTATAACCGAGGAACAAAAGGAACGTCAGAGAGGATCTTTTTTGAAGCAAATAACTCTCGCCACAGAGCTTGGTTTACCTTTGATTATCCATTGTCGGCCCAAAAATGTTACAACTATGGACGCTTACGAGGATCTACATAATATCCTAAAAACTAATACCTATAACTTACCAATAGTCTTGCATTGCTACATGGGAGATACAGAAGTGACGAAAAATTTTTTGGCATTGCCCAACCTCTACTTTTCTTTTACGGGAAATATCACCTATCCAGTCAAGAAACATCTTGTCGGTAGCAAAGATGATCTTACCGAGACGGTTAAGCTGATCCCTAAAGAGCGTATCTTTGTAGAAACAGACTGTCCATTCCTCTCACCTCAGGCTAAAAGAGGGGAGCGTAATGAGCCGGCTTATGCTATCCATACAGCTGAAAAAGTTTGTGAACTCCTTGGTATCACCAGAGAAGTCCTTGATACGCAACTTGAAGCTAACTTCATAGCCGTCTTCGGAAAGTCCTAGATTGACTGATATTGCTTTTGGCCGTACAATAGAAGCGTTTTAGATACAGGGTTAAAGCCCTGTTTTGTTATCCAATAGAGATTATATGGAAATTTCAATTGCAGCTGAAAAACTTTTCTCCATAGGAGCGTTTCCCATTACCAACGCTTTGCTTATTGGTGTGCTCATTAGTATTGGACTAGCTGTTTTTATTCAGTTGGTGGTTAAGAAGCGTCAGCTTGTTCCTCGGGGAGCCCAAAATGTGATAGAAGTACTTTTTGAGACCCTACTCACTTTCATTGAAGAAATTATGGGTAGTAAGAAGCAAGCTCGCAAAGCCTTTCCGTTGATTGCCACTATTTTTCTCTTTGTTTTGTTTTCTAACTGGGTCAGCATTTTGCCGGGGATGGGCACCGTTGGGTTTCAGCATGAGATAGAAGGACATCATACCATCATCCCATTTTTGCGTAGTACTTCTGCCGACCTTAACTTTACGTTGGCTCTTTCTGCCATGGTAGTGCTCACTATTCAGGTTACGGGTATTACGACACTCGGTCTCTTTAAATACAGCCAGAAATTTTTGGTTAGCCCTTTCCACAAGCCGTATGTTTTGGGCACAATGGTGGGCCTTTTGGAGCTTGTGTCAGAGGTGGTGAAATTTATTTCTTTTTCATTCCGTCTTTTTGGCAATATCTTTGCGGGAGAAATTCTTTTGACCGTGATGCTTCATCTAGTGCCTTATTTTATTCCGTTGCCATTCCTGCTTTTGGAAACCTTTGTGGGCGTGGTTCA
>CAYHND010000004.1:7940-22139 GCA_964357915.1 uncultured Bdellovibrionales bacterium
ATCATTGGACAGAAATGAAAAATCGAGGTACAATAGAAATCAAATTTAAATAATTAAAGAATAATATAATTCTATGGAAATAGAATCAGCACGTTTGTTAGGCGCCGCTCTTGCGATGGGATTAGGAGCGATTGGACCAGGAGCCGGTATGGGAATCTTGTTCAGCAAAGCTCTAGAAGCAATTGGTCGTAACCCAGAAGCACAGCCAAAGATTCAACTGACCATGCTTTTAGGTATCGCATTTACCGAAGCTATCGCAATTTATGCGCTTGTTATTTCATTGATGATTCTTTTCGGATAAATAACCTACAAGTGAAAGTTGTGAGTAGTTAAGTTGTAAGTGTTATTGATATGGAAGCGTTGTCAAATCTTGGTGTCGACTGGCGATTATTTGTGGCTCAAGCAATCAACTTCTTGATCCTTCTTTTTGTTTTGAAACGTTTTGCCTATCAGCCCATGCTTGATTTCTTAGAGAATCGCACGGAACGTATCGAACAGGGTATCAAAGATGCTGAGAGCGCCAAAGAAAAGTTGGTCAGCGTGTCAGCTGAAGAAAAGACTATTCTTAGCCGAGCTCGTACTGAAGCGAAGCAGATGCTTATGGAGGCCGAACAAGATGCCAAGGGACGAGCTGTACAGCGCGAGGCAGAAGCAGAAGCCAAGATCAAGCAGATGCTCGCTGATAATGAGAAGCAACTAACTGAAGAGCGTGAGAAAATGCTTCGTGATGTAAGAAGTGAGGTAGTAGATCTAGTTACTCAGTCGGTAGAGAAAGTCCTTCTCGAAAAGGTAGACAGCGCTAAAGATCAAGAACTCATCGAGCGCTCAGTTGTCAAAGGAGTTAAAGAATAAGTATTCTATGCGTCTTTCAATACAACAATATGCTCTAGCTCTCCGTGAACTGCTTCAAGAAGGTGGAAAAGAGAAAGCCCTTTCTAATTTTAAGGCTTACCTCACAAAGCGGGGTGAAGGCGCAAAATTCATCCAGGTACTTGAAGAAGCTATTCGGCAGGTTGAAGTAGCAGAGAATATTGAGAAGCTGGTGGTTTTTACCAAGTACGCAGTTACTACTAAAGAGCGGGGAACGCTCGAAAAAAAGATAGCCACCCTCTATCCGGGCAAAAAACTTGACCTCACCTACGTTCTTGACGAGAGTCTCATCGGAGGCTTCCGAGTCCAAGGTCAAAACACGAGCTACGATCACACCATTGCACACAGCCTTAATCAATTTTCACAAACCCTAAAATCTTAACGTGTACTTCTATGAGTAGTCCTCTCATCTCTCTCCTCAAAACGCAAATCGAACAGTTTTCACATACGCCTACTGTAGAGGCTATTGGAACTGTTTTGGAAGTGGGCGATGGTGTAGTGCGTCTCTCCGGTCTTTCGGAAGTGATGGCATCTGAAATGGTAGAGTTTGCCAACGGCGCTCTCGGAGTTGCGTTGAACCTCGAAGAAGGAGAAGTGGGAGTGATGCTTCTTGATGATACTGGTGACATTCATGAGGGAATGACTGCCAAGAGTACTGGGCGATTGTTGTCTGTACCAGTGGGAGACGATGTTGTGGGACGTGTCTTGAATGCTTTAGGAGAGCCTATTGATGGCAAGGGTAATCTCGAGAAGAAGATTTTTTATCCAGTAGAGAAGATCGCGCCAGGCGTTATCACTCGAGAGTCTGTAGGCCAGCCACTCCAAACCGGTATCAAAGCTATCGATGCTCTTATTCCAGTGGGACGCGGTCAGCGAGAACTGATTATCGGTGATCGTCAGACCGGTAAGACAGCTGTGGCTATCGACACTATCATCAACCAGAAGGGGCAAGGTGTGACTTGCATTTATGTAGCCATCGGACAAAAGGAATCCAAAATAGCTCGTATCGTTGCTGAGCTTACGAAGGCTGGTGCTATGGAGTACACCACAGTAGTAGTAGCAGGAGCATCTGACCCTGCTGCGCTCTCATTTATTGCGCCATACACTGGCTGTGCATTGGGCGAGTACTTCATGGATCAGGGGAAAGACGTGCTGGCTGTTTACGATGATCTTTCTAAACACGCGGTAGCCTACCGTCAGATTTCCCTTATTCTCCGTCGTCCACCAGGACGTGAGGCCTACCCTGGAGATGTGTTTTATCTTCACTCACGACTGCTCGAGCGTAGCGCCAAGCTCTCCAAAGAGTATGGTGGAGGGTCACTTACAGCACTTCCTATTATTGAGACGCAGGCTGGAGATGTCTCTGCCTATATTCCTACCAACGTCATCTCTATCACTGATGGACAGATCTATCTAGAAAGCGATCTTTTTTACAAAGGTATTCGTCCGGCTCTAAACGTTGGGCTCTCAGTTTCTCGCGTTGGATCAGCGGCTCAGATCAAAGCTATGAAGCAGGTGTCTGGGACACTTCGTCTTGACCTTGCTCAGTTCCGCGAATTGGAAGCCTTTGCTCAGTTTGGTTCTGATCTTGATGAAAAAACTCGTACGCAGATTGAACGAGGCCGTCGGGCTACGGAAATGCTCAAGCAACCCCAGTTCAGCCCACTAACTGTCGAGAAAGAAGTGGCTGTTTTGTATGCTCTCACTCGTGGTTTTGTCGATGAGATACCAGTGGCTGATGTGAACCGTTTTGAGCGCGAATTACTCGAGTATCTCGATACCAAGGAGAAGACAACATTAGAAAAGATTGTTACCACCAAAGCTCTTAATGATGAGATAGAGGGAGAGCTCAAATCCCACATTGAAGAATTTAAGAAAAGTTTCTTAGCCTAAACCACCATGCCTGGAGCACGCGATATCAAAGCACGGATCAAAGGAGTCAAGAGCACGGGGAAAATCACCCGGGCTATGGAGATGATTTCGGCTGTCAAAATGCGTAAAGCCGCTCACAGTGTCCAAGCCATTCGACCCTATGCCGAGGCAGCCCTTCATGTTTTGGGTCAGCTCGAGCATGCTATAGGGCGAGAATCACATCCATTGCTTGTGGAGCGTACGATAGTACGAGAGCTCTATGTGGTTATCACCAGTAATCGAGGGCTTTGTGGGGCGTTTAATGCCCAGATTATGAAGCGTTTGCGTCAGGCACTTGAAGAAGATAAGGAACGAGAAGCAGTATTTATCACGGTCGGTAAGAAAGGAGAGAATAGCCTGCGTAGAATGGGGGGTAATATCATTGCGTCATTTCCGGACGTGCTGGCAGCGCCCGATGCTCTCTCTATGCGTCCAATCACTCGTATTATCATGGAAGAATTCATGATGGAGCGTGTGGACAGAGTGGTGATGGTATATACCGACTATGTATCGGTTATGGTGCAGGATGTAAAACTTCGAGCTCTGCTTCCAGTGAGGCTCAAGGATTCAGAAAGGACACTAAATGAAATTCCTGGTGATACAATGGCAAAAAGTGACCAAGCAGAGTACATTATTGAACCAAGTGCGGAGAGTGTGCTTACTACTATGATTCCGAAACTCATCGAGATGGAGCTCTACCATGCTCTCCTTGAATCCAATGCCTCCCAAGAAGCCGCTCGGATGCTCGCGATGCGTAATGCCACTGATGCTGCCAAAGAAATGGCTGAAGATTATACCTTGATGTACAACCAGTTGCGTCAGCAGAAGATTACCCAAGAAATCGCTGAGTTGTCTGCCGGAATGGCCGCGGTGTCGTAATTTATTTAATTCCATTTATTCGTTCTAACAGTATTTCTATGCAGAAAGGAAAACTCCTCCAAGTTATCGGGCCAGTCATCGATGTTGATTTTTCTTCAGTTGATGAAACTAAAGTAGTCCTCCCCAAGATCAACGATGCTATTACTCTCAAAAACGGTGAAGAGACACTCGTTGGTGAGGTGCGTCAGCATTTAGGCGGTTACCGGGTACGAGCAGTAGCTATGGGTGCTACCGATGGTCTTCGTCGTGGCACTGAAGTGGTAGCGACTGGCGCTCCAATTTCGGTTCCTGTCGGTAAGGCTGTTTTGGGTCGTATGTTCAATGTGCTCGGAGAGACTATTGATGGAGGAGAAGCAATGCCAAAGACTGAGCTTCGTTCTATTCATCGCAGTGCGCCGGCTTTTGATGAACAATCTACCAAGGCTGAAGTCTTCGAAACCGGTATCAAATCTATCGATCTTATCTGTCCGTTCATGAAGGGTGGGAAAGTGGGACTCTTTGGAGGCGCTGGAGTTGGTAAGACGGTGGTTATCCAAGAGCTGATCCGCAACATTGCTTCTGAACACAGTGGGTACTCAGTATTTGCTGGAGTGGGAGAACGTACTCGTGAAGGCAATGACCTCTATTACGAAATGAAAGAATCGGGCGTGCTCGATAAGACCGCGCTCGTCTTTGGTCAGATGAATGAACCGCCAGGGAGTCGTCAGCGTGTTGCTCTGTCAGCACTCACTATGGCTGAGTCTTTTCGTGATGATGAAGGCAAGGACGTACTCTTGTTTGTTGATAATATTTTTCGTTTCACGCAGGCTGGATCTGAAGTGTCAGCTCTTTTGGGACGTATTCCAAGTGCGGTAGGATACCAGCCAACCTTGGCTGAAGAAATGGGCGGCCTCCAAGAACGTATTACTTCTACGAAGAATGGCTCTATTACTTCTGTCCAAGCTGTCTACGTACCAGCCGATGATCTTACTGACCCAGCGCCAGCTACTACCTTCGGCCATCTTGATTCTACAGTGTCACTCAACCGCGCGTTGACCGAAATTGGTATTTATCCAGCAGTTGATCCATTGGATTCAAGTTCAACTATTCTTGATCCGCAGATAGTCGGTGAAAGACATTACGAAGTAGCTCGCAGTGTGCAGCGAATTCTTCAGCGTTACAAAGATTTGCAAGATATCATTGCTATTCTTGGTATGGAAGAGTTGACTGATGAAGACAAACAAACCGTTGCGCGAGCTCGCAAGGTTCAGCGCTATCTGTCACAACCATTCTTCGTAGCCGAGCAGTTTACTGGAGCATCTGGTAAGTATGTGAAGCTAGAAGACACTATCAGTGGTTTTGAAAGAATTCTCTCAGGAGAGCTTGATGATATCGCTGAAGGAGCTTTCTATATGAAGGGAAGCATCGAAGAAGTGATTGCTGAAGGCCGAAAGACTGAATAATACTTATGTCTAGTATACAGCTCAAAATTGTTACCCCAGAGAAGTTGCTCCTCGAAACAGAAGTGAGTCAGGTGACTTTACCGGTGACATTTGGAGAAGTGACTATTTTGCCTGAGCATGTGCCTTACATTGGTTCATTGGTGTCTGGAGAAGTACGTTTCTTAGAAAGTGCCGGTGAAGAAGTGCAGCTAGCACTTTCCTCTGGTTTTGTAGAATTTCATAATAACGTCTTGACCGTTCTTGCCGATAGAGCCGAACGAGCGGAAGATATTGATATTGAGCGTGCTGAGGAGGCTCGTAAGCGCGCCGAGGAATTGAAGGACAGCGGTACGCTAGAAGATGAGGAAGCGTACGCTCGTACCGTAGCCATGCTTGATAAGGAGCTCAACCGTATTCGGGTAGCTCGAAAACACCGTAGTCATCGAGGGGCTACATTTGAACCAAAAAGCTAATCAATAGCCAAAAGTAGCACTTCAGGGTAGACTGAAAAGGCATATGATTGTAGATATGAACCAAAAACTCGTTTGTATTATCGATGATAATGACGACATCCGTGAAATCTATCGGATGAAGTTTGCTTCTGAAGGTATAGAAACTATCACTGCAGCCGATGGCCTCGAAGGCTTACGTATTATTCGTGAAAAACGCCCAGCCATCATCCTGCTCGATATTCAGATGCCCCTTATGGACGGTATCGAAGTTTTGCGTGAATTGAAGGCAGATGCAGAACTTTGCAAAACACCAGTCATTATTCTGAGCAACGTAGACAGTGATGATATGTTTCGGACAGTGACTGATCTTGGTGCAGCTGAGTACTATCTCGTGAAATCACTCGTCGATCCACAGCGAGTCATAGATGTCGCCATGGAAGCGCTTCAGGGAGAGAGTGAAGGGGAATAGAGTAAGAGTTCACATAACAGTAAAAGCCTCGTTTAAGACGAGGTTTTCTTGATTATTGGCTTAAATTCGCATATAATAGAGGTACTTTGCGTATGGAAAACCTCTACCAACCAGAAATTATAGAGCCAAAATGGCAAGCCTATTGGGAGAAAAATGGAACTTTCCGTCACTATGACCGGGAAGAAAAGTTCTATATCCTAGACATGTTTCCCTATCCGTCGGGAGCGGGTCTCCATGTGGGCCATCCTAAAGGCTATATCGCTACAGATGTCTTGGCTCGGATGAAACAAATCCAAGGCAAAGCCGTGCTTCACCCAATGGGTTGGGATGCTTTTGGTCTCCCGGCAGAAGAGTATGCTATCAAGAATAAGATGCATCCCAGTATCGCTGTACGGGAAAATATCGCTACTTTCAAGAAACAGCTGGAACTGATTGGCTTCACCTACGATTGGGAGCGAGAAATCAATACCACTGACCCAGAATACTATCGATGGACTCAGTGGATCTTTCTTCAAATGTGGAAAGCTGGCCTAGCCTATGAATCTCAAGAGCCTATTAACTGGTGTCCGACCTGTAAGACCGGTCTGGCTAACGAAGATCTGGAGGCAGGTAAGTGTGAACGCTGTGGCAGTGAAGTCGAGAAAAAACCACTCCGTCAGTGGGTGCTCGCTATGACTCAGTATGCTGATAGACTTTTGTATGATTTGGATAGTTCAGAGCTTGACTGGGCATCTTCTATCAAAGAACAGCAGAGAAATTGGATTGGGAGAAGTGAGGGTACAGAAATAGTTTTTCCGGTAGTTGATACTGAGAGCGAGGTACGAGTATTTACTACAAGAGTAGACACCCTCTATGGTTGTGCGTATGTAGTGGTGGCGCCAGAACACTCAGTAGTCCGAAATTTCAAATTCAAAATTCAAAATTGGTCAGAGGTTGAAACATATCTTGAGCAGGCCAAGAAGAAGACGGAGATGGAGCGAACTGAACTGAATAAAGAAAAGACCGGGATCTTACTTGAGGGGATTGGGGTAGCGCATCCTTTTACGGGAGTTCGTCTACCAGTCTATGTAGCTGATTACGTGTTAGCTACTTATGGGACGGGTGCAGTGATGGGCGTGCCAGCGCATGATGAGCGGGACTATGAGTTTGCGCAAAAATACGACATAAACTTTCATGCGGTGATTGAAGAGTGTGAAGTGATAAAGGGTGAACGTGATGATGCTTATCGCCCAGGTGTAGAAGTTGTTAAAAGAGAAAATGTAGTTGCGGGTGTCTATGACCCCAAATTGGAGTCATTCCTGGCTATCTCCTGGAAAGACTTTGATATGCGGGGAGTGCCTACTGGAGGACTGGAAGATGGTGAGAGTATTGAAGATTGTGCTCGTAGAGAAATCCTCGAAGAAACAGGGTATAAGAATTTGAAATTGGTAACTATTCCAGAGATCAAAAAGCACACGAAGTTTTTTCATCGTATTAAGAAGATTAATCGGCATGCTGTTTGGAACTTTGTTTTGTTCGAATTGATCGATGATGAGCGAGAAGTCATGAGCGCAGAAGATCAGGCGCAGCATGAAGTGATCTGGGTGAAACAAGAAGATGCAAAAAAGTTTTTTGCCAAAACATCAGAGGCAAAATGGGTAGTGGAGCTGTTTGAAAAACACGATAAAGAAGGGGTTATTCTAGAAGACGGCATCTTGGTAGACTCAGGGGAATTCACGGGAATGACTTCAGCTGACGCACGAGAGCAAATGACTACTTGGTTGGCCGAAGAAGGACTGGGTAACAAAAAAGTGAATTACAAGATGCGAGACTGGACGTTTTCTCGTCAGCGCTACTGGGGGGAGCCGATCCCACTTATTCACTGTGCGGATTGTGGCGTGGTCGCTGTACCTGAGAGTGAGTTGCCGGTTAGACTGCCTGAAGTGGAATCCTATGAACCAAATGATAGCGGTGAGTCGCCACTAGCCAATATCACCGAGTGGGTTAATGTATCATGTCCTACTTGTGGCAAGGAAGCCAAGAGAGAAACTAATACCATGCCTCAGTGGGCAGGCTCTTGTTGGTACTATCTGCGTTTTATTGACCCCAAGAATAAGAAGACCTTAGTTGACCCAATCTTGGAAAAAAAGATGATGCCAGTTGATGTCTATGTTGGTGGGACTGAGCATGCCACTCGTCACCTTCTCTACGCTCGTTTCTGGCATAAATTTCTTTTTGATCAGGGAGTTGTTTCTACAGAAGAGCCTTTCAAGAAACTGGTAAATCAAGGTCTGATCCTCGCTAGTGATGGTCGCAAGATGTCCAAACGTTGGGGAAATGTCATTAATCCTGATGAAATGGTAGGGGAATTTGGCGCTGATGCTTTTCGTCTGTACGAGATGTTCATGGGACCATTCACTCAATCAATTGCTTGGAATACTGATGGGGTAGTGGGCACGAGGCGTTTCGTGGAAAAGGTGTGGAAGTTACAAAACAAGGTGGTGAGCGGAGGAAGTATCACCCAGGATGTGACCAACCTGCTACAGACTACCATCAAAAAGGTGACTGAAGATATTGAGGAGTTCAAATTCAATACCGCAGTGAGTAGTCTGATGATACTCGTGAATGCTTTAGAAAAAGAAGAGCAAGTATCGAAAAAAGTATGGGAAACTCTCCTTATTCTTCTCGCCCCTTTCGCGCCGCATATTACTGAAGAACTTTGGGAGAAGAATGGAGGCGAGGGTTCTATTTTTGAGACATCATGGCCAAGCTTTGACGCCAGTAAGGTAGTGGTGGCCGAAGTGACGCTGATGGTGCAGATTAATGGTAAAATCCGAGACCAGTTCCAGGCTAGTACCGATTTGACGAGCGAAGAGGTAGAAAAACTGGCTTTGGCAAGAGAAAAAGTGCAGGAAGTGATCGGTACTCAAACGGTAAGTAAGATAATTGTAGTGCCCAATAAATTAATTAGTATTGTTATTTCATAGACCGCCTATGCAAGCAGTAATCCTCGCAGCTGGACTCGGAACACGAATGCGTGAACTCTGTCATGATTGTCCGAAACCCATGGTCAGAATCCTCGGTAAGCCACTTCTTGAGTGGCGTTTGGAGACACTCCCTAGTGAAATTGATGAAGTCATTTTGGTGGTAGGGTATCTCCAGGAGCAGATCCGTGAGTACTTTGGTGAGGAATGGAAAGGAAGAAAAATCATATATATCACCCAGGAGGCCCTCAATGGTACCGCTGGAGCTCTAGAATTAGTTCGCGAGTTTCTTAGGGGGTCAGCACTCGTAACTATGGGAGATGATCTGTATCATAAAGAAGATTTAGTAAAGCTCATGCAGGTAACAAATGAAGGTGGTGGTGTGTTGGGTCTCTATGTAAATGATGCAAGTCCATTCGGATTACTAAGTGTAGATGATGACAAAAACCTTAAATCAGTTATTGAAAGACCTCATGGAGAAAAGGAAGGGACGGTATGCATAGGGGGCTACCTCATAACGACCAAGTATTTCGATTTTCCTAAAGTGGCTATCAGTGAAACGGAGTATGGATTACCACAAACTCTCGTAGCGGTGAGTAAGGAATACCCAGTCTGTGTAATCTCTGCAACAGCCTGGCAACCAGTTGGCAGTCCAGAAGATATTCCTAAAGCAGAAGCCTTTATCCGAGAGTATTTTTTGTAGAAAGTTGTATGCGTATCTATCTTGATCTTGATAATACTTTGATCGCGACATATACCTTTTATCAGGATTATTACAGACCATTACTGATAGCGGGCGGAAGTACTGAAAGAGAGATTGAGAAAAGCTACACGTTTTTTACCAATGGCGTGACCCGTTCTGAAGGGGAGCTCTTTACCCCGAGACGACAAATGGAAATTCTTGGTTGGCGAGACAGTGTTAGGGAGGAGGCTCTAAATAAGGTAGAAAATATATTAAGAGAAAAGAGAGGATTCATTTTCCCCGAAGTAGTCTCTGCTCTGACTGAACTGAAACAGCGAGGTGCCTACCTAGTAGTCCTCACTTTTGGACATCCAGAGCTTCAAAAGCAAAAATTGATTGCTAGTGGGATGGGACATTTCTTTGATGAGGTCATCATCACGAATGAAAACAAAGCCAATTTACTACGAGCGGCTGCGGCTGAAGTTAAAGAAAAGATCTTTTTTGTTGATGACCGCAGCCAGTATATGACAGAGCTTCAAAATGATGATGCTATAGTAACAGTGCATATGAGTCGACCAGAAATCGGAGCAGAATGTCTTGATAAGAAGTGTGGAGCTAAGCATGAAATACAAAACTTGAATGAGTTGCTCGCGTTTATTCACTAAAACAACTCTATGTGCGGGATCATCGGCTATATTGGGAAGCGTGAAGCCAAGGATCTACTCTTGGAAGGATTGAAGCGGTTGGAATACCGAGGCTATGATAGTGCGGGCATGGCCGTACTGGGAGCCGGCAAAGTGCGCGTAGTCAAAGCATTGGGCAAGGTAGCTAACCTCGAAGAAAAGCTAGAAAAAGCCACAGTGGCTGGGAATGTCGGTATTGCCCATACTCGTTGGGCTACTCATGGCAAACCAAGTGAGAAGAACGCTCATCCACATCTTGATACTGATAGAGGTATCGCCCTTGTTCATAATGGGATTATCGAAAACTACGCTTTGCTGAAGACAGATCTTGAGAAGAAGGGTATAGTATTCCGTTCTGACACGGATAGCGAGGTTATTGTGCATTTGATACAACAGGCCATACAGGCAGGCAGTAGTTTTGAAGAAGCATTTCGTTTGACTTTGGGTAAACTGAAAGGAACTTACGGCATAGCTGTGGTCAATCAAGATGTTCCTGAACGTATGCTGGTTGCCCGCATGGGCAGTCCTTTAGTCATTGGTGTGGGTAAAGATGAGTGGTTTGTAGCGTCTGATGTTTCCCCATTGCTTCCACATACCAGGAAAGTAGTCTACCTCGATGATGGTGAGTATGCGGTACTGACGCCTGATGGTTATACGGTACACGCTCGTGGCAAAGTGAGTAAGAAAGAAGTGGTAGATGTCGAGTGGTCAGAAACAGAGGCCAAGCGAGATGGCTACCCACACTTCATGTTGAAGGAAATTCACGAACAACCACGCGCTCTGGAGGATGCTATGCGAGGTAGGTTGCTTGTGACTGAAGGGACGGCGCGCCTTGGAGGACTCCGTGAAGTAGAGAAACGTCTGGCTACAATAAAAAGAATTATTCTTGTGTCGTGCGGGACATCGTATCATGCGAGCTTGGTGGGGGAGTATATGCTGGAAGAATTTGCAGGAATACCGTGTGAAGTAGAGTTTGCTTCGGAGTTTCGTTATCGTAAGTTATTGATTGATAAGCACACTGCCGTTGTGGCTCTTTCGCAGTCTGGTGAGACGGCTGATACACTGGCGGCCATCCGTGAGGCCAAACGCCAGGGTGCTCTCGTCTTGGGTATTGTGAACACAGTAGGGTCAACCATTGCCAGAGAAACCCATGCCGGTATATACAACCACGCAGGCCGAGAAGTGAGCGTGGCTTCGACTAAGGCATTTACCTCACAACTAGGTGTTCTCGCTCTCCTGACCCTGTTTTTGGGGCGGCGAAGAGGCTTATCTACGACTGATGGCAAGAAGATTGCCCGCGCTCTCGAACAACTGCCAAAGCTGATGGAGCAAGTGCTTGCGAATAGTAAAGATATGAAGAAATTGGCCAAGAAATTTAGAGGGCGTAAGAACTATCTTTTTCTTGGACGTAAGTACAATTTTCCTATTGCTTTTGAGGGAGCGCTGAAGATCAAGGAAATTGCCTACGTTTCTGCTGAGGGTTATGCCACTGGTGAGATGAAGCACGGGCCCATAGCTCTAGTAGACAAAGATTCTCTTTCGGTATGTGTCGTGCCTGAGGATAGCGTGTATGAGAAGAATCTGAGTGGTCTTGAAGAAATCAAAGCACGTGGTGGGGCGGTATTGGCTATTACGACCAAGGGGAACACAGGCGTGGCTAAGAAGGCTGATGCCGTGGTGTATATCCCCAAGACTATTGAGATGTTGACCCCACTTCTCTCTATCATCCCGCTCCAACTTTTTGCCTATTACATGAGCGTGGAGCTGGGTTACGATGTCGATAAACCAAGAAATCTTGCTAAGAGTGTGACTGTTGAGTAAAAATGTAACGTGTGGTAGGGTACGGGTGCATGAAATAAGGAGAGAGTCCATGGCCTGTTTGTATTCACCGGGTATTGTTGATCTCATCGATGAACGTTGGGCTACATACCCATTTACTCGTGATGACGTTGTCGATATGATAGCTCGCATTTGTCGACCATCGACACAGTCCTCAGATAATGAGGTGGCAGCTTCAGAACGAGCGCATGCAGAGTTTCTACTTGCAAATTGTGATTGAGTGAGTGATTTGCAAAATCTTTGATCGCGTCAAAACCGAATGGTGATGGCGCGATTTTTCTTTGTCAGAAGTGCTAACTAGTGCTAGAATAAGCACATTCTTGCTTTAATGGAACCACATGCGAACGACTATTACCGACTATCTGCCCCTCGATCGGCCGCTGATTATCTTCGACCTTGAGACCACGGGATTGAGCACTTCTGAGGATAAGATTATCGAGATTGCCTACGAAAAAATCATGCCCAGCGGCGACATTATAGCTGAGGTGTTGCGTATCAATCCGGGGATGCCTATTCCCGAAGTGGCTACGAAGATCAATGGTATCAGTGATGCTGACGTGGCTGATGCGCCAAGTTTTGCGACTCTGGCTTTTGGACTCTGGAACACCTTTGATGGGGCTGATGTGGGTGGATTTAACATCACTGGTTTTGACCTGCCGTTTCTTCGTAATACCTTTGCCAGTGTCGGGAAGACTTTTGACTTTAGTCAGAAGAAGATTCTGGATGCCAAGATTTTGTATCATTCGAAAGAGCCTCGTGATATGTTCAAACCACGTAACCTCACAGCTGCCTACAAGCTCTACTGTGGCAAGGAACATGTCAACGCTCACAGCGGAGCGGCTGATGTGCGTGTGACTGTGGAGATTATCGAAGAAATCCTTCTGCGTTACCCTGAGTTACGTAGTTGGGAGGTCATCCATGAACTGCATGGCAACAAAGCGCTTCTTGAATCAGCGAAGATGGAACATGGACCGGTTCTGACACTCGATAATTTACCTGGCGCTCTCTTTTAGTTTTCATAAGATAGCCTATGGACTTTCTTGATGTGATTATTCTTGGGATAGTAGAAGGGCTGACAGAATTTCTGCCGGTTTCTTCGACCGGGCATCTTATTCTAGCCTCTGAGTTACTCCGTATTCCGTACACAGAATTCCTCGCGACATTTGAAGTGGTGATTCAGTTGGGAGCAATTCTGGCGGTAGTGACCTTGTACTTCAAACGCTTTCTTTTGGATTGGGATATGAACAAGAAGCTTATTGTGGGAGTGTTGCCCGCTATTGTAGTAGGCGCTTTTTTCTATCCATTTATCAAGTCGCTCTTTGCGGTACCGCAAGTGGTAGCCTGGGCGTTGATCCTCGGCGGTGTAGCCATCTTGGCACTTGAACGTTTCCAAGACAAAAAAACCAAAACCATTACCTCGCTTGATCATATTACCTACCGCACTGCTTTTTCTATCGGTCTTTTCCAGGCTTTGGCAGTCATCCCAGGCGTGTCTCGAGCAGGGGCGACTATTCTCGGAGGACTCATTATCGGTATGGAGCGGAGTGTTATCGTCGAGTTTTCTTTTTTGCTCGCAGTGCCGACCATGATAGCAGCGACAGCGAAAGATTTGTATGAAAATGGTGGGGCTTTTGGTAATGCTGACGGAAGCATGCTGCTGCTTGGTTTTGTCACAGCCTACCTAGTAGCTATGGTAGCTATTAAATTCCTCATTCGTTTTGTACAGACTCATACCTTTGCTCCTTTCGGGTACTACCGTATTCTTGTTGGAATTCTTTTCTTACTTTTTATTCTTTAGGTCATGCTTCTCTCCGGAAACAAAGTAGCTCTCCAAATACTTAACGCAACTGAGTTGCGTTTACAAGAGAACCAACTGACCCCAGGAATAGGGGTTATTTTGGTGGGGGATGATGCGCCATCACATCTGTATGTAGGTATCAAAGAAAAACGAGCCCTAGAATTGGGCATCCATTTCAGTAAAAAAGTTTTTGCTCCCGATGTGCGTGAAGAAGAAATCATTGCCACCATAA
>CAYHND010000005.1:0-2258 GCA_964357915.1 uncultured Bdellovibrionales bacterium
TCTACTCGGCCTATGACAACACCTTCAAGGCCGTGTGGATATTTAACTACCTCTTCTACCTCAAAAGCCCTCATCATCAAAAGTTTCGCCAGTTGTTCTGGAGATTTGCGTGTGCCGGAAAGTTCTTTGAGCCAGTTGTACGAATATTTCATGTGGGTAGCCTAAAACTGTCGAATAAAACGAAGATCTCCACTCATAAACTGTCGAATATCAGTAATCTTGTACTTCATCATAGCGAGCCTCGTCAGCCCGAAGCCCCAAGCAAATCCCTGATACTTACCTTTGGGGTAACCAGCTGCTACCAAGACGTTCTGGTGAACCATGCCAGCGCCACCAATCTCGAGCCAGCCCGTTTGCTTGCAAGTAGAACAACCCGCGCTATCGCAGAGTACACAGCTGATATCAAACTCAAAAGAAGGTTCCGTGAATGGGAAGTAGCTCGGCCGTAGTCTAATAGTCACTTTCTTACCAAAAAAGTTTTCAAAAAAAGTCTCAGCTACATGCTTGAAAGTAGCCACACTCACCTTACCAGTTTCATCAAGCATGAGACATTCAAACTGATGAAAAGTATGCTCATGAGAAGCGTCTGTAGCCTCATTTCTAAATACTCGCCCTGGCACGATGACTCGAAAAGGGGGTTTATTGTGCTCCATAAAACGCACTTGGTTGGGTGAGGTGTGAGTACGCATAAGGAGACGTTCTTTTTCATCCCCTTTCTTACCCTGCTTTATTTTGGCTCCACCACCCACAATCCAAAACGTATCCTGCATATCACGGGCAGGATGATCTTTGGGAAAATTGAGAGCATCAAAGTTGTACCATTCATTCTCTGCCTCCGGTCCCTCAGCCACCAAGAAACCAAGGCGCTCAAAGATACTAAGCACCTCATGTTCAAGCACGGTAATAGGATGAAGGTGACCTACTGGACGAGGTGTACCCGGCGCTGTCACATCTAGACGTTCTGCTTCCCAGTCACGAGTACTATTCTCAAGTTCCGCCTGTTTTTCACTGTGAAGCGTTTGAAGTTTCTCACGCAAGGCTTGCAGTTTTGGTCCCGTGGCTCTTTTTTCTTCAGGAGAGAGGTTCTTTAGTTCTTTGAGTAGATTGGAAAGTTCACTTTTGCGACCCAGAAATTCAGTCTCAAAACGAGCCAGGGTACCAAGATCCTTGATAGAGCCTATAGCCTCCAGAGCGTTGTTTTCTATTGTCGTAATCAAGGCAGTATTCATGAAATCAGGATATTCTCTAATAAATTTATTTTAGCCTAATAAAGGCATTTTAGCTAGTTTTAAACAGAAAACCCACCGAAGCAGACTTTCCGCTCACGGTGGGTCACATCCCACTATCTCCCTCAATCATAATTTGACTTTCTGCCTTGCAACCCGTGCAATAAAATATATATGCAAAAGCGTACTCGCCAGGCAAAAGGTGTGAGAACCCATAGTCCAACTCTGTTGGATGGCGCTTTTTCACTTCATGTTCCCTGCTCTCCTTTTTACAGGGTATGCAGTACCTTTCGCCATCAGCCCCTGTGGGAGAATTCAACATAGTCATCGACACCTCCTCTTACTTGATCAAAATTTGGGTTCGGCTTTGAGAAACTCAATACACCGATCAATGACCGCCTTGCGAGTTGATAGAATTGGAAGTGAATACCCATCCAACCATCTCGGTAAATATTGATAATGAATATTCACTGCCCGAGCAAAAGCTCTTTTGGTCATTTGTGCTGAATACAGCGTTGCTGAAAGTACATCACAAAAAACTTCTGTTTCGTGAAACCAAGGCCGATTTGCCTCCAGCACCTCAATAAGGAGCTGGCGCTGATCCGACAAGAAATTTCGTAGCTCCTCTTTGGGTGCAAGGGGCATAGCCAAGTCTCCTCTGTATGAAATTTGTAATGAGCGAAATAGTAAGTTACCTCGAATACGAGCCTCTGTCAAGCCAGAATAGACTCGGAGGAAAGTGGCTCAAAAGACAAGTCTCACAAAATCTTTCTTACCAACCTTCAAGATTTTTCCATTTAGCGCATCGTTCAAAGTCAAGTTAGGATCGGTGAGTTTCTGACCATCAATAGTGACCCCTCCTTGCTCTATCTTCCGTCGGGCATCGCTTTTGCTTTCAGCCAAACTTGTAGCCACAATAATATCGACAAGTGTCTGTCCATCCTCTACTTGGTATGAAGCAACATCACTTGGTACTTCACCCTTTGAAAAAGTATTGACAAAGTATTCTACTGACTTCTTAGCCTCGTCTTC
>CAYHND010000005.1:2358-11256 GCA_964357915.1 uncultured Bdellovibrionales bacterium
CCAAGCTCTACATCTGCTTCAATTGCCACCGAATCATATCCTTGCATAAGTGGGTAGAGCAGCTCTCGAAAAGAAATACGCTTACCTACGCCATAACGCTTAGCAATGTTCTCACGTGCCATCATTTCTGCCAAAGAAAAAACATCAGCCTGACGGCCAATTTCTGCATAGCCTAACTTGGAAAGCCACTCACCATTCTCGCGTAGCTCTACCTGATCCATATCAAGAATAAGACCCGCTTGCTTGGCATAGGTCTCCATATTTTTCTTCAAGACTTCTTCATCAATCATTGGACGCTCTGCATCTTTATCTGATGTGTCACCAATAGTTCCAGTGGAGGTCCCAAGAATAAGAACAATCTGATGCCCTAGATCCTGGAAATCACGCAGTTTAAGGAGTAACACGGCTCGTCCAATATGAAGATTAGGGCTGGTAGGGTCAATCCCGAGCTTGATGCGAAGAGGCTCACCAGAAAGTAGTCGTGTACGAAGATGCTCAAGGTCAATCACTTCTGCTACCCCACGAGTGAGAAGCTCATCAATTTTTTGTGGGTCTGTATTTATCATACTTCTAGTATACATCAATCGAGAAAAACATCTTTACAAATTGAAGCGTTTTTTAGCAAGGCGGTATTGGTCATCGGATATCTGCTTCCCCTTACGCATGGCTTCGAGTGATTCGAGGATTTCTCCTTTATGCTTCTCGATATTCTTGGGGGTCATTGCCTTCTTCATCATTTTTTCCCGCTCTTGAGGACTCATCTTAGCGAGACGCTTGAGAGCAAACTTCTGCATCATGCCCATGTCTTTGATATCTTTGCCACCGGCAAGCTCCGCCATCTTAGCGAGCTCTTCATCTTCGTCTTCATTTTTACCAAAAGGATTCCACATAAGAATATTTACTAATTCTGAAACTTCTTTTTCATATTATAGCGCGTCACGAGCAAAGCTGAAGAAACATAGATAGAAGAGTAGGTTCCAAAGGCCACACCGGTAAGTAAGGCTACTCCAAAGTACTTGATGCTTTCGCCACCAAACAAGACAATAGCTATCAAGGTAATAATAACCGTCATCGAAGTGTTGATAGAGCGCCCCAGCGTTTCATTGAGAGAACGGTTGACGATAGTCTCGAAGTCTTCTTTGAGCGAAGAGCGGGTGAGGTTTTCGCGGATACGGTCATAGACCACGATAGTATCATTGACCGAATACCCTAAGATAGTAAGCAAGGCAGCGATAAACGGCACCCCGACCTCAACATCATAGAAGTGTCCCAAGAAGGCGAATACTCCAATAGTGATGATAATGTCGTGAGCGAGTGCAATGACGGCTCCAATACCGTATTCGAACGACGTCACCTTACCACTGACACCACGGAAAGCATAGGCGATAAAGAGAGCAATGGCAATGATAGACATGATGGTCCCGGTGAGAGCGTTCTTGGTTATCTGGCTCGATACCGATCCTCCCACAAAGTCCGTGCGAATCTGCGTAACGTTGGGATCAAAGGTGGTGAGAGTCTGTAGTACCTTGATATTAGCTTCGTCGTCAGATGCGAGATACCGAAGAATCATCCCCTTGTTCTCAGTAGGTTGGACGGTGAGGCTCTTGAGTTCCAGAGAGTTCAGAGTTTCTTGCACCGCAGTGGCAGATGGTACTTCTTCAGTGGTGAAACGTACCTCCATCAATGTTCCTCCCTTGAAATCAATACCGAGATTGAGTCCCCACATCACGATAAACACAATACTCAGCGCCGTGGTGATGACTGAGAAAGCGTAGGCGTATTTTCTTTGTTGGATAATTCTGACCATAATACTACTCTATACGTTTCTTAGGAGTTACGAGCAACCATGGATGCTTCTCCATCCACTCTCCGATAAAGAAAGTAGTCGTGATACGTACCAACACCACAGCTGTGAAAAGTGACAGGAGAACACCGAGAGCCAGAATAACCGCGAAGCCCTTCACGAATCCAGTTCCAAGACCGACCAGGATAAAGGTTGTGAGTAGTGTCGATACGTGGCCATCACGAATACTTGGCCAAGCTCGACGAAAGCCTTCTTTGATAGACTTGATAGCCCCTTTCCCAAATGACAGCTCTTCGCGGGTACGTTCAAAAATAAGGACATTGGCATCGACAGCAATACCAATTGATAGGATAAAACCAGCGATACCGGAGAGAGTCACGGTGATAGGGAAAGGTGTCAGTACAGAGAGTTTGAACAGTGAGAAAAGCATGGCGGTATAGAGCAGAAGAGCCAAGACCGCGATAACGCCCAAGAATCGATAGAAAAAAAGCATGAATACCGCTACAGCTAAGAGGCCGATAAAACCAGCCTTGAGACTCTGATTGAGCGCCGCTTCACCAAGACTAGCGTCAACACTTTGCTGACCAACAAGTGTGATTGGTACCGGAAGCGCACCTTCATTGAGACGCTTTACCTGAGCATTGGCCTCAGTAATAGTGTAGTCTCCGGTGATAACTGCCTGACCGTTAGGAATCTCCACCTGAATTACTGGTGCTTGCAGAAGCTCATTGTCTAGGAATATTGCTACTGGCCTACCCAGATTACGTTTGGTGATGTCAGCAAAGAGCTTCGTCCCCTCATCATCAAACTGCAGTTGGATCTGTGGAGAACCGAGTCCTTGTGACTGGTAGCTCACAGAAGCATCTTTGAGATTCTTACCAGAGAGCCCGGTCGGCTGATAGGCAAGGAGTGGGTCTGTCTCGATTGACTGCTTGAGGAACAAGATGTGTGCTGCTTTGACTTCGCGTTCATCCCCTTCTCCGCGAACTTCGAGTTTCTTGATAATGTGATAGCCATAATCAGTCTCAATAAGAGTGTCTTTGATAGCTCCAAGAGCAAGGTCATCACTAAAAATAGTCTCATCAAACTCTGGGACGAACGTACCTTTCTTCACAAAATCTAGTTCTCCGCCCTTGATACTAGAAACTGTATCCTGACTAAACTCTGTAGCTAATTTAGCAAAATCTTCACCGTTCTTAGCACGAGCCAACACAGACTCTGCTTGAGCACGAGCCTTACTGTTCTCTTCTGCTATCTTGGCCTTGAACTCATCACTGGCTGGTTCGCGAAATTCAAGAAATGGTGTTTCTTTGATCAGGGCTTTGGCTTGTTCGATATTTTTGATACCCGGAAGTTCTACGATAATACGATTCTCACTGCCAGCCTTGGAAAGCTGCACCAGTGGCTCGCCAACACCAAAGGCGTTGACACGTCGTTCGATGACCGCTTCAGCAGATTGCAAGGCATCAAGTTCTTTGTCTTTGGCGATATTCGAAGTATCAGCAGCGTATTCGAGATGAATACCTCCTTCGAGATCAAGGCCTTTATTTACTTGCAATTGACTCAGCCAGTCGTAGCCAGCTGGAAAAAAAGAAATAGCCTGCGGATAGGCAATAAGCCCCGACACGAGCCCCAAAAGGAGCACGGCCGCGAATTGCCAGCGGATTTTGTGTTCACGTCTCATATAGACAAAAGTATACAGAATATCCCTATCTAAGGCAAATCTAGGCACTTTTTCATTTTTGAGAGACCTTCCTTACTTCAAGATCTTACCCTGATGCTAAAATAAATTGTCCATTCTCCAGTTTCATTCTCTGATCAAGCTGGATTCTTTCGAGGAACATGCGGTCGTGGGTGACGAGGATGACTGTGCCTGGGAAAGCGTTGAGTGCTTCTTCGAAAGCTTCGATAGATTCCAAATCGAGATGATTAGTGGGTTCATCAAGAATCAAGCAGTTGGCTTTTTGCTCTACTAAGATCAAGAGTAGGACTCGGACACGCTCCCCTGGCGAAAGGTGTTTCATTTTATGCCCTAAGAATAGTGGAGATAGTTGATAAATACCAACGAGCATACCGATACCCTCATGAAGTTCAAATGACAGACGTTTCTTGAGATAGGCATCAAGCGTCATGTTTTCATTCTGAAGCAGAAGGTCGTGTTCTTGAATCAAATATCCCATACGGACTTCTGCTCCAACAACTAGTTCACCAGACAGAGGTTTGAGCTCACCGGCCAGAGTTTTGAGGAGGGTCGTCTTACCAACACCGTTATCTCCCAGAAGAGCTACTTTTTCACCATAGGCAATACCCCAGTCAATTGGACCAACAGCAAAGCTCGTGCCGTAGCCAGCTACAACAGAGGCAAAGACAATATCGTAAGCTCCTTCAGCTACTTCTGGCTCGACAAATTCAAGTTCAAGAGGTTCTTTCTCTACTGGTTTGTCGAGTTTATTCAAACGTTTCTCACGCCCTTCTAAAGCTCGCGCTGAAGCCGAGAACTTCTTGGCTGCCCGTTCTTTCTTGAAGTGATCTGCCTGCTTGTCATTATCACGCTTCTTCTTATCCCACACTCGAGTAACCCAATCAATTTTTTCATCTTTAGACGATGTGAGACGGGCGCGTTCTTCTTCTTGGAGACGGTATTGTTCTTTGAGACGGCGCCTAGTATGTTCTTTGGTTTCCATAAACTGGCTCCAGTTGCCAGCAAAAATTTCTGTATCACGACGATACCAATCAATCTCAATCACTTTGGTCACCACGCTATCAAGAAAACGACGATCATGAGAGGCGATAAGGCAAGTGGTCTTACTCCCCTTCAGCCAATTCTCAAGAAAAGTCAGAGCTGGCAAATCTAAGTTATTGGTAGGCTCATCAAGCAAAAGTAAATCCACACCACGAAGCAACACTCCAGCGAGAGCAATCTTGCGACGCTCGCCACCAGAGAGAGTGAGGATAGAGCGATCAGGTGCCAGGTGTTTAATACGCAATCCGGTAACCACCTTCTGAATCCGGCGGTCGAACTCATACCCACCGAGACGTTCAAATTCAGCCATCAGGATATCGTACTGAGCCTGGACTTCTGGCTCTGCTAGTCTAGTCTCCAGCACCTTGAGCTCATTCTCAATAGCCCCCAGACCCGCCATATCACGCAAGTATTCAGCAAGAGTCATATCCACATCAGCCACAGCCTCCTGAGGGAGATAACCCATGAGCACACGGTTGGGCTTCATTACTTTACCGATGTTGGGCTCTTCAATACCAGCAATAATCTTGAGTAGGGTTGACTTACCGACACCGTTGAGTCCAATCAACGCTGCTCGCTGACCCTCACCCAACGAAAAAGAGGCCTTATTTAAGACCCTCTGTCCGCCGACATTCTTCTGAATATTTTTGATGGTAAGCATCAGTTCTGGCGCTGTAAAATTGAACTACTAGTATGCCAGAGAAAAAGAAATAAATCAAGGCTTCCTACTTAGTCAAACACTCTGCTTCAGTCATACGGATGACTCTACGAGCATTTTCAAAGGTAACCTTCTCTACAGCTTCTTCATAGGGAAGCCAGAGATAACCAATATGTTCATGCGAGAGTTTGATCTCACTCAACCTCGTCTCTGCTGGATAAAAATGGACTTGTTTGAAAATAGAGATACCGCGACCTTCTTCTATGCGACGAGCACGCTCATTGCCTTTGGCCACATAGTAGTAGCGGATACTGACACGCTTAGGGAGAACTGTAAGATCATTGATACCTGTTTCTTCTTCAGTCTCACGACGAAGCGTCTCTTCCTCAGTCTCACCCTCCTCTACATGCCCTTTGGCAAAGTCATAGTGCCCACTCGGATATTGAAGTAAGAGATATAGACGACCCTTATCAGTCTCACGAAAAATCGCACCACCAACAGAAACCTCCCATTCAACTGGTAGGCCAAGAGTTTTCAAAAAAATATAGAGTGGTTTCCAAACGGGGAGCTTCATAACTCTGTTAGGATAGCATTGTCTTAGGTATAAAAAAAGGCTCCCGGTATGCGCTGCACACCGTAGCCCTTTCCCCTCAGGTTGAGTTCAACCTACTTGCTTGCGAATTTGAGCTCGTATCCAAAACTATTATGCATATAACGCTTGATTGGTTCCACGCGAACACCCATTTCTCGCAAAGCCTTTTCAGTTTTGGCCTCTAAGTCTTCAATTGAACGAATACCGCGTGGTTTAAGGTAGTGAACATCCGGGAAGTCTTGCAGTAAGCCCAGATTGGTGTCCGGGCCAATGCGACGAGCTCCGCGGGAACGCGCTGGACTTATGCTCTTCACATGTGCCATCGATTATTCTCCCCTCCTTATGGTAAAGGTGGTAAACCGCATACTGCAAGCATATCTTGCAGTATCCCCATCTCTGAAGATTGCAGTCCACAGTCGACCCCAGAGAAACTTCCTTTGTAGAGATCTTCAATGAACGGATACCCTTCTCGTAGCTTAATCTCAATCCCCATCGGAAGATTAAGCATATCGAGCCTATTTTGTGGGATAGATAACTGACCCACTTTTTTTCTCCTTATTGTTAAACCTATACCGAAGAGTACCGTACCACACCCTACTCCTTCCGTAAAGCCTCCATGGGGGAAAGCTGAGCCGCTCTATAGGCTGGAGCTAAGCCAAAGATAATTCCAACAATAAGTGAGAACAAGGATCCTAACAAAAGCGCAGACCAGGTAAACTCAAGTCGAAAATCAAAACCGAGAGCCTGGAAAATAGCCGATAGACCCAATGATGCTCCAGTGCCAAGGATAATCCCGATGAATCCTCCAAGCAAGGTGATAATGAGGGCCTCAAAAAGAAACTGGCTAAGAATATCTTGGGACGTAGCGCCTAATGCCTTGCGGAGACCAATCTCACTCGTTCTCTCGGTCACCGAAACATACATCACATTCATAATTCCTACTCCGCCTACTACCAGGGCAATAGAAGTAAGAGCGAGAAGTAGAATAGTGAGTGAGCCCAGCACATCTCCAAGCGTTTCCTGGGCTTGCTTGGTCGAAGTGACTGAGAAGTCATCTTTGTCAGGATTGGTAATGTCATGACGTTTACGAAGGAGTCCTACAATATCTGCTACTGTTTCCTCTTCCCGAGAAATATCTTTCATACGCACCGAAATCATCTGCACATACTCAACACCAAGAATCTTTTTCTGGAGAGTCTCTGCTGGCACATAGGCCAGACTATCAAGATCAAAAAATCCAGCCGACCCGCGACTTTCGAGCACCCCCACTACTCGGTACTTTTCACCCTTCATCGTAATACTCTCTCCCACTGCTGTACCTGTACCAAAAAAAGTTTCTTTGACACCATGGCCGAGCACCACTACCCGTGCCTGACTAGCATCTTCTTCTGTCGTATAAAACCGACCCTCAGCCAGCGTAGCCTTCTGATCCACTTCGGCTACTTCGCTACTTGCTCCAAACAACAAAATACGTTTCCCGATAGAACCACTCGTTGCTCGCTCCTGTCCAATAGTTCCGCCATAGGCTGAGAGAATGTTCGGCAATTTCTTAATCTCATCTTTGTCTTCGAGCAAGAGCGTCGTAATCTGGGTGCCTTGAGCCCGTGATGAGGCATTGTCGTTAGAGAAAGTGCCTGTGTTCGGTACTTTGACTTCTACCTGGATAAGATCAGTCCCAAAACTCTCCACCTGACCCAAAACAAAATTCTTAACGCCGTTTCCTAGAGCCATCACTACCACTACCGAAAAAACTCCAATCATCACCCCCAACAACGCTAAGGCTGTGCGAGTCTTGTGACCTCCGATGGTACGGATGGCGAAGCGTAATGATTGCAGTGTTTTTTTCATCCTCGTAGAATTATTCGTAGCGCAGTGCCTCCATGGCACTTACTTTAGATGCTTTGAGGGCTGGATAAATACCAAAGATAAGCCCAATGAATAATGAGACACCGAAACCAAGAGCGAGTGAAACAAGGGGCACAAAAAACTGCCACTCGTAGCCAAGCTTGATGATGATCAAACTCGCTACAAAAGTCAGTCCCACACCAAATATAATGCCGATAATACCACCAACGAGAGTAATAAAGACTGATTCAATCAGAAACTGAGTAATAATGTGCTTTGGTCGAGCGCCAACGGCTTTGCGGAGACCAATCTCTCGCACGCGCTGTGACACTGAGATGAGCATCGAATTCATAATACCAACCCCTCCTACGAGAAGAGAGAGCGATGCAATAGCAATAAGGAAGTACTTCAAGATATTGGTGATAGAAGTAAGGGCGCCAAGCGCGGCCGCGGTACTTCTCACCGAGAAGTCAGACTCTTCATCATCCTCTAAGTCATGCTCACGCCGTAGGAGGGACGTCACATCAGCACGGCTCCGTTCGATATTAGCGACATCATCTACCTTGGCACGAGCAAAGTTGAGGTAGTTGATACCAAGAAGCAGTTTCTGCGCAGTTACCAGTGGCACATAGACATAATCATCGGGACTGGAGAAGGCTGTCGAACCACGTTCTTCGAGCACTCCCACTACCTGAAAGGGAGTATCTTTGAGCTTCACTGTTTGTCCTACCGCATCGCCATTGGGGAAAAACTCTTTGGCTCTGTTGGCACCCAGTACTATCACTCGCGAAAGGTCTTTTTCCTCATCTTGAAGAAAAAACCGACCTTCGGCTATATCAATACTTTCTACCACCACCATCTCAGGTGACACTCCCTGGTAACTGACCTCTCTGTTGTCTCGTTTGGTTTCGAGCGTAGCGCTACCTGAGACATAGCCTGAGACCGCTACCAGATGTGGAGCGTTAGCACGTTCACGAATTTTCTCGAGATCACTGTTGGTAAATGTAGTAGTCACTATCCCAAAAGCCGAAGCTGGTGGACCATCTTCTTCGGAAGCGCCTGGGAGGATTCCGATAAGGTCAGACCCCACTTTCTTGACTTGTGATAGGACAAGTTCCTGAGCACTAGCACCAATGCCCATCACCATGATAACGGCGGCAACGCCTATGATGATACCAAGCACCGTTAAGAAAAAGCGCAGTTTCGCTGAAAGAAGTGAACTATAGGCGATACGGAGTGGCCCAGTAATTCTCATA
>CAYHND010000005.1:11356-14599 GCA_964357915.1 uncultured Bdellovibrionales bacterium
ACCTGAAGCCCTGACTTGGAGTCCAAATTACCAGTCGGTTCATCAGCAAAAATAATATCTGGGTCATTGACCAGCGCTCTCGCAATAGCGACGCGTTGCTTCTCACCACCAGAAAGTTGGTTCGAGAGATAGTCTCGACGGTGTTCCATACTAACCGACAGAAGGGCCTGGTCAACTTTCTCCTTCATACTGCCAGTAGCCTTCTCACTGTATAAGAGCGGAAGCTCGACATTCTCAGCCACCGATGTTCGAGGCAAAAGGTTGAAAGACTGAAAAACAAAGCCAATTTTTTCATTACGAAGGAGAGCGAGTTCATCATCACTCAGTTTCTCGACATTGATACCAGAAAGTTCATAGGTACCGCCGGTCGAACGATCCAGAAGACCGAGTATCTGCATCAAGGTAGATTTACCAGACCCCGAAGGCCCCATAATAGCCACAAACTCTCCTTGGCGCACCGTAAAAGTAGCTCCAAGCAAAGCTTTGGTCTCCACCCCTTCGTTCTCGTAGGTCTTGGCTAGATTATGCAGTTTCAGTAGCTCCATGGCTTATTGGACTTTATAGTATCCCCTATACCACTCCACAAAGCTTTTAATACCTTTTTCGATACGAGTGGTTGGTTTCCAGCCAAGTTTACGGAGTTGTCGGATATCAGCCACCGTGGTCTTTACGTCACCTGGCTGCATGGGCATCAATCTTCTCTTTGCTTTCTTGCCAGTATTTTCTTCGATGACTTCGATAAAACGCAGAAGGGTCTCTTCTTTATCTCCACCAATGTTCATGAGTCCATAAGGAAGATCCGCGTCGAGCGTGGTCAGGACACCCGCCACGATATCATCCACGTAGGTAAAATTACGACTCATCTTACCATGATTAAAGACATTGATAGCTTTACCCTCCAAGATATTCTTGGTGAACATAAAGAGTGCCATATCTGGTCGTCCCCAAGGGCCATAGACAGTAAAGAAACGTAGTCCCGTAGTCGGAAGTTTATGAATATGACTGTACACGTGGGCGATGAGCTCATCTGCCTTCTTGGTCGCGGCGTAGGGTGAGATAGGCGTATCCACTGGATCAGTTTCAGAGAAAGGCACCTTGGTGTTATTACCGTAAACTGAAGACGATGAAGCATAGACAAAATTCTTGATTTTGTATTTCACCGCTAAATCAAGGAGGATGGTGGTCGCGACTATGTTCACATCGACATAGAGTCCCGGATCAAGGAGCGAGCTGCGCACTCCCGCCATGGCAGCCAGATGCACTACCTTATCAATCTTTTCTTTCTTGAAAATTTTATCCAGGAGTTTAGCGTCACGGATATCACCACGATAAAGAGTATAACCATTTGGAAGCTTGGCTGACTTCTTGTAACCCTTAAGGAAAATCTTGAGACGATCTTCCTTGAGACTAGGATCATAGTAGTCATTGAAGTTATCTATCATGACTACTCTATCCCCACGGTCAATAAGCGCCTTAGTAGTAGCTGCGCCAATAAACCCGGCTCCACCGGTCACCAGTACTGTCTGATTCATTCTTTTTGTAGTTTTTGCTGCCATAGATAGTTTTTTGTTTACTTATTTCTTCTTTATTATCCCCTATTTCAGGCAAAAAGTCACTTCTAGCTATTGACAAGAATCGAAAATAGGAGTATAATACACGGTTGAAGATGCGAATGTCGTATCTAACACATTTCGGACATAGTGCTCAGGGAGAAAAATGATGGTTAGTAATGTTCTTTTTTACAACGAATTCGCAGTTGTGGCCCTGGTCATTTTTGGATCTCTCGGCTTCGGGGTTGGTTTCTTCCTTACGAGCGGTAAGGGTTGGATTGGATCCCTACTCGGTACATTAGTTGGAGTGTCGATCATCTTGATTGGCATAATCCACAACAGGCCTCCGGCAAATGCCAAGCCCATGACTGACGTCGAAATTGCCAGCGGACAATACAAGACCAATACGGATCAGATCCGCTACGAGCGACGCTACTACTGTGACAAGGCAACCCAAATCGGTTTTTTGACTGGGGACTGGGGACGCTATGTTCTCGTCATCAACAATCACTCGATCCTCGCATCGTCACCGATTGTGATGCTCACCGGCGAGACATCACGCAGGAAAGCGCTCGCTTGTTATCAGAAGATTCGTCAGATCTTCTGAACCGACGCAACACGTCAAAAAAACGACCCTTTGGAGTCTCATCTCCTTGGGGTCGGTTTTTTATTTCAACTTTTCGCGTAAGAATTCATAGAACTCCGGTGACGATCCTTGCTCGGTCGTGTAATAGGCAAGAGCTCCAGTCAGAGCATTCTCACGTACTCTTTTGCGCATCTCGGGATCCATAATAAGCATTTTCAACTTCTCATACCATTCCTCCTCTGAGGCCGCTACAAAACCATCTACTCCATCATTGATAGCTCCTTTGTACGTCTCGTTGGCTACCGCTACTGTAGGTACTCCGAGCAGGCCCGCTTCAAAAAATTTGAGCTCACTCTTGGCCTCACAGAAAGGGTTGCCCAGCTCAAGCGGAGCCACGTTGATGTCCATACTTGCCACCGTAGCAAAGTATTCTTTGCGTGGTGCAAAAGGGACGCGGATAATCTGACTCTGAAACTGATTGAGCTGATCCTCAGTATCGAGCGGACCCGCTAAGACAAGACTTGCTTGCGGGAACTCGGCCAGGATACGGCACAGAGCCCCGGTAATAGTAGCGAAGTCTTTGTTGTGACTCGGTGTTCCCGAGAGGTAGGAGATACGAATCGTGCCGTCACTTTGTGCCGAGCCAAGACCGTCATTGGGATGACCTTTTCCCCTCAACTCCTCGGCCCAACGCACATCCTCCATGCTCATCTTGTTCTTCACAAGAAAAACAATTTTGCCCCGTTCTTCGAGCTTGCGTTTGAGAAAGGTAGTCGTAGTAGTAGCATGCGTGACGTAGGGGTCGGCTAGAATTTCTCCCCCAACACCGTTTTCATACAACTTCCGCTCAAGAGCGTTCATCTTAGTGTAGTAGTCCATGTGTTTGAGGTAGACTGGATCATAGACCAAGTCATCGGTTTCAAAGAGTACGGTCACTTTGTTTTTCTTGAGACACTCTAGGTATTTCCTCATTTTTTCTGTAAAAAGAGTGCGGTGCAGTACCACCACCTTGAAACGCTTAGCTGTAGAAAGGAGTTTGGGGTTGTCCTGCACCGTATACGCTGCTCGAAAACCATGAAGATTGAGTTCTTCAGCTACATGGACAGT
>CAYHND010000005.1:14699-16044 GCA_964357915.1 uncultured Bdellovibrionales bacterium
TATTCTGCCGCATAGGTACCACCTTCTCCCAGATACTCACGATTGTTCTCAGTATCAAACACTACCGTCGGAAGGCCTGCTCCCATGTACTGAAGCGTCTTACCGCTGGCCTGCCTCACACTTGGATCCTTGGGATCAATACCAATATCACTCATGCGAAGAATCTTCGGGAGGTCAAAATATGGCAGTGGAGAGATGAGCGTTACCCGTTCTTGAAAAAGCGGTTGAGCCAAATAATCAGCGATTTGATCAGCGGGAAAACCAGCAATGACAAAATGAGCATTGGGATGCGCCACGGCTACCAGGGGTATGGCCTCGAGAAAATACTTGATGCCTTTGTTGGGAATGAGGGCTCCGGTATAGGTAACTACGACACTCTCATGGGGAATAGCGTATTCTTTCTGAATAGCTTCCTTAGAAGCCAGATGATCAAACATACCCAACCGTGTGCCATCAAGAAGCGTCGTCACCTCGCCTTTCTTGCGTAAACCTTGTATTTCTTCGGTGTTGTCCCAAGAGCTCGTGACGGCTACATCACCCAGATTGTCTATCCATACTTCGATAGCCCGAAAAACTTTTTGCAAAAAAGAGACCCTAAGGTAGGCGTGCGACACCATTTCTTTGGTCAGGCTCCCGTGAAAGTCCGCTACCAACTTGATACCTCGCCAGAACAGAAGCTTCTGTACTATCCAACCGATAAGGACTCCTTCATGAAGATGCGCATGCATGACATCTGGACGAGTCGTACGCGCCAAAAAAAACACCTTCTTAATGAGTAAGAGATCCAGGATGATTTTTTGCCAATCAGGGCCAGCCTCGAGCTTGTGATACCAGAAAAGTAAACGGCGAATACGACGAACATCTATCGAGCTACCCAGTTCGGGTGAGATTTCCTTACCGATATGGTACGTGGCGATAGTGATCGAGTGCCCACGCTTCTCTAGTGCAAGGGCTTCCTCAAGGATACGGATATGGGTGCCTCGATCTGAGAAGAATGGCGTTGGTGCAATTACAAGAATTTTCATACAAGAATGCTGTCTCTGCGGATAATCATTGTTCCCCCAGGAGCCACATCGCCATTGATGAGGGCTTTGGCTATCTGGTCTTCGAGTGTATCACTTATGAAACGATTGAGCGACCGTGCCCCAAAAATAGGGTCATAGCCCTTGGATACGAGGGCTTCGGCTACTCCTGGCTCAAAAGACAGGGTGATATTCTTCTCGGTCTGCAACCGCCCCGCGAGCTCACCAAGCTTGATAGCCACTACCTGTAACAACTCTTCTGAAACCAAGGGCAAGAAGAATACTACGCTATCAAAACGGTTGAGAAACTCCAGGCGATACAC
>CAYHND010000005.1:16144-20185 GCA_964357915.1 uncultured Bdellovibrionales bacterium
GTTTTTTCTACTAGGTAGTTGTCTACCAATTCTGCGGTAATGAGGTGATTTTGGTCATGCCTACCAGAGACCAAGATAGACTCGGCCAAATCAATGGCTCGTTCGGGAAAAGGGGTTTCCCAGTGCATACTTTCACCATTCTTGATAATGCTTTGGAGGGCCTTGAGAGTGAACGTCCCCTCTCGCTTTTCACGATCATGAAACTCAGAAAGAAGAATCAAAAGTATGTCTTCTTCATTGGGTTCGGTCATCTCGAGTGTTTCTAGGAGTCCCAGTGCTTGAGAGGCCTCCTGCTCGAGAGCTAGCTTCCCGGCTGTGTCGGTTAATCCAATCGCTCGAAAGTTCGGATAGCCCAAAAACTCTTCAACAAGCGGTCTAAAATTACGCCCTTTGTTATCTGGCAGTAAGAGACCCTCAAAATGCGGGATAGCGAGAATACAGTTGCCAGCAAGAGTGGCTTCGGTGAAGAGTCCGCGTAGGGTATCTTCTACCTCTAGACCGCTTGCATCAGCGTCACTCACCACGTGAGCCACATCAAACCAAAGCACTCGCATATCATCAAAGAGCGTCCCGCGCAAAACATTTTCACGAATCAGTCTTCCAAAATAATGCACGAGGGACTGCTTACCAATACCTGGATCTCCTACCAGCAAGACAGAGTTTTGTGAAGTGCGCTCCAAAGCCCCCAGGAGAGCCTGAAAAACCTGCTGCTTGCCGTAGATATCATCGTGCCCGTACTCTGAGTAATCGCTCTCAGACAGATCTGTACTGTAGCGATCAAGATGAATGGTATAGCCGTATTTCCAGCTTTTTCCAATACGTGACCATTTAGCGAGCTCACTCCAACTCCAGAAGTGACTGGCAAGCTGCTGTTTCTCAAAAAAATACTTTTCGATAGCTACTGCCATACGAACATCTTTTTCCTCAAGATCATGTGTATGAAGCCAAGCGCCCAGAGTATCACTGGTCAGGTGCTGTAACTCTTCTCTGGCTTGTGCATCACAACCCAGACGCCCCGCTACCGCATCAAAGATAGTGCCCGAGCGAAATGAAAGAATGTCGTCATCAATTACAACCGGCTTTGTACGATGTAGGTAGCCGTAGATAGCCAATGTCATACCAAGGATACCGCTCACAAAGGCTATACCCACCAGACTGCTCTCAGCTAAGAAAAGAATGACTGAAAGTCCCAGCATCACCGGTGCTAGAAAAAAGGAAAAAACAGCGAAGAGACCCCCGATAAAAAAGAAGATAAGCGAGACAAAGAAGACACAAATCGTAAGAAAACGCACAATGGATCCCATGAAGCGTGACAGAACATTCATGGTCAGACGTTGAAGCGAAAGTACTGGATGTAGGCCAACCCAATTTCGGCTACTGACATCTCGGTGCCATGGAGAGAATAATGTGGCCGCCAAATCAAGAATATTTCCCTTGAGCCACCAAGCTTTGGTTAAGTTAAACCACACTGAAAAAGCGTCTCTGGCTCCTGTTAAATAATACCAACCAAAAAAAGACTGCTTCATTGTATTTTTAGGCGTCAATCATTTTTCTTCTGTTTTACACTAGCTTTATTCTAAAGCCAAACCATGCCCTTGGCAAACCTCTAGAAATTGTTTGTTCACACAAAAAAAGGTATACTACGGCTATATTTTCTATGAATCTTAAATTCCTCAGTCACAAAGAAGCTACTCTTTTTATCCTCTTTGGTGTGGCCATGATTCTCCTTGGTTGGCTTTTTTTTGTGCTGGCGTTATTTAACTTCTTTGTCCTGCCAGTCATCCTGTGTGGTACGATTCTTCTCCTCTGTACTGCTCTTTTCTTCCTCGGTTCTTACTGTTGGTTTAGCACTCCCCTGGTGCGTATTCTGGTGGCTAGCCTAGTGGTCATTATTACCATCAATAGCTATCTAAGCACCCCCACTCTCCTCTCTGGCCGTGACCAGGGTGCTATTAGTGAAGCGGCTATTCGTTTATCACAAACATCTGTTCTGACGTATCGCAGTACAGCGGTGAGTTCCTTTTTTGACATGTATGGTCCAGGGCTAGCTCTTAACTTTCCCGGCTTTGCCTACACGGACAAAGGATCACTCATCACTCAGTTCCCCCTCACCTATACGAGCTTTATTGCTGGTTTTTATAGTTTGTTTGGTATAACGGGACTGACTCTCGCTAACAGCCTCCTCCTCTTTTGTTTCCTGTTGACCCTTTTTGAACTCTTACGCTTGTTTATCCGTCCCGAGCGAGCATTTATCGCCACCCTTGTAGGAGCGCTGAGTTTTCTGCCACTGTACTTTGTACAGTTTACACTCACCGAAAACCTCGCTGTTTTTCTGTTTACTTTTCTGGTGTACAGCCTTATCCGCTTTATCCAAAAACCAGTTTTTCTCCATTATGTAGCTATTGCCCTCACAGCCGCCCTTCTTACTTTTACTCGCATTGAGGGCTACGCATTCTTAGTGCTGACTGGTATTGTTCTCCTCTGGAACAAGGATGCCCGTGCCATGTTCCGTACCTACCCCTGGAAGAGTGTCGTTATACCCGGCGTATTGATGCTCTTCTTTTTCCTCCGTAACTTTTTTATCAATCTTCCGTATTACAAGACCATTGGAAGAGCCTTAGAAAAAATGCTCGGTGGATTTGGGAGTAATGTCATCTCTAATACCAGCACTGATCTTGGTATCTTGGCTGGACACTTTCCGGTCGGAGGCGTACTCATCCTCTACGGTGTGCTACCCCTCTTTCTCCTCGGTACCCTAGGCTACCTTATTCTCTGGCGCTCCAAACAACATCTTACTTTCATTCCTCTCTTGATTGCCTTACCGACTCTTCTCTATCTATTCCTCCCAAATATTACCCTCGATCATCCATGGATGCTCAGACGTTACTACTTTACCCTCTTTCCGGTCTTTCTCTTTGGAACAGCTGTTGGCCTTTCTCGATTGGCTGACACGACCAAACGAAGCTTCACCTTATTCTTAGGTATTTTTGTTGTCCTGTTGCTTTTTTCTCTACCAGCCGAGAGAACTGTCCTCACTGTCCGTGAAGATGCTGCTCTCCTACCCCAGATAGAACGTTTTTCTGGCGGTTTTGCACCTCAAAGCCTTATCCTTATTGATCGTCTGGCAACTGGTAGTGGCTACGCCATGCCGACCGCACCGCTCACAAACCTTTTTAATCGTCAGGCAGTCTATATTTTCAACCCTGAAGATATCACCAAACTTGATTTCAAGCGTTTCTCTGGAGTGTACCTTCTTGCTCCGGAGAGTGAACTCTACCGCTACACAGACATTCTCGAAGACCGCCTCATCTACAAGGGGAGCTATACATTCACCCGCACTGGCCTTACCGAGGAAACTCTCCGCCAAGATGGCAACTTCTCATTCCCAGAGAAAAAACTCTTCGAGACCAAGAATCTTCTCTTTCAAGTTTACTAACACTATTCCTATGCCCTTTGTCCCCCTTAGCAAAAAACACCTCCGTTACTACCGTATTGCCCAGGTCATTCTGTACACGGTTACTTTCACTTTGTTATTTTTCCTCATTCTTCGTTCTCTTTTCCCCACAACTATAGATACTTTTGATTTTGAAAATCCAACGAGTAGTAAACACACTCTGTTACCCCCCCAGAATGAAAAACGTGAGGTTGCCTACAATGGCAAACTTGGCGAGAACACCTCTCTTATTTTCAATATTGGTGCTTCCACAGAAGACGCCAGTGCCACTCTCAACGCTACGGTGGAAAAAAAGTCACCGCTTTCTGACAAACTGTCTTTCACACTCCGTCATGGCTATCGGGCTTCCTGGTTGCCTGCGGGCGATACCATTAGTGATTTTCCAGCTGTGGATCTCTATGTTTCAGATGGTATTTACTACATGCTTCGTGATGGTAAACTCATCCGCTTTATAAGTCGAGATGCTTTTCTTTCTCGCTACCCCGAAGAATTTGCTAAAGTTCTTACCTCCGAAGAACAAAAAAGTTTTACAGAAGGAGAGGGCGTTATTGGTTTTCGTCCAGGACTCCTCGCTGCCTATGGTGATG
>CAYHND010000006.1:0-5130 GCA_964357915.1 uncultured Bdellovibrionales bacterium
TAATAGAAGTGTGCGGGATGCTCATATTTGCAGCCTTTCGCAGACTCAAGGGCAAATATGGCATATATACCGGTTATTGGAATGGAAGTGCATGTCGAGCTTGGAACAACATCCAAGATGTTTTGTGGTTGCAAAAACGGTCTCGGTCTCGAAATAGAGCCAAACATTCATATTTGCCCAGTATGTACTGGCCAGCCAGGAAGCCTCCCGGTACCCAACAGAGCCGCTATTGAAAGCGTCCAGCGTGTTGGGTTGGCACTGAACTGCACTTTGCGTGAGAGCAGTAAATTTGATCGTAAGAACTATTTTTATCCTGACATCCCGAAGGGCTATCAGATTTCCCAGTACGATGAACCTTTTTGTGAGGCTGGCACCATCGAAGTCAACGGTAAGAACTTTGGCATTACTCGTATTCACATGGAGGAAGATACTGGGAAGCTGACTCATGCTACGGATGGTGACACACTAGTAGACTACAATCGGGCGGGGGTGCCTTTGATGGAGCTGGTGACAGAGCCAGATTTTGATAACAGTATTGATGTCAAAGCCTTCTGTCAGACGTTGCAGCAGATTCTGCGTTACCTTGAGGTATCGAATGCTGATATGGAGAAAGGTCAGATGCGTTGTGAGGTGAATATCTCTCTTCATAAAGAAGGTGAGGACAAACTCTCAGGCACTAAGGTAGAAGTCAAAAACTTAAATTCCTTTCGGGTAGTGGAGCGCACTATTGAGTATGAGATCAAGCGTCAGACGGCCGCTCTCGAGGCGGGAGAAGCTTTGGTACAGGAGACAAGAGGTTGGGATGAAAACAAAGGTGAGACGTTTGCTCAGCGTAAGAAAGAATCAGCCCACGACTATCGCTATTTCCCAGAACCAGATATTTTGCCTTTTCAGTTTACTGAAGAGTATTTTGCGGAGCTGCGAGCGACTCTCCCAGAGCTACCACTCGCTAAGAGCAAGCGTTTTGTAGAGCAGTACGGACTCGGTCAGGACGATGTCACTTTGCTTGTGGAAGACAAACATTTCGCCGCTTTCTTCGAAGCAGTAGTGAGTGAGTTGGAAGAGAAGAAACAGTCAGGAGAGCTCGCTTCTGATATTGAGCGCGCTCGTAAGTTGGCAGTCAATTATCTTTTGACAGAGCTACGCAAACACCTCTACGAAGCGGGGCAGACTATAAGGGATATTCCGATTACGCCAGAAAACTACGCTGAATTTATTGCTATTGTTGCTGATGGCAAAATCAATTCAAGCGCTGCTCAGACAGTGCTCCTGGAGATGTACAGTGGGAGTGATGGTGACACCGACCCATCTCATATTATTGACCGTCTCAACCTGGGACAGGTCAATGACACAGAGGCACTAGAACAGGCAGTAACAGATGTCCTTGCTGCTAATGAACAATCAGTAGCAGATTATCGGGCCGGCAAAGAAAACGCCCTCAAGTTTCTCATGGGTCAGGTAATGAAAGAAACCAAGGGTAAGGCTAACCCACAGATGATTCAAGAAATGCTCAAAGAAAAACTCTCCTAGATGGAGAGTTTTTTTACAAGAATTTTTTAGCTTCTTCGGCTGATGTAATCCAATTGATCTGCCAGCCTTGGGTTTCCATCCGGCGGAGCCAAGTCATCTGACGTTTGACGTAGCGGAGGATTTCACGCAGAAGTTCTACCTCCATATCATTACGCCTCATTTTTTTCTGAAGAAAAATAGCAATATACTTGTATTCAAGACCTAAAGCCTCGAGACGCTTGAAACTCACACCTGATTTTACAAGAGTTTCTATTTCTTTGACCATACCAAGCTTGAAGCGCTCTTTGAGACGATTTCTGATTTTGATCTCCAATTGCTTCTTATCAGGGTTCAGAGCAAGAATAGTATAGTCTTCGTTTTTGATTTTGACATGATTTGCCTCGGGTACTGCACCAAGAACCTCAATAATTTCTAAGGCTCGGATAAGACGAAGGGGATTCTTGCGATCAATAGTGAGAGCCCGTCTCGGGTCTTTGGCTTCTACCATGGCGAAGAGTTCATCGACAGAATGCTCTCTCAGTTTTTCGCGCAGTTCTGGATTGGGCTTTACCCCTGGGAAGGACTGGTGTTCCATATAGGCCTGGATCCAAAAGCCAGTACCGCCACAAAATATCGGTATTTTGCTAGCTTTACGAATAGCTGTTTCGGCTACCAGAGCATCACGTAGAAAATCAGTGACGTTGTAGTCAGTATTAGGATCAACTACGTCAATCAAATGATGCTTGGCCTGCTTTTGCTCGGCCTTGCTTACCTTGCCACTACCAATATCCATACCACGATAGACTTGTCGACTATCAACTGAGATGATTTCTCCACCAACTTTGCGGGCAATTTCAATAGCCAAAGCTGACTTGCCAGAAGCCGTAGGACCGAGAATGATGATAGTTTTGGAGGTGTTTTTCATAGGAGGGAAGTGTGGCACACTTTGTTCTTTTGGTAAAGACATAGCAAGCTCTATTGCACCTCTTTGACTCCAGAGAGAGCCTCGATTTGAGCTACGAGTTCGTCAGTCCTCATAACCGAAAAAGCCGTTTGAATGTTCTGGCCGGTGATAATTACAGACACCTTCTCTTTGCCAGGGGTAGCTTTTTTGAGAATCTGAGACAGTTCTTCAATCACTGTTCCTGGTGCTTGTGAGTCGATAGTGACCTCAAGTGTGTCTTTTGTAGGAACCGCTCGACTGGCTACGTCTTTGGCAATACTGTTACGAGTGGCCTCTTGGCGGGTGAATTGGGTGAGGACTTCTGGCCGCATTTTTTCACCACCCTCAGCAATGATGCGGATAGAGCCATCTTTCTGGTTGACCTTGATATGCATAAGGACGAGTTCGTCTTCTACCCACAGAGATGCTGTAGTCTCAGCCGTCTTACCGAACACGAGGGCTTCTATCTGGCCGGTCATATCCTCAATACTGACAAAAAACATGGTGCTACCAGTCTTGGTAAGGACGCGTCGAACTGAGCTTATGACGCCACCAATCGTGACATTTCTTCCGGGGGTTATTTTTTCGAGTTCTGCAATAGGAGTGGCACGAGCGTTGAGATAGTCTTGGTATTCGGCGACTGGATGGTCACTGACGTAGAGACCGAGCAATTCTTTTTCCCAAGCGAGACGCATTTTTTTGGTGGATGGAGCTGCATCAGCAATCACAATTTTACTTTCCGGCAATGGCATATCCCCGAAGAGGCTGTTGGTATGATTTTCCAAAAGAGACTTACTATTCTTAGAGTGTTTCAAAATAGCATCAGCACTCTCGAGCAATTGATTACGTTCACCAAAACTATCAAAAGCACCCACCTTGATAAGGGCTTCCACTGATTTTTTGTTGAGGTCTTTAGTCTGGACGCGTTCAGTGATGGACTCGAGAGTTGGGTACTTGCCACCGCGTTTACGTTCCTCAACTATTTCTTGGGCCACCACATGGCCGACGTTTTTGACCGCATTCAATCCAAAACGGATACGTCCACCAGTAGGGTGACCTTCTTCGGGTACCACAGCAAACTCCTCAAAACTTTCATTGACATCAGGTGGTAAGACCTCGATACCCATTTCACGAGCCTCATGAACTTCAATAGCCACCCGATCAATATTGCCCTGGTCGCTTGTGAGAAGAGCAGCCATAAATTCGCTCGGGTAATGGGCTTTGAGATAGGCAGTCTGATAGCCAATCAAAGCGTAGCAGGCGGCGTGAGAACGGTTGAACCCATAGCCCGCGAATGGTTCGATAAAGGAAAATACTTTTTCACCAATAGTTTTACCAACACCAGTAGCGATACAGCCTTCGACAAATTTCACCTTTTGTTCATTGACCAGTTCCTTGATTTTCTTACCTACGGCTTTACGAAGCACATCAGCTTCACCAAGGGTAAAGCCAGCCAGGTCACGAGCGATTTGCATCAACTGTTCTTGGTAGACGGCTACCCCGTAGGTGTTTTGTAGAATTGGTTCAAGGATAGGATGAAGGTACTTCACTTCCAATGTCCCGTGTTTGCCACCGATAAAGTCGGGAATGTATTCCATTGGACCGGGTCGATAGAGGGCGACCATGGCGATAATATCTTCAAAGACAGTGGGTTTGAGTTGTTTGAGGTAGCGTTTCATACCCGCACTTTCAAGCTGGAAGATGCCAGTGGTATGGGCATCTTGGAGGAGCTTATAGGTAAGTGCATCATCAAGAGGGATATCTTCAATATTGATCTCAACACCACGGGTCTTACGTACGATACGGAGGGTATTTTGGATGATGGTGAGGTTTTTGAGTCCCAGGAAGTCCATCTTGAGAAGACCAATTTTTTCAACGGCATTGGACTTGGTGCTGGCAGCGTACTGGGTGACGACTCCTTCGCGCGATCCAGAAACACGTTGGAGGGGTGTATATTCGGTGACTGGTTCTTCCGTAATGACCACACCACAGGCATGCATAGAAGCGTGACGACACAGCCCCTCTACCGTCCGAGCGGCATCGATTAGTTTTTTGACTTCCGCACTACTCTCATACCAATTATTGAATTCAGGGACTTCATCGAGCGCTTTCTTGATAGAAGTAAACATCGGAATCATCTTAGATGTCTTGTCGCAGATGTCATAGGGATAGCCCAGTGCACGACCGACATCACGGATAGCGGCTCGGGCAGCCATGGTACCGAAGGTGATGATTTGGGCGACGTGGTCATTACCATACTTGGAACGTACGTAGTTGAGTACATCATCACGACGGTTATCGGCAAAGTCCATGTCCACATCAGGCATGGAAATACGTTCAGGATTGAGGAAACGCTCAAAGAGGAGGTTATAGGCGATAGGGTCAAGATCGGTAATACCAGTCAGGTAGGCGACAAAAGAACCAGCTGCTGACCCACGACCAGGTCCCACCACGACACCATTGTCTTTAGCCCAGTTGACGAAGTCTTGTACGATTAAGAAGTATGATGCAAAGCCGGTGCTCTCAATAACTGAGAGTTCGTAGTCGAGGCGGGTATGATGCTCTTCGGTCAGAATTGTCTGGTCAGGATAGCGTTTGAGGAGCCCCTTTTCGCAAAACTCGCGCAGGAGTTGGTCGGCGGTGATGCCCTCGGGAAGGGGAAAGGAGGGGAGGTGATT
>CAYHND010000006.1:5230-20032 GCA_964357915.1 uncultured Bdellovibrionales bacterium
ACGAGAGGAATGCCTGTTTCTTGAGAGATTTGGATAAGACCCTGGTTAACGGTGATTTGGTTTTCGTTATCGAGATGAGGACCAAGCTCGAGAAAGAAATTGTCTTTTCCAAAGATGTCATTGTACTCAAGTGCTATTTCTTTGGCTCGTTCGTAGTTGCCATAGAGGAGTTCGGAAGGCACTTCGCCTTGCAGTGATCCCGAAAGAGCAATAAGCCCCTCACAGTGTTCTTTGAGGAGTTTCTTATCAGCGCGAGCTTTGTAGTAGAAACCCTCAAGTTGAGCGACAGAAATGATTTTCATCATGTTCTTGTAACCGGCTTCGTTTTCGGCCAGGAGCACCAGCTGGTGTCGACGACGGTCTTCGGCGGTATTGTTCTTACTGGTGAGGTCTTTGCAGACAAAAATTTCTGTGCCAATGATCGCCTTAATACCGTATTCTTTAGCCTTGATATAAAACTCAACCGCTCCATACATAGCACTGGTGTCGGTGAGAGCAAGCGCAGTCATGCCGAGGGCTTTGGCCTCATCAAGAAGATCTTCTATTTTTGGAAGAGCGGTGAGGAGGGAATAGTGAGAGTGAGTGTGAAGATGGACGAAAGACATAGAGATTTTATACTTTAGCCAAAATAAAAACCGCTAGAGAATTTGCGGTTATCGAAAATAAAGAAAAGTGTGACATAGGTTTGGATTCCCTCAGTAGCCAGGACGTGCCTGTGGCATATGCAGGGAAGATTACCTCTAGAGTATAACAGGAAAAGCAGCCTCTCTACAATGCGCTATACTAGAAAGATGGAACTCCCAACTTTTGAAAAAGAACGCGTTTGCCGTGATGAGCTGCACATGCTCCCGGTAGGCGTAGATGAGGCTGGCCGTGGACCACTGGCTGGTCCGGTTGTGGCTGCCGCTGTGGTCTATAAGGATACCGGTCTTGAGATACCTCTTTCTTTGGTAAAGGCGTTTACCCTTATCCGTGATTCCAAAAAACTTTCATCTAAACAGCGCGAGCAAGCATTCGCTTTGGTGCAGGAGCATTTTCATATCGGTGTCGGCATAGTCAATGCTGAGACTATCGATAGAGTCAATATTCTCCAAGCGACATTCCTTGCTATGAAAGCGGCTCTTACTGATTTGAAACAGGAGCTTCCCAAAGGCGGTGTTCCACTCCATCTTCTCCTTGATGGCAATCAACTTCTCCCGAGTTACAGTGGATCACAGGAGACAGTAGTCTCGGGTGATAGCACGGTACGTTCTATCGCAGCTGCCTCTATCATTGCTAAGGTAACGCGTGATCGGATGCTTGATGAATATGATGCGCTCTATCCACAGTATGGCTTTGCTCAGCATAAGGGATACGGAACTAAGGTACATATGGATGCCCTACGGAAATATGGGCCAACACCCATCCATAGAATTTCATTTAAGCCGGTCAAGCTAGCTTTACCCGAGAACGCCAATAAACGCTTTGAGCGTGAACTCAAACCTCGTAAATAGGTCTGTAGGCTTTCTCGTTTTTTCATGATAGAGTGGCGGTAAGGTACCTTGAAATGGAAGGCGAGGCATCATGCAACAGAATCTCTACATTCAACAAATGATCCCAGAGCTTCAGTTCATGTTGCCAGGGATTGACCATCAACTTGGTGAGCCGCTTGCGGAGCTCCAGCAAAGAATCTCAATTTTTGCTTCTGGCAGGGAGTCTCTCGAGGTGCTCTTTCAGAAGTTGTCCCAAGATCCGAGAGGGTATCACAGTGATCGCTCCATCACCCGCTATCGAGCTGGGGAGGGTTATCGTCAGGAAATACGAGACCCCAACAAAGAATATTTTGCACCCCCTCAAGTGCACGGTCCAACTTTGTGGGAAATCCAGGCACGTGTAGGCGAAGAAAACTTTCTTACCTTGGTGGATTTTTTTCAAATCATTGATAGGCAGGTTCACCTGGAAGATGTGTTTCTCCCAGGTGAGGTTCACGGGTTTCTTTTCTTTCTGCCACCACACCAGTTTTTTTGCCCAGCTTTTATATGGTCTCGGGAAGAGCAAAAGTTGCATAGCTTTGGAGACTTTCATATTGCTCCACACTACCAACTTTTTGCCCGCACGAGGCAAAGCCCTTATCAGAGGCTGAAAGAGAATCGTCATTGATACTGAAGGCTGGGGATTAGACAATCCCCAGCCCCTTCTTGCCAAGAAGCCTGCTCCGTGTTACATTACTTACATCATATTTTTGAAATTTTACTGTTATGGCGCTTCCAAAGCAAAGACATACCCGTCACCGTCGAGATCGTGCTCGCAAACAATACGATGTAGAACTCCAAAATACTGCTACCTGCCCTAAATGTGGAGCTCGGGTGATTACTCACCGTGCCTGCAAAGAATGCGGTACTTACAAAGGTAAAGAAGTTATCAAAAAAACTACTCCTAAACTCAAGAAAGTGCCTGCTGCTTAAGGCTTACTCCTATCTTTCAAATAGCATCTAAATCGTTCTTTCCAAAACAAAACAATGGCCAATAGACACCTCCAGCGTTCAATCGCTATGCAAACCCTTTTCGAATGGGATTTTAAGGGTCAGCACAATGACCAGTCACGTGAAATACTCGGGAGGAACATGGTGGAATTTGCGCCCGGTATCGAGGATACTCTTTTTGCTGAGCACCTTATTGAAGGGACGCTTCGTGAACAAAAAACCATCGATGCTCTGATTGTGAAGTGTGCCCCTGAATGGCCACTAGAGCAGGTGACGGTGATGGATAGAAATATCTTGCGTTTGGGTATCTATGAGCTCATGTTTGGTAAGTACGATGAGGTACCGCCTAAAGTGGCTATCAATGAAGCTATTGAGCTTGCTAAGAGCTTCGGGAGTGATGCCAGTCCACGTTTTGTGAATGGGGTACTCGGGACTATCTATCGTGAAATGGGAGAGCCAATGAAAGATGATGTCTCCGAGAACCATAAACACTCAGAAGAAAAGAAGGCTAAAACTGCTCATAAGGAAGTTCCGGAGAGCGAGCCTGCTGAACTGAAAAAAGTTCCGGCCAAAAAAGCGGTAATCAAAAAATTAGCCAAGAAAGTACCGACCAAGAAAGCAGCAAGAAACTTGTCTGCCTCTGGCAGGAAGGTAGCTACCAAAAAATAATTTCCCAACGAAGCTCGCTCTTTATGAAGCGACTTCCTTTTTAATACAGTATATGAGTAAACAAGTTGATACCGAAGGATTAGGGTTAGCGCTCAAACTCACTATCGGTAAGGCAGAGCTCTACCATGAAGCCCTCACACACCGCTCGTATCTCAACGAGCATCGGGACTACGCCTATCCCCATAACGAACGTCTTGAGTTTCTCGGGGATGCGGTTTTGGAATTGGTAGTTACTCGGCATCTTTTTGATACGTTGCCCAATCCAGAAGGGGAGCTGACTAGCTTCCGAGCTGCTCTCGTGAATGGTGAGATGCTTTCTAAGATCGGTAAAGATATCGGTATTGAGCAGTTTCTCCTCATGAGTCGTGGTGAGGCCAAGGATACTGGCCGTGCTCGAAGCTACCTCATTGCCAATGCTGTCGAGGCTCTTATCGGGGCCATCTATCTTGATCAGGGTTATGATGCAGCGGGGGAGTTCATCGCCAAACATATTCTTTCACGTATTGAGCAGGTGATGGAGCAAGGTCTCTACACCGATCCCAAGAGTCACTTTCAAGAAATGGCTCAAGAAAAAATGGGCGTTACTCCTAACTACGGAGTACTTCGTGAATGGGGACCAGATCATGACCGCCATTTTGTGGCCGGCGTATTCCTCGATGAAGAGTTGGTTGCCGAAGGTGAGGGCAACAGCAAACAAGAAGCTCAACGCGAAGCCGCCAAGAAAGCTCTCGAAGCGAAGGGGTGGTAACAGGTATTTTATAAAAAACAGCTATAGAGCTGTTTTTTGGTACAGAGTCTTTTAAGGTTTGGCTTATCGGAGAGCCTTATGGCATAATAGGAAGGTAATAAAGACAGAAGAGAAAGGTTAGAGCCTTTTTGTATTTTCATGTATCTCAAGAAAGTTGAAATTAGCGGGTTCAAATCCTTCGCCAATAAGACGGTGTTGGATTTTTCAGCGATGCTAGCATCAGGAAAAAGTGATGAGCGAACTATCACCGCTATTGTAGGACCTAATGGCTCGGGCAAGTCCAATGTCGCTGATGCTATCAGGTGGGCTATTGGTGAACAGTCCGCTAAGAACCTCCGTGGTAAGAAAGCTGAGGATGTTATTTTTGCTGGGACGGATCAGAAAGGACGGATGGGCAGTGCCTCGGTCACCCTCTTCTTTGATAATAGTGACAAGCGTATTCCGATAGAGTTTGGCGAAGTATCTATTACTCGCAAGGTGTATCGCAGTGGTGAGAGTGAATACCTGATCAATGGTTCCAAAGTACGACTGCTCGATATCGTCGACCTCCTCGCCAAGGCGGGGATTGGACGCGATAGTTATTCGGTCATCACTCAGGGTATGAGCGATGCGACCCTGGCTGCTACGCCATTGGAACGACGGAGCATCTTCGAAGACGCTGCCGGAGTCAAGCAGTACCAGATAGAGAAGGAACGCTCACTTCGTAAGCTCGCCAATACCGAAGAAAACATGACGCGCGTAGAGTCACTCCTTCGCGAGATAGAACCCCATCTGAAGGGATTGAAGCGTCAGGCCGAAAAAGCAACGCAGGGGAAGGATGTAGCGCAGACACTTCATGAAAAGCAAGACCTACTGTACGGGTACCTGTGGAAAAACTTCGAGACTGAACGCAGTACAGTGCTGGTGGAAAGAGACACTCTACAATCTCAAGTATTTGAGCTGGAAGTAGAAACCAACACGCTTGCGCAAGAATTGACCGAAGCAAGGGCTGAACTTGAAGGTGTGGATGAAGAACAAGCATTGAACAAAGAACTAGATAGTAAACGAGAATTACAAAATGATCTTCGTCGTAATCTGAGTGTTCTTATTGGCAAGAAGGAGCTTGAACTCGAACGTCAGAAAGAAGAAGAGGTTGTCCGGGTTATTCCAGTAGACCTCCAGTATGTCAAAAACGCTCTGGACCTAATCCAAAAAGACCAAGGGCAGCTCCTCAAAGCTATAGATGAGTGTACTGATCTTACAGATCTAGTGAGGCTTCGAGAAAAAGTGCTAGCTGTTCAAAACAAATTGACTGAGCTTACTGAAAAAGCAGAAAAGGGGAGTGTCAAAGAAACAAAAACTATCAGCCTTCCAGTAGCTGAAAAGCAAGCCAGTGATAAGCGTATAGCGAGCTACGAAAAAGAAATTAGCGAGCTCAAAGAGGAGCTCATAAAGGCCGAAGCATTCTTGGCTTCCGCCGAAGCTCAAATCTTGACCGGAAGAGAGACCGCTCGGGCTAAGAGAGAAGCTTTTTTTGCCAAGGAGCAAGCATGGCGCGACAAGGGTCAGATGCTTGGAAAGTTGAAAGATAACCTCAACGAAGTCAAAGTACGTTTGGCTCGAGTAGAGGTGCGTGAAGAAGACCTGACCAAGCTCGTCTCAGAAGAACTCCATGTACCTGTAGATACACTCAAATATGATGGAACGCCGGTAGAACGCGAAAAGCTCGAACGCGAAATTGCACGCCTCAAAGTAGAAGTAGAACATATTGGCAGTATTGATCCAGAAGTGGTCAAAGAATATCAAGAAACAGAAGAACGTTATAGCTTCCTGTCGCATGAGTCAGGAGATTTACGTCAGGCTATGGCGAGTCTCGAGACCGTGATAGGAGAAATGGATCACAAGATTGAAGTAGCCTTCAAGAAGGCCTTTCACGAAATCCGTAGTCAGTTTAGTGAAAACTTCAAGATTATTTTTGGAGGAGGTAAGGCTGACCTCTCACTCGTTACTATCCAGAAGAAGAAGCGAGGTAACACTGATGAGGAAGATGGTGAGGATATGGGTGAAGAAATAGCAACCGAAACGATGACCGGCATAGAAATAGCTGCTTGCCCACCAGGTAAGAAAATCACCAATCTCTCAATGCTTTCCGGAGGAGAGCGTTCACTCACATCCCTAGCTTTGCTCTTTGCTATTATTTCCTACAATCCGCCACCATTTGCAGTGTTAGATGAGGTAGAGGCAGCGCTCGATGAAGCTAACTCTAGACGTTTTGGGAAAATGTTACGAGAGCTTTCCAAACACACTCAATTCATCGCGATTACTCATAACCGAGAAACTATGGCTCAGGCAAGCCTTCTCTATGGAGTAACCATGGGGGCTGACGGTATATCACAGCTACTCTCAGTGCATCTTGACGAGTTACCGAAGAAATAGAAGCTCGTTTTTCATTGACAGCCTTTCAAAAAGGCGGTATAGTGACCCTTGTATAACTTAACTTGATTCGAAAATGTAAAGTATGTTGATTATCCGTTTCAACCGCACTGGTAAGAAAAACCGCGTATCCTACCGTTTGGTACTGCAAGAAAAAACCAAAGCTCCTGGTAAGCGTCATATCGAAATTCTTGGTAGTCATGACCCGCACACCAAAACCACTATCCTCAAAAAGGATCGCATTTTGGAGTGGCTCAAGCAAGGTGTTCAGACTTCAGATGTGGTTCATAACTTACTTCTTCGTGAAGGGGTTATCGAAGGTACGAGAATTCCTCGCAAGATGCCTCGTCCCGTTGTAAAGGAGGAGCCGGCAGCTGAAGCTGAGCCCGTCGAAGCCAAGGCAGAAGAAGAGCCAGTAGCGGAAGCTGAGCCTGTTGAAGTTGAAGCCGAAGGTGCTGAGCCTGTCGAAGCAAAGGTAGCAGAGGAAACTCCAGCTGTTGAAGAAGTGGCTACTGAGGAAGTTGAGGAAGCACCAGTTGTGGAGGAAGTTGTTGAGCCTAGTGAATCTGTCGAAGTGGCTCCAGAAGTAGTAGAAGCCGAAGGTGCTGAGCCTGTCGAAGCGAAAACAGAGTAGGGAGCTTGACCTATACGGAAAAGACTGGTACCATGGATACACAATAAAATACTCCGTAGAAACAAGGCAAACGCCCGTCACCTAGGTGCCGAGGAGAGTAAGTCCTTGTGAGGAACTTCTTAGCGATCACTGCTTGTAGAGCAGACAAAAGATAGCGCCAAGAAACTCTCATCTGCGGAAATACCGCAGATTTTTTTAATTTATATATCTCATATGCAGACCAAACAACAAAAAGAGGTGTTGGTGCAGGGGGTAGTAGACAAAATCAAAGACTCCAAAGCTTTAGTCTTTGCTAACTACCAGGGTGTGAATGTCAAAGACATCACTGAGTTGCGCCGAGAACTTCGTAAGAGTGGTTCGGGATGGCAAGTGTTGAAGAAGACTCTTCTCAATATCGCCCTCAAGAATGCTGGTATCGAAGTGAACGGTCGAGAACTTTCTGGACAAATCGGGGTAGCCTACTCTCATGATGAGGTAGCTGCTGCCAAAGTCCTCGCTGACTTTGTCAAAGCTCACAAGGGAACACAGTTTACGATCGAAGGAGGCTCACTGGGAGACAAGAACCTGACAGCTGTAGAAGTCCAAGCCTTAGCCAAACTGCCAAGTCAAGATGAGCTTCGAGCGAAGTTGGTAGGCACATTACAAGCACCAATCTCTGGTTTTGTCCGAGTGCTTGGTGGCAATCTCAGCGGTTTGGTCAGAGTATTGAAAGCTATCGAAGGACAGAAGGTCTAATCAAAATTACAAGTTATTAATAAACGCATAAGTATAAACATATGTCAGAAGAAAAAAAGGAAGCAAAGAAAGATGTTAGTGTGCCAGCCAAGTTTGAAAAACTGGTTGCTGAAATCGAAAAGATGAGCGTGCTCGATCTTTCAGAGCTCGTAACAGTACTTGAGGATAAGTTTGGTGTATCAGCTGCCGCTCCTATGATGATGGGTGCCCCAGCCGCTGCCGGAGCTGCTCCTGAGGCCGCTGACGAAAAGACAGAGTTTGATGTAGAGATCACTTCAGCTGGTCAGCAGAAGATCAACGCTATCAAGGCTGTTCGTGAAATCACTGGTCTTGGACTGAAAGAGGCCAAGGATCTCGTAGACGCTGCTCCAAAGGTTATCAAAGAAAAGGTTGCTAAGGCAGAGGCCGAAGACATGAAGAAGAAGCTTGAAGAAGCTGGCGCTAGTGTTACTTTGAAATAAGTCTAGCCAATAGCGTATAGTAAAACCCGCTCTCTCGAGCGGGTTTTTGTTTGGAGTCACATGGTATACTGAGTAGAGTAACAAATTTGATTTTTGCTGTTTTAATTTTAATGTTTTTGATATGGAATTTTTTGGCATGAGCTTAATTGAACTCATTTCACTGGTGGGCTATGTGGGCTTGGTGGGGATTATATTTGCAGAGACAGGACTTTTCTTAGGATTTTTCTTACCAGGGGATAGTCTGCTTTTTATTGCAGGATTTTTGGCAGGACAAGGATTGTTTTCCCTACCCCTCCTCATCGCTCTTTTGTGGGTGGCAGCCATCTTGGGCAATCTTGTTGGTTATGAGTTTGGTAAGTTTGTGGGACCGAGGTTGTTTCAAAAAGAAGATTCACTCGTTTTCAAAAAAGCTCACCTACTGAAGGCCCAAGCGTTTTATGAAAAGTATGGAGCTAAGACTATTTTTTTGGCTCGTTTCATGCCTATTGTGCGTACCTTTGCGCCGATTGTGGCCGGAGTAGCTAAGATGGACTTCAAAGCTTTTTTCTTCTACAGCGTGATAGGAGCCACCGTTTGGGTGGTGGGCCTGACTGTGCTTGGTTACTACTTGGGTGCCCTAGAGATTGTCCGCGAGAACCTTGAGCCAGTGATTCTCCTTATTATTCTTGTATCTATCTTGCCAGGGATTATCGAGTACTGGAAAGAACGTAAGAAGTAGGTTTTTTATGAACAAAAAATCCATCTATTTTTCTATTATTTTCATCCCGCTGATTGGGCTGGGGATTTATGCTTGGCAGTATTTTGGCGGTGGAGCTAAAGAGTCAGCACCTGGTGAAAAGGTAGTCATGAATGCGAGCGATACCTACAAGGAAGAACACAAGGATAAAGAACCGGTAGAAATAGTAGTAGAAGAGGTAGTTGGTGGGCTAGAGGTGCCGTGGAGTATGGCCTTCACTTCACCGACGCGTATCCTCGTCACTGAGCGACCAGGCAGAGTGCGCGCGGTAGTGGAAGGTGTACTTCTCGAAAAACCTCTCTACACATTTGCTGAGGTATCGACTACCGGTGAAGAAGGCTTGATGGGTATGGCACTCGATCCTCACTACGACCAGAATCACTGGGTATACTTTTCTTACGCCTATAACACCGGGAGTACATTAGCGGTTAGGGTGGTGCGTCTGACCGACACGGGAGAAACTCTCACTGATCCATTTACCCTTCTTGAGGGTATTCCTGCGGCGCAATACCATGCGGGTTCACGCATTGCTTTCGGGCCTGACCAGCTTCTCTACGTGACCACGGGAGACGCTACGAATAAAAATATCGCTCAAGATCTTAAGAGCTTGGGAGGTAAGATTCTGCGTATGAATAAAGATGGGAGTGTGCCTGAAGATAACCCCTTCGAAGGTAGTCTCGTCTACAGCTATGGGCATCGTAATTCTCAGGGTCTAGCCTGGAACAAAGAAAATGGAGAGCTCTATGCTACGGAACATGGGCCAAGCGTCTTTGATGGCCCAGCGGGTGGAGACGAAATTAATCATATTCTCCCAGGAGAAAACTATGGTTGGCCCCTCGTTTCTCATAAAGAGAAAAAAGATGGCACTGAGAAGCCTATGCTCTTGTTTACTCCAGCCGTCGCCCCATCTGGAGCTACCTTCTATACTGGAACTAAAATCCCTCAATTTACTGGTAAATTCTTCTTTGCTGGATTGAAAGGAGAAGGGGTCTATGAGGTGGAGATTGACGAAGATGACCCTAATGATGTGAAGTCCTATGAAAAGCTCGCAGAGGTTGATTTTGGGCGTATTCGAGACATTCTAGAGGGCTCCGATGAGGCTCTTTACTTCCTGACCAGTAATCGAGATGGTCGTGGCAAGCCAGCGTCTGGTGATGACAAAATCTACCGTATCAGAGCAAAATGAGCAGGCTTTCTGAAAATTGACACGCATTCTTCTGCGGGATAGTCTAAAGGTACAGTTTTCAAGGGGATAAAACGTGAGTACTTTTCAAATGGATATGACGTTGAGCGTCTTTCGCCATATTAGATTTTTCAATGATATGTACGAAGCGCCACTTCTAGACGAGGCATATTACGAGATAGTGTCGCAGGGATCTCCCTGTGAAAATATTTTTTCTCTTGATCTCGATCGAGTGATCTTGAGCCCTATGAGTGAATGGTTTGAAAACAGGTTGGACCCCGTATATCAAGAGACGCTCCTGGGCACACCACACCTACTTTCTTTTCTGAAGTTGTCGGCAGAGCTGCCAGACAGTTGGCGAACCAAACAAGATGATGCCAAGCGGACGGATGATGATCCAGAACCGAAACCAGTGCTGGTCAACCCAATCATTCACTTCCCACGTGCATTGTTTCAAAGGAAACAGACCAAGGAGTGGTTCATTCCTTATATGGGACTTGGTAAGAGTTGGTATTTTGGATACCGCCTTATACCTACCCGCTTTGAGCCTCATGATCTCGTTGCGCGGCTTGTCTGAGGACGCCACCCCCTGTTTCGTTAGACGGGGGGTGGCATTTTAATATAATTCACAAAGTCCCCCACTTAAAGTAAGGGACTGAGCTTTGCGGGGGAGGAAAGTACTTAGATAGCTTGTTCTTTGAGGTATGCGAGCATAGTATCTGCATCGCTGACTTCGAAGGGATCAGTCTCGCAGTTATCAGAGTAGCCATCTTCGGCGAAGACTTGTTTGATTTCTCCATCAACTACCAGCATAGAGTAACGCCATGAACGAGCACCAAAACCAAGGTTCTCTTTTTTGACGAGCATATCAATACCACGAGTGAAATCAGCATTGCCATCTGGAAGCATCTTGACTTTGCTCACACCGAGATCGTCAGCCCATTTTTTCATAACAAAAGCATCGTTGACTGAGAGACAGTAGACTTCATCCACACCAAGAGCCTTGAATTCATCATAATGAGTCTCAAAGCCAGGAGCGTGGGTAGAGGAGCAGGTAGGGGTGAAGGCTCCCGGAAGACCAAAGACCACGAGTTTCTTGCCGCCGAAAATATCTTGAGAAGTCATATCTTGCCAGCGGTAAGGGTTGTCTCCGCCAACAGATTCGTCCCTGACACGGGTTTTGAAGGTAACATCAGGCACCTTCTGGCCTACTAGTTTGTGTGACATATGTACAGTATTAGACCTCTTTACAATGAGGAGTACCTCTATCATAGCGTCTCAGGAAATGAGAGTCAAAAGTAATTCTCAAAAATGCTATACTACAAGTATTCAATTCTTAACTTAAAGCAGTATGCAAAAGTATACCGGGAGTTGCCATTGTCAGGCAGTGACATTTGAAGTTGACCTAGAACTAGAAACAGTTATGGAATGTAACTGCTCTATCTGTGCTACCAAAAAGTTTCTTCTTACGTTTGTGCCAGAAGAAAACTTCAAACTACTTACAGGTAAGGATATGCTCACTGAATATCGTTTCAACAAAAACCATGTTGCTCATCTGTTTTGTAAGGTCTGTGGAGTGCAGTCTTTTGGTAAGGGCAGTAAGCCAGATGGCACCCCAGTGGTAGCTGTGAATGTCCGTTGTCTACATGACATTGCCCTAGATAGTCTCACCATCACCCAGGTAGACGGTAAGAGCTTCTAGAAGGTCATAAGGATATCTCTGAAATTCTTAATGCGGTTTTTGGCATCTATTTCGATACCTTCTTTTTTGTACAGTTTGAGGCGTTTGGCGTGATATTCAGGACTCGTCCAGATCCGGCCATCGCTATAGACAATACGATGAAAGGGGATAGCGGTCTCACCATTCCGGTAGGCTTTACCAAGAATACCAGTAATACTTTGTGAACTCATAGCGCCTCCACCAGCGGCACGCGCAATAGCTCCATAGGTGGTCACTCGACCAGGGGGAATAGAGAGGGCGATTTTGACCACACGCTCACTAAAGGTAGGTTGTTTCATGGTTGGGATAGACATATACCAAGTATAACAAAAACCTCGCCATACGAGTACGGCGAGGTTTTGCAATGTAGAGCGGTATTATGCGCGAGCTACGTTGGTTGCTGCAGGGCCTTTCTGACCTTCGGTAACGTCGAAAGTGACGTTATCTCCAACTTGGAGGTCAGTGTAAGCCACGTTGGTCAGTTCATTGGCGTGGAAAAAAAGATCCTTCTCTTCTCCCTCACGTGAAATGAATCCAAATCCTTTGTCTGTGAGGGTCTTGATTGTACCATTCATAGTTTTATGTGAGCTATAGTTTCTCTGAAATTCGACTACGTTTCATTGTGCATTAGTTGCTTGTTTCAATTATAGCATAAGAACTAAAATAATGCAAGGGGCCAAAGTGATTTTTGGTTAATCAATAGGAAAGTCAAGCTGTTCTTCTGGAATACCAAGCGTTTTACCGTATTCTAGAGCCGTTTTCCAGGTTTTCTTTTCATTGGAATCTATATCAAATACTCGGTTCTTAAAGACTACTTTGATGGTTTTTTCACCAGGGATCCAAAAATGGGTATACCAAGGACCGTCGGTGAGGGTTTGAGAAATAAGCATAATCTGATTAGTAGAGACCAGGACTGAGTGTAGCTTCCAGTCACCATCAACCCAACTTTTAGTTATTCTGAAACCATCAAGAATAGAAATATTTTTCAGACTATTTTCTATAACGATGCCTTTGTAGAGAAGTTTTTCCATAGAACTAATAGATTATAGAGCCTGTGGCTTTGGTATTCTTTGACGAAATATAAGACAAATACCCACAAGCACATAGTTAGCGAGAATAACAAATGCTGGGTAGAGGATGGTAAGTGCGTTGTACTCAGAAAGAGCTAAAAGTGCAAAAACATAAGAAAGAGGTGATGTTCCCCAAGAAAGTAAAGACTCAGACCACGGTTCTTGAATAGATTTTCGCCAGCTAGGGATGTAACCAAAGAAGTCAATAAGTATAACTAAAAGTATAGAGATGAGAGGTTGACTAAAAATTAACCAGGGGATTATTGCGAGTAAAGCTAAAATGAGTGCGATAGTGTCACCCGTGGTGATATTCTTTGTTCCGTACTTGAGTGATAATAAAAATATACAAAAGACAGAGAGCGTACTTGTGATTAGCCCTATTCCACCCCAACCACCTTTACCATAAAGAATCACAGCCACTGCAATACCCTGAGTGAGGGACCAGATAAGCCAGGTATACATATGAGGCTTTGATTGGCCACGTAAGACACTTTGTAAGTAGTTTACGAAGACTACTACACTGATAAGAGATGATGCGAGCGCAAAGAATATTTTAATATCCATGAGATTTAGGCTATAAGCTGGAAGTTAATTATTTTTACCTCAGTTTCTGGAGTTACTTTGTCACCGTAATACTCTCGATAAGTATGATACATCTCTTCTTCCGAGTTAAATCTTTCGTGCCCAATCCAATCGGTATCTTCTAAAGTGCTAAGGGTCTTAATATACAAAATAGTTATTACGGCAGTACCAAATTCCTCTCCAGTCTCTTTGTTGATCAAGATAAGGCGGTCACCTCGTTGCAAGTCTTTATCATCGAACAATCTCCAAGTAGAGATTTTCTCTCCGGTGAGTATCTTTTCGACAAGATGAGGGGAAAATTTAAGTGATTTCATATAGCAATACCAAGCTTATGGAGTTCTTGGACTAGCCTATGGTTATCGATAAAACGGATGGGATGATAGCCCACTTCGGCTGCGGTGGAAAGGCTTTTGGGAGAATCATCAATAAAAATGGCTTCTTCTGGTTGGATACCAAGGGCTTTGAAGGTGCGATAAAAGATTTCAGGATCTGGCTTCTGGAGGCCTACTTCGGACGAGATGATAATGTGATCAAAGAGAGATTCGATAGTATGCTTGGTGAGCTTATGCCGGAGAGTGGAAGTGTAGTTACTGAGAAGGGCTATTGGATAACCAAGAGTTTTTAGCTTCTGAATAAGTGAGATCAGTTCTGTATTGAGTACTTTGCCAGCTTCAAAAGAGTCAATAAATGTCGAGGCTTTTTCCAGGAGCGCCTTATCCTGAGTGAGGTCTCTAACGACTGAGAGGAGAGTTTCTTTCTGGCTTTGGTCGTGGATGTTATTGAGGTGGTTTCTCTCAAAGTAGAGAGTACGAAAATCATGGATAGGAACATCGCATAATTCTGTTATACCTTCGAACAAGTGTTTGCTCTCTGGCGGAGCTAGTTCGATGACTCCACCATAATCAAAAACAATAGCCTTAAATTTTTTCTTGTACATGTTAGGGAGGAAGGATTCGAACCTTCGCATGGGGGCTTCAAAGGCCCCTGCCTTACCGCTTGGCTACTCCCTAAGACAGCAGTATTTATGATACTACGTATTGAATATTGCCTCAAAAAACTAAGAAGCTACTTTGCCTCCGAGAAGGTTGAGAGCCTGGCTGATGAGGGGGTTATCGAGGTAGGTAGAGTTTTCTTGAGAAGTTTCTTCTTGCTCAACCTCCACCCTCAAGCCGAGTTTGAACCCTAAAATCCTATCAAAGGCCTCCATGAGTGTCAATTGATTGGCTTTGTCATCAAGGCGTTCTTTGTGAAATGGGTATTTCACACCGAGAGTGACTGTATTGTTCTCGACATTTTTAGGAGTAGCCGTAGAAAGAGCAACTGAGAGAGAGGCATTGAGCTCTTTGGCAGTCTCAAGAATAGCATGCCAATTATCTGTGATATGAGTGAA
>CAYHND010000007.1:0-18887 GCA_964357915.1 uncultured Bdellovibrionales bacterium
TCAGATAGGGTAATTGGGATAAGACCGATGATAGTGGTGAGGGCAGTGAGGAGGATAGGCTCAAGACGACTGGCTGATCCTTCGGCAATAGCGTGATCGAGATCAAGACCAGCATCCATGTTGCGGTTAATCTTGTCGACAAGAATAATAGAGTTGTTGACCACGATACCGAAGAGAGCCAGGATACCAATAAGCGCTGGGAAGGAGAGTGGAGTACCAGTAATGGCAAAGACGATGAAGACACCAGAGATAGCGAGGGGAATAACCAGGAGCACAATAAGCGCTTTGCGGAAGGAGTTAAACTGAATTACCATGGTTCCAAAAATCAGAGCGGCTGAAAGAAGCATAGCTTGCAGGATAGAAGCTACGGATTTCTCGTTCTCTTCATTGGCACCACCAGTTTTCCAGCTGTAGCCATCGGGGAGTTTGAGGCTGTCGACAAAGACCTCAAGTTCTCCTGAAAGCGTACTCGCAGAATAGCCCTCACTCACAGAGGCAGATACAGAGAGGGTACGTTTGCCATCTTCACGAGTGATACTAGTAGGGTTTGGCTCGAGACGAAGTGTACCGAGCGAGCTCAGTGGTCGCGGGCCACTAGGCGTAGGAATCAAGAGAGAGGAAAGCATGTCTGGAGTGCTCAATGTTTCACTCGGATCAAGACGGAGCACAATGTCACGCTTTTCTTCACCAAAACGAGCATCACTTTTCACCGTATAGCCACTGCCAATAGCGCGAAGCCAAAAGGCACTTTCGTTTTCTTTGATACCTTGACGCTGCATCTCGGCTTGGTCTGGTACAAAAACAATTTTGCTCGATCCGGTCTTGATGGATTTGGTAATGTTACTTACTCCGGCCTGAGTTTCAAGGTAGTCTTCAATCTTGCCTGCATAGTTATCGAGTGTAGCAGAATCAGCGCCCAGAAGTTTGATCTGTAGATCACTTCCTGCGGGCGGGCCACCAGCCAACTGACTGATAGAGAGTTTGCCGGCGGGGTAGTTTTCATAAGCACGGCTGAGTTCGGCAACTACTTCACCTGAAGTGCGGGAGCGTTCTTCTTTGGGAACCAAGAGAAGGGTCAAGAGAACACGATTGGTGTCACTGTTACTTGATACGCCGTCATCATTGAGGCTAGCGCCTACTTCTGCCAAGACAAAACGACTATCAGGAGTGTCTTTGAAGAGAGGAAGGAGTTTCTCAGCCTCTTTCCTACTGTCAGTCAGAGGGGTGCCCTGAGGCAGCTCGAGGCTAATGTAGATGATATCCTGATCGTCTTCTGGGAAGAATTCGTTGACGACAAAGCCAGTGGGTACCAAAGCGTAAGAGAAGATAGTAAAGATAATAAGCATGGCGAGAGTGGTACGCCGAGCCTTCTTCTTGGTGAGTGTACCGAGGATAAAGGTCTGATAGCGAAGAGCGAGGGGATGGAAGTCAAAAATACCCTCATCAGAAACTTGATGGAGGTAGCCCTTCATCCGGGTAAGGAGAGGATGTTCTTGGCTAGTGCCCTGGCTACGAATAAAACGGAAGAGAGCAAAAAGTATTCCCAGGAAAAGCAAGCTCGCTATATAGAATAGTATTTTGTATGAACCAGCTGGGATGAGGAAAAACAAGAGCACGGCTCCGAGCAAGAAGACAAGGACGTAGAGGAAGAGCACAACGCGTTTCGGGAAGTTGCCGGTTTGGAGGAGAGCCATCATCGGGATAACGATGAACAGAGCGACAGCGGCTGAGATGGCCAGTGCTGAAGAAACAACAATAGGAATAGGCGCGATAAAATCACCAATAATACCGGTAGCGAGGAGGAGTGGGAGGAAGGCCCAGACTGTAGTAATAGTGGTGATGAAAATAACCGAACGAAAATCTTTCCACACTAGGAGAGCACTTTCATTGGGTGTGAATTTACCAGTACGCTCATAACTTGCCATACCAGAAATGATAACGATAGCATTGTCGACGAGAATACCAAGCGCTAAGAGCAGCGCAAAGAGAGCGATAAAGTTGATACTGATACCACTCGCCCCCATCACCATAAACGTCACGAGGAAGGTGAGAGGGATAGCGAGAGAAGCCACTATAGATTGACGGAGTCCGAAGAAGAGGATGAGTACTGTAAAGACAAGACCCACTGTGAGGAAGAAGTCATGAAAGAGCTGGTCAAAACTTTTTTTGATTTCTCGGGCACCGTCAAAAACAGGCTCAAAGGTAAACTGTGAACCATGGGCAGTGTTGAGTTCGTTGAAGGCAACACGTATTTGATCAACGGCCACGGTAGCGTCTATCTCATCCGTCTTGAAGGCAGAAAAAGTAATCGCGCGAGTAGGCTCTTGGCCAGCTATAGAAGTAAAAGCAACCCGTGAGTTGACCTGGGGGCGCTCCTCGACGCGAGCCACTTCTCCAAGGGAAACCACTCTACCAGACACTAACAGCGGGAGAGCGAGGATATCTTCAGCACTTTGTAGGGTCTGGTCTTGAGAGAGCGTAAAGGAAGTGCTTTTCCCATCAAGTGAGCCTGCTGGACTAGACTGTAAAGCAAGAGCGGCGCCTTCGGCTACACTCTTGATATCTAAATGAAGAGAGTTAATTTTGGCAGGATCAAGAATAATGCTTATCTCCGGGTCTTTGCGGTAGTTAAGACTGACGCTTTCTATAGCCGGAAGATCCTTAATACGGTCTTCGAGGACATCAGAAAAGTTTTCAAGACTGGTCGGATCAGTAGTGCCAGAGACCATGAAATTGATCACTGGTTGGTTTTGGAAATCAAGAACTTGGATAGCTGGAGTCTCAGCATCTTCAGGCAGATCTGTGACGGTGTCCACAGCACTCTGAATGTCTTGCTTGGCTTGATCAGGATCTGTACCAGAGACGAATTCAACTACGATAGTAGAAGCGCCCTCGTTAGAGATAGAGGTCACTTTAGAAACTCCAGCCAGACCATCTACAGCATCTTCGAGAGGAATAGTAACAAGACTCTCTATATCATCTGGTCCGGCGCCGTTGTAGCTAGTAGCCACAAAAACAATCGGGATCTTGATACTGGGGTTCAGTTCTCTTGGGAGAGAAAGGTAGGTAACCAGTCCTGCACCAGCTAAGGTCAGGATGATAAGAATGATAGTGCGAATACTGGAAAAGTAACGCCCAATCAAAGTGTTGTGATCGTCAGGATTAAAGACGACGCGTTCAAAAAAAGAAGGTCCGTGATCCATAGGGAAAAGGTATTATTCAGTAGTAATAGCCTCACCCAAGATGATGCCTCTAGAAAGAATTACACGAGTATCAGGACTGATACCGCTCGTCACTTCAATGTAGTTACCAAAAATATTACCCAGTGTGACTGTCTTGACTTGGGCCTTGCCACTTTCCTCTACCATCACCCAGGCAGACTGGGTATCTTGAGAAATACTTTCTAGGGGAAGCAGAATATTACTCGTTTGACTCTTGAGAGCAATGCGGATATCAGTGTAGTGACCATCAGTGAGTTTCTGGGCAGCGTCAGCTGGAAGGCTAAAGAGGGCGCTATACAGACCAGTCTCATTTTCTTGTGTACCGAGGTAGACGAGGGTAAGTGGGATAGTACCGCTTGGTGTTACTAAGAGAGCCTCTTTGGTGGGATCGATGAGCCAGGCAGTATCACTTGAGAGGAGAGCCTCAAGAGTAGAGTTGGTGCCAGAAGCACTCATGGTAGCAAGAACATCGCCCTGGTTTACGAACTGACCACGGCGGACGGCAATGTTGGTAATAACACCAGGGAGGCTACTCTTGGGATGTAATATGGCGTCGTTACGAAGTGCGAGAGCAAGATTGAGACGACTACTCGTCAGGGTAGAGCGTCTAACCTCACGGTCTTTACGGAGTTCGGCCAGTTCAAAGTCTTCGGCGCTGCCTGTTAGGGTATCGTCGTTTTTGATACGGCGTTCGTCGAGTGTTTGAATTTTTTTATCGAGTACAGCTACCTCTTCTGCTAGGGCGGCATCGTTACGAGCAATTTCTTTTTCAATTGAAGCAGTACCACTATTATAGTCGTTCGTAAGCGTGAATAGGACGCGACCTTCAGAGACTATTTGACCAGGCTTCACAAAAATACCAGAGACGATACCGGATGTAAGAGCAGTGATACGTAGGATAGAGTCTTTTTTGACTTGAGCTGGTACGCTCACTGTCACGGCGCCATCTTGTGGCGAGAAGAGAACCACCTTCTTAGGAGGGAGGGGAGCAGATTCTTCGGGCACTTCTGGAGTGCGCAGGGTGTAGCTTACAAAAATAGTTGCAAAAAGAATAACGAGTACACTAAAAAAACTGAACCAGGGTTTGGTAGCAATGGTTGAACCTACTTTTTGGCGGAGATTTTTGAGAGGTGTGAGCATAGAAAATAATATTAAATCAGTCTTCTATATTAGCATATTTCTGACTTTTCGTCAAGAGGATGAGTGAGAGGGTATTTGGAAGCTCTCAGAGGCAGAGTTTTCTTGCAAAACATGTTAAAATGAATCTAAACAAAATAAAAATGGTATATAGAATAGCCTTCTTTTCTCTTGTATTCTTCAGTTTCCTTTTCGGAGGGAGTTCTTTTGTGGCGCGGGCTCAGGATCTGTCTCCCCAAAGTATTGCTGATATTTCACGACCAGCTACGGTTCAGATAGGAACGCATATTTTTGGTACCGTGAAGATACCTTCAGTCACAGTTAATGCCAAGGCAAGAACGGTCAGTCTTGTTCCTGGTAGCGAAAAAGAGATAGCTATTGATGAGTATTTTACGGGGAGTGGTTTTGTCTTTCAGGAAGGGGGATATATTGCCACGAATGCCCATGTTGTTTCGTTGAACACTTTGAAGCAGAAGCTTGTATCAGAAAAAGCTCTCGCTGCGCTGTATGAGAATGCATTGACACTGAGCGATGGAGAATTAGATGCATTGTTGGCAGAGGGAAAGGGGGGCTTTGTGAAGAGTATTTTCTCCACCCTCCTCGAAAAGAGCACCTTTGACCTTACCCGTGAGGTGCGGGTTTTGGATCCAGGAAGAGTATCCCGCACAGTGAAAGAATCTATTGCAGAAGGCCAACCAGTGGAGGTATTGGTGGAGAGTCCGAGCTTTCTTTCTGGGGGAACTGATGCTGCAATTTTGAGGATTGCTCAAGTGCCAGCACCATCTCTCGGTTTTTCACTTCGAGAGCTTTCCGTCGGAGATAGAGTATATATCTCTGGTTATCCCGCAACTGCAGAGACGGGTCAGCGTTCCTCTGGAGAGGTTACTTTTACTGGAGGAGTGGTGAGTGCTATCCGTCTTACACCTGAAGGTAAAAAAATCTACCAAACTGATGCAAAGGTGTCAGAGGGATCGAGTGGTGGGCCGGTACTTAATGAAGAAGGTCAAGTAGTGGGAATGGTGACTTTTCAGACAGATGCTCTAGAAAGAAAAAGTGGGGACAATTTCGCTTTTGCTCAAGCCATACAAGGTGTCTCTGATATGGCACTGGCCTCACGCATTGAGCCAAGTGAGGGTGTGTTTGTGAGTGCTTTTCGTAAGGGCTTTCAGGCTTACGTTGAAAGGCGGTGCCAAGACATGGAGGAGGCTTTTCAGGCTGGTCAGGGGACACAGGCATTCTACGGAGCAGAAAAATCATTTGAGGGTTATAGAAAAGACTGTTCTTTGTGGCAAGCTGAAGGAGTGGCTCGCGATACCGGGTTTTCTCTTTTACAAGAAAACTTTTTGAACCAAAGAGGGAGCTTTTGGTGGCTTTTCTTAGGCTCGATTGTTTTTGTAGGAGCTATTATCATGCTCATTCTTTGGCTTTTTCGACAACTCGAACGTGATGAGAAAGAGATTGCTCGACTGGGTAAGCGATTGACTGAAGACGAGAATGAAATTCTACGTCAGCAAAATGTGTCTCAAAAATGGTTCACAGAGCATGATCAAAAATAACGAGTATTCGTTAAAAAATAGATTGGTATGAACGGTATTATACGAGAACTGGTACGTAAAGAATTTCGTTTAGCGTATCTTTTTACCATTCTTATTGCCTTAGGGTTTCTGGTTGATACACCAGCGTTGTGGATAGTGGTGCAGTGCGGCGGCCTTCTCATACTAGCGAGAGAGTCTTGGGGGAGAATTCGTCTCAAGAAAACCAATCTTGACTACCTGGCACTACTCACTATTATCACAACTCTTTTGATGCAAGAATGGCTTACGGGAGCCGTTATTGCTCTGATGGTGACGGTCAGTGAGGCTCTGGAACGTTATGGAACTGAGCGAGCTGAGAGTACCCTTCGGAATCTCTTCTATGAAATACCCAAAAACATTCTTCTCTATAGTGAGAACAAAAATCACGAAGTATCTCTTCATGCCATTGTACCTGGAGACAAAGTCATTATTCGTAAAGGTGAGATGTTACCGATAGAAGGGAAGTTGCTTTCGAGCAGGGGTGTTTTTAATGAATCCAACATTACCGGTGAATCACTACCGGTGACTCATAGAGAAGGGAGTCATCTAAAAGCAGGCTTTGTAAATATGGGGGAGGCAATAATGGTAGAGGTGGAATCAGACTTCGAACACTCGAGTTATCGAAAAATACTGGAAATTGTTGAGAAGGGTAAGGTGCATAGCGCTCCCCTCGTACGCCTCTCTGAGCGCTACAATCTCATCTTCACACTTTTTGCACTTTCTATTGCTGTTAGTGCCTATATGCTTTCGGGTGAGGCTACGCGCTTCTTGGCAGTGATGGTGCTTGCAACACCTTGTCCGCTCCTTATTGCCGTTCCCTTAAGTTTTCTTGGCGGTCTGAACCGAGCCGCTAAAAGAAACATCATCATCAAGAGTCCTTTTATTTTAGAATTACTGACCAAAACGAGGACACTTTTTTTTGATAAGACAGGAACGCTCACTATCGGCGCTCCTGTACTGAGAAGTATACGTCTTTATGATACGACGTGGACGGAAGAAGGAGCGTTAGCTCTGGCTGCTTCACTTGAGAGACACTCCATTCATCCTTTAGCAAAAGTACTCGTGAGTGCACTAGAAAAAAAGAAAGGTAGTTTTCTGATTACTGATTCGGTGAAAGAGGTTTTTGGTGAAGGTATTTCGGGTGTTATAGAGAACCAGGTCTATCGTTTTGAGACAGCTAAGCACAAAGAGGGGGACGGTATTCAGGTAGATCTCTGGCAGGAAAAGGTTCGCAAAGCCAGTTTTTTCTTTGAAGATGTCTTGAAGCCAGAAGTAGCGCAGGTACTTGGTTATTTGAAGGATCGGGGCTATCAGATGGCTATTCTGACTGGAGACGGCCAGGAAAACGCGGCTCGAGTCTTGGGACAGTTCCAGTTGCCTATCTATGGTGGAGCTACACCAGAGAGAAAGCTGCAACTCATTGAGCGTTTCCAAAAAGAAAAGACCTTAGTCGGTATGGTGGGAGACGGGATGAATGATGCGCCTGCTTTGGCGATGGCTGATTTGGGGATTGTTTTTTCTGGGACAGAGAATTCAGCTTCTCTCGACGCTGCTGACGTGGCTATCTTGGGACGAGATATTACTTCAATCAAAGAAGCTATTCATATTGGACGGAGATCATACACGGTAGCTTACCAGAGCTTATTCTTGGGAATAGGTTTGTCGACTGTTGGGATGAGTGCAGCTTTCTTTGGTTTTATTGATCCAGTGCACGGCGCTCTTTTGCAGGAATTGATTGATTTTTGTGTCATCATGAATGCCCTTCGTTCGACGTACTAAGACAGTTACTAAGCTGTGATATACTGTGACTATGAACATTTCTCATACTACTCTCAAACAAAAAGGTTCAGTGTTGGTGTTTTCACTCATTGTACTTTCCTTTCTTTTGGTAGCTTCTCTTTCAATAGCCACCCTCACTATTTCTGAAACTAAGTCTTCTATAGCACTTGATCGTTCGACGGTTGCTTTTCAAATAGCGGATTCTGGTGCAGAGATTGTGCTCGAACAGATCTACAACAATACATGTAATGGACAGCGCTTAGATTGTCTGGGTACTTGTAGTATCCAGAACGGCCAAGCTGGTATTACGGGGAGTATCAATAATGGCACGTATAGAGTAATTTTTTATGATACTAATGACAGCCCCCTTAGTAGTTGTAGTATCTCAACTTGGCGAGATGACGTAGAGAGTATCCAGTCAGAAGGAAACTATGGGAACACTACTCGTGCAGTGAAAGTGGATATTGATCCGGTGTAAGCGTCTGTACTCAGTTTGTAAAAATAGACAAAAAAGGCTTTATAAGAGCCTTTTTTCTTTGAATTATAAAGAGTTACTATTTGTAGCGAAGAGCATCTAAGGCATCAATCTTAGCAGCCTTGCGGGCTGGGAATACTCCAGTAGCAAAACCGACTAGTGCACCGAAGGCAATGATAATACCGATAAACCAGAGTGGGCTGTAGAAGAGATCTACAGCACTACCACCAAAGCGAACGGCAATGATATTGATGAGAAAATTTATGATTTCCCCTCCGAGATATCCGAGAATGATACCGCCACTAGCGCCTAAGAATCCCATCAGTGTGGACTCCATCACAAACATAACTGAAATATTGCTTCTTGATGCACCGATAGCTTTCATAATACCAATTTCCTCAGTACGTTCGAGGAGGGTGATTGTCATGGTGTTAAACATACCAATAGCAGATACCACCAAGGCAATCATGCCGAAAATCATGAGCATAATCTGAACCGCTCGAAAAACTTTATTGGCTTGGTCGATAGTCTCGGAGATAGAAGACACTACAAACCCCTTTTCTTCAATTAAGATACGCAGAGGATCAATAATGCCAGCACTCGTTCCTTTGACTTTAACTTTAGAGTAACTGATGAGAGGAAAATTATCGAGTGAGCTGAGAGAAGTATAAACGGAGTTGCTTTCACCAGCTACGATACCCACTATTTTGTAGCTGGCCGGGGGAGTATACGTCACAGTTTTGCCAGGTGTTTCACTCACAGGAAAAAGAGTGAGGCTGACTGTCTGTCCAATGAGTTGGTCGTGGGGGATGTTGAAAATTTTGGCTACTCCCTCTGAAATGACGAGACCGCTGTCCTCATCTTTATCAAAGAGGCGTCCGGCAACAACTTTGAGGCCCTCTCCCTTAAGAAAACTCTGCTGTGAGCTGACGACATTCAGGTCAAGATTGAGAGTGGGGAACTTGCCTTGGCCAGGGACTTCGAGAACTGGGACAACCTCAGTAACATTTGGTAGAGTTTTGAGAGTATCAATAGCGCTCTGATCAAGTTTTTCTTGACCCCCCTCTTTCCCAATAGAGACATCGACACTGGCCAGGGCATCTGAGGTAGTAATCTTCTCAAGGAGTGTACGCTGGAGACCATATCCAAAAGAGACAAGAAACATAATAGCAGAGATACCCACACTCATACCCAAGATAGTCAAAAGCGTACGCATAGTATGCGCTTTGAACATGCGAAGGGATAGTTTGGTGACATCAAAGATACGCATATTAGCTGTATTTCAGGAGGAGAATTATTTCGATTTCTCGCACTAACTTTTCGGCGGTAATACGATTGAGGCCAATACCACCTTTTTTGACAGGAGCATCAAGGTTACGTAAAAGCTCAAGTTGACCCATTTGATTTTCGATACGAAGCTTGAGGAGTTCTACAAAACGAGGCCAGGACTCCTGGGTAAACTTAAGGTGAAAATTTTCCACGAGGTACTCAGCCAGTGAACGCAGTCCTTTACGGGGGTCTTCTTTGAGAATCGTCGCTTCCTGGATAATAGCCTCAACTCGTTTAGTAAAAGAGATGGCACGAAGACTATTCCAACCACCACCACCTTCGTCGAGATTTTTATCGAGACTCCGCTCTAGTTTTGTGGAGTCGATATTATTGAAGAGACGCTCCTTCAGCAGAGCCTCTGCCATAGAGATCTGCTCGTCACTCATTTCAGAAACAATATGAGAGAGCAGTTGTTTGGCTTTAAAGGGGATGAGGAGAATATCTACTTGTTTTGGAAGAAGATTCTTGAATGACTCCATCAACATCTGGAGTTCCAAACCTTCTGGGGAGTTCTTACCTAAGCGTTCCTCTAGGGGTGTGGTTTTGGAAGCAGCTGCTGTAGATGGACGTTTGTCTCGATTGATCTCTTCTTTGACGACACGGCCATCTTTCATGTAGATAACACGATCAGCATAGACAAGATGCTCAGGATTGTGGGTTACCAGGATGATAGTTTTTTTGTCGATTTCATTTAAGTCCTTCAAGATGGCCAGTACGTTTTCGGCACTCTCACTATCAAGGTTACCAACTGGTTCGTCAGCTAAGATGATACCCGGATCATTGACAAGACAGCGAGCGATAGCCACGCGCTGTTTTTGTCCACCAGAAAGTTGATTGGGGAATTTATCTCCCTGGGCAGTAATACCAAAGCGACGCATGAGAGACATACCAACCTCTTTGCGTGAAACAGGATCTTCTCCACAGAATACCTTCGGTAGGATGATATTATCAAGGACAGTCAGAGAAGAAATAAGGTAGAAAGCCTGGAAAACCATCCCAATAGTAGATTGATGAAAATGTACCTGTTCGGCTTGAGTCATTTTCCCCAATTCTTTACCCCCCACAGAGACGCTCCCATATGTAGAAGCCTGTAGTCCTGATATAGAGTAGAGCAAAGTGGACTTTCCGCAACCAGAGGGACCGAAAATAATCACATATTCGTGATCATAAATCTCAAGAGAGGTCTCCTCCAGGGCGCGCGTTTCATTGGACTTGCCCTGGTTATAGATGATACGTAGCTTATCAACCCGGATGATGGGTTCGGTGTTTTGACTAATCTCCATATTTTTCTTAAGTACCGTAATAATAGCATGATTCTATGGAGTTCTCATGTTACTATAGAAGCATGAATGGAAAGACTATTTTCGTTACAGTGGGTATTCTAGAATGTTTTTTCTTAACAGTATTGCTCTATTACTTCTTACACTGAGTAGAGATTTCTATGACCAAACTTCTTTTTTTGATTTTTTGGCTGCATGACCTTGTAGCAAGCTGGTTTGCGCAGCATTTTCGTTCTATTAAGATTGGCCTACTCCTTATAGCGCATCTCAGCCTCTTCGGCTTCTTCTTTCCAGAGTTGCGTAAGAGTTTTGGTGAGTTGGCCGGCAATCTGCTGATAGGTATTCTTTTTATAAGCCCCATCTCCAAAATCTTTCGAGTACGCTTTTTTCTGCAGATAATGAGTATTCGGCGTGAGCTCGGTATCTTGATGGCGTATATGGCCACTGTGCACGCGGTAGGCTATCTATCGGACCCAGCTTGGTTTCAGTGGGAAATTCTGCCACAGTATGGAGAGTGGCAGAGCGGTTATATGTTTGGTATCTTGGCTTACACATTAACTTTGCCTCTCCTTCTGACTTCTAATACATTGGCGCAGAAGTATTTGGGAGGAATTCGCTGGAAGATGCTTCATAGAATAGTCTATGTGATGTTTGTTTTCGCCATTTTACACCGTTTTTTTATTACGACAGGAGGGGGTGGTAAGGTAGAATTTGCTTTTGTTGAGGCTAGCGTTCTCATTGGGAGCTATGTATTCCTGAAGGTTCTGGCTTGGAAGAATTTTTTGACTCCGCTACGCCTGTCTATTGAATGGGTGGAGGGAAAACATGGCGAGTATAAGGCTCAAAAACAAGCTACGCCGGCTGTGGTATAATGGAAAATAGTTTAAATAGTATTGATATACGTGTATATGGAAATGAACGAACAACAAGAGGTAAATGAAGAAATAGCTCCGAAAAAAGTCAGATGTGCTTGGCTTAAGAAAGAAGCCGTCAGTACGGACGCCCTCCTAATTGGACTCTCTGTTATTTTTGGAGCCCTCATTATTGCTTTGACATTGTCATTCCCGCAGATGAGTGGTAACAAGGTTGCTGATGTAAAGAAGGCAGCGGTAGCTAATGATGAACCAGAAGCTCCGACAGGCCCAGTGACGACTACCCTCGATGATGATGCAGTCATGGGAGATAAGACAAAAGCCAAAGTAGCTATCGTAGAGTTTAGTGATTTGGAGTGTCCTTTTTGTAAGCGCTTTCACCAAGAAACCTACGATCAGTTGGTCAAGGAATACGTAGAGAGCGGTAAGGCGATTCTCGTTGCTCGGGATTTTCCTCTTTCCTTCCATGATCCCAAAGCCACCGAAGAAGCATCAGTAGCAGAGTGTGTGCGTGACCAGAAAGGTGATGCAGCCTACTTTGCTTTCACGAAAGAAATTTATGCCAACACAGTAGCTAATGGGAAGGGTCTTGCACAGGGCAAGATGTTAGAGCTTCTCAAGAAGGCTGGAGTGGATACCACGAAAGCTCTAGCTTGTTCTGAATTAGAAGCAACTAAACAAGAGATTGCTAAGGATATCGCCGATGGTACGAAAGCAGGTGTCACAGGTACTCCAAGTTTTCTCATTGGAACTCTGAGTGATGATGGTACTGTCACTGGAGAGCTGGTGGTAGGTGCCTTGCCAATAGCCGGCTTTCAGGAAGTGGTAAACAAATATGTGAAGTAAAGTAAAGGCTTTTGGAGGCAGAATAAAGAAGACAGAAAAGCCCGCTTGAGCGGGCTTTTTGACCCCAAGTAAAGGAGAACCTCTATGTATCTACAAAGAAAACTATGGCAGTGGAGAGAAGAGCAAGCTAGGCGAGAGGGTCTGGAGTCTTTCAAGGTACTTTCGAAGGCCACTCTCGAGGCCATTGTTTTGGCTTTACCGAAGAACAAGGAAGAGCTCCTTCAGGTGAAAGGGATTAAGGAAAAGAAGTACCAAAAATACGGCAAAGCTCTTCTGGCGCTCGTAGCTGAGGAAACGGTACCAGAAGATGAAGATAAAGAAGAAGAGAGCGTTGCGGAGGACGCATCTTCTTATGAACCACTCTCAGTGAGCCAGTTCTTAGATGGTCTCAATACAGAACTCTCTGGTATGGCAGCTCGTATCCAGGGTGAGGTGACAAGCGTGGACGAACGAGAGCGAGTAGTATATTTCACTCTCAAAGATAAAGCGGATGGCAGTACGCTTGCTTGCCTCATATTTCGCTATGCGTATCAAGTTTCGGGAGTAGCGCTCACTATTGGTGACGAAGTTATCGTTGAAGGAGCTCCAGAAATCTACAAGCCTTCGGGGCGCTTGAGTTTGAAAGTGGGTATCATAGAGCAGGCAGGGGAGGGGGCTCTCAAAAAAGCGTACGATGCCCTTTTTCAAAAACTTGAGGTTGAAGGTATTTTCGCATCGGATCAGAAACAGCTTCTCCCCGAGTATGTGGAGCGGATTGCACTTATCACATCAGCAGACGGCGCTGCTATTGATGATTTCAAAATGAATCTAGGAAACTGTGGTTTTAAGATAGGATTTCATCCGGTCGCGGTAGAGGGTAAGAAGGCTGTTTTTGAAATTCTTAACGCTATAGAGTATTTCCGAGCACGAGCTACTGAGTTCGATGTATTGGTGATTATTCGTGGTGGAGGGAGTCTAGAAAGTCTGCAGGCATTTAATAATGAAACCTTGGTACGTGAAATTGCCTCTTTCCCATTACCTACTCTATTGGGAGTTGGCCATGAAAAAGATATTACATTGAGTGCCCTAGCTTCAGACAAAATGGTATCTACCCCAACAGCGACTGCACAAACTCTTTCAGCTTCGTGGCTAGAAGCAAGGCAGCGAGTGGGTTACCTGAGAAAAGAGTTGCCACAGATATTTGAACAACAGCTACATGAGCAGAAACAAATATGTAAGCGTGCGACAGCAGGATTAGTTCAATTTTTACGAGATATTCGTGAGGTAGTACAGTCATGTGAGCAGAGTTTTTGGTATGAGGTACAACGTTTCGGAGATCAACTAAAATATCAAAGTAGAGCTTTATTAGAAGGAAAAAAGCGGATTTTAGAAGGATTCAACTATGTGAGAAAAAGATACGAACAGCAACTTTCACAAAGCAAGGAAGCGTTGAAACTGTATGATCCGATGAGAGCCCTTAAACTCGGCTATGGTCTTATTCGGAAAGGGGTAGATCTTGTAAAGGACGCTTCTACTTTGCGTGAGGGTGATATACTGACAGTACAGCTAGCTCAAGGAAGTCTCGAAACAGAAGTCAAAAAAATAACCTAACTGATATACGCATATGGCCAAGAAAACACTGACCGACTCACTCAAAAATATCCAAAGTATTATTGCGTGGTTTGAGAACCAAGAAGAAGTAGATGTCGAAAAGGGACTTGAGAAAATTAAAGAAGGAGCAAAGTTGATTCAGGAAAGTCGAGCGCGTTTGCGAGAGATAGAGAATGAATTTGAAGTGGTCAAAGGCGAGCTAGAAAAAGAATAACATCATTACTTCAAGCAACAGAAACTTTCTCTAGTAGGTAGGGATTTTTTGATTTTCATTCTATAATTCTTTGCGCTATACTTGAAGAAAAGCAAAACAAATATGCATCGATATGGAGGGGATATTTCTTTGGTTTTAGGCGGTGCTGCTGGCCAAGGAATCCAAACAGTAGAGGCTATGCTCATGGCGGTACTCAAGACTGAGGGGTACCATGTTTTTGCATCCAAAGAATACATGTCGCGTATCCGTGGCGGAAGTAACTCAACAGAAATTCGTATCACCAATACCAAAAGAAGGGCGTATGTGAAGCATATTGATTTTCTGTTTGCTCTCGATAAAGATGTGGTTCCTCATCTGGCAAAACGTACGACAGCCGAGACGCTTATCTTTGGAGAATTGAGTAAAATTGCTTTAGATAAGGGCATTAATGCGTTTGATATTCCTTTTACTCGCTTTACCAATGAGCTTGGTAATCCGATATTCACGAGTACGATTGCAGTAGGAGTCGCTCTTGGATTACTCGGTGCTTCGTTTGAAGATTTTGAGCAGTATCTCAAAAAACACTTTGCACGCAAGGGGGAAGAGGTGGTCATTAAAAATATTACCGCTGCCAAGCTTGGATACGATCATGGCAAGCATCTCGCTTATGATACTGGTATTGAGATTCATTTGAAACGTGATGCAAAACTGAAAGAAGGCCTTCTGATGGAGGGTATGGATGCTCTTGGTCTAGGTGTATTAGCTGCTGGTTGTAATTATATTTCTTCCTATCCGATGTCCCCAGGCACTGGATTGCTGAACTTTCTTGCCAAACATCACAAGGAGTTCGGAGTGATAGTTGATCAGGCTGAAGATGAAATAGCCGCTATCAATCAAGGGCTTGGAGCTTGGTATGCAGGAGCGAGAGCGGTGGTTACAACTTCTGGGGGAGGATTTGCTCTCATGACTGAGGGAGTGAGTCTGGCAGGTATTATCGAAACTCCCATTGTCATTCATATCGGTCAAAGACCAGGGCCAGCGACGGGACTACCAACTCGTACCGAACAAGCTGATTTGAATTTGGCTTTGTACTCGGGACACGGAGAATTTCCCAGAGTTATTTTTGCGCCAGGGACACTCGAAGAACTTTTTTCTGCAGCCCAACAAGCATTTGCCTTGGCTGATGAATTTCAGATTCCTGCTTTTATTTTAACCGATCAGTATTTACTAGATTCGACAAGTACGGTAATAGAAAAAGATTTAGTGATAGAAAAAGTTGAGAACTTTGTTGTTGAAACTGCATTAGATTACAAACGCTATCAGTACAGTGAAAACGGAATTTCACCGCGAGGTATTCCGGGTTATGGGAAGGGTCTAGTAGCAGTAGATAGCGACGAGCATGATGAAGAGGGGCATATCACCGAAAGTCATGAAGTGCGTCAGCGTATGCATGATAAAAGGCTTAGTAAAGCCGTAGAAATCAAAAAAAGAGCTCTTATGCCGACTGAAATAGGAGATGTTAAAAAGGCAAAGACACTGGTAGTTGCTTGGGGATCTAATCGGGGAGTACTGGAAGAAGCACTTGATATAGTCGGCAGTGATTCATTGGCTGGACTTCATTTTGCTCAGGTGTATCCGTTACCCAAAGATGCGAAAAAACTTTTTACTAAGAAAAAAATAGTAGTGTTGGAAAATAACGCAGAAGGACAGTTCGCTAATCTTTTGCGTTTGGAATATGACATTACAGTAAGTGAAAAAATACTTCAGTATGATGGAAATCCATTTGCAGTAGAAGATGTTGTAGCAAAAATTAAATCTCTGTAGCAACGATATGGCCGTAGATAAAAAACAATACGATTTGCCTGGTCATACGGACATTGCCTGGTGTCCAGGATGTGGTAATTTTCCTATTCTGAATATTGTCAAAATGGCTTTAGCGGAACTTGATATATCTCCCGAAGAAATGGTGATGTGTTCTGGTATTGGCCAAGCTGCGAAAGCGCCGCAGTATATGCGAGTGAATTATTTCAACGGTCTTCATGGACGAGCTCTGCCGGTGGCGACCGCTATCAAACTCTCTAATCCACTGATGACAGTCATCTCTGAATCAGGAGATGGCGACACATATGGTGAAGGGGGAAATCATTTTTTGCATACGATTCGTCGTAACCCAGATATTACCAATATTGTTCATGACAACATGGTGTATGGTCTCACCAAGGGTCAAGCTTCGCCAACTTCAGAAATTGGCATGGTAACGACTGTTCAAACAGAGGGAGTGCTCCTTGAACCATTCAATCCGTTGGCCACAGCCCTGACGCTTGGAGCGACATTTGTGGGGAGGGTTTTCTCGGGAGATATCCTCCAAGCCAAGGAAATTGTCAAGCAGGCTATCCTCCACAAAGGCTATGCTTTGGTGGATGTTTTTCAGCCCTGTGTGGTCTACAACAAGCAAAATACTTACCAGTGGTTCAAGGAAAACACCTACTATCTTGATGAAAATTATGATGTAAAAGACAAGAAAATGGCTCTAGAAAAGGCTTTTGATACAGAAAAGCTTGCCTTGGGTGTTATTTATCAGGCAACCGGAAGAGAGAGTTATAGCGAGCGTTTAGGTCTCAAAAATGAGCCACTTTTTGCTCAAAAAAGAGATGATGAGAAGCTTCAGAATCTCATAAAATCTTACCAGTAAACCAGCCTAAAATACTGAGCCAAAAAATTGAATTTTTATCTCCCCTGAAAAAGGGGATTTTTATTTTAATCAAGCCAAAAACCCCCTAGTAAAATAGTGCTTTTTATCCTATAATTTAAGGTGAAAATCCAAACAAAATTTCCCCGCTATTTTTATGGCCAAATTGTTGAAAATAAAAAGAGGTTATTTTGTTTTTGGCGTGGTTATTTTACTCGTAGGTAACTACCAGTTATTTAATAAGGCATTCAAAGAAACAACTGAAATAGAAACAACAGATGAGATGGTAGCGAGAATTCTTTTTAAGAATGGTATCCAAGTGACTTCATTACCAGGTGTCTACAACATCAAAGACACTCACCAAATCGATGTGTCCCTCAATAGTGAAATGCGTGAGAAAGCTGAACTCTACGATCAGATCCTTTACTATAAGCCTGAAAATATCTTAGTTCTCTACCGACCAAGCACCAAGAGTATCATTACGGCCACTTCACTGGCGAAATAAAAAAATGCACAAGCATCTCTCTCAAGTAAGAATACACATCATTGCCTCCTTTGGACTTTTCATAGTTTCTTTTGTTAGTGTCCATGGATCGATCCTAGAGGACTTTAAGCCATCGCTACCAGAAGTAGCCTGGTGTTCAGTTTCACGATTCTTTGGTAATCATTGTACTGAGGCGTTAAAGCCAAAATTCTTGGTGGAAGAAACGAATATTGATTCTACTAACGACCTTTCTTGTATTGTTGAGGGTGTCCCAATTAACAAGGAAGGGTGTGACTATGCATGGGCGGACAATATTAATTACCAACCTCTTGATTTAGAGGCTGTGAGTGCTGATACAGGATGGGACATGGTATCCCTAAAAAACGGCAGAGACGGCAAGGACGGCTCACAAGGTATACCAGGTGTTGATGGCCAAGATGGCTCGGCTGGCCAAGATGGCAAAGATGGGAAAGACGGCAAAGATGGAGATACGGGTGCGGACGGCGCTGATGGTCAAGATGGCTCGGATGGTACAGATGGTCAAGATGGAAGTGTAGCATCAGTGACAACTGAGAATGGTGGACTGGAGACCAGCTTATCTGTGGGGGGAGCCTTAACTATTGGTCTCATAGATACTTGTGCTACAAACGAAATTTTGAAATGGAATGGTACTCTCTGGGCGTGTGCAGCTGATAGCGGTGTGGGTGCTGGGATCACTAGTCTCAATGGTCTCTCAGGAGCTTCTCAAACTTTCAGTACCGGTACTACTGGCACTGATTTCAATATTTCCTCAAGTGGGACTACTCACACTTTCAACATTCCGACAGCAAGCAGTACCAATCGAGGACTTCTCTCTTCAAGTGATTGGACTATTTTTAATGCTAAGCAGGGTGCTCTTGGATTTGTACCTCTTGACCCAGCCAACAATCTTTCCGAAATAGTAAGTGCCAGTACGGCTCGTAGCAATCTCGGCCTCGGTTCACTCGCTACCCTTTCAACAATCAATAACGGCAACTGGTCAGGTACCCAACTGTCAGTTGCTAACGGAGGAACGGGAGCTACCGCCCTAACTGACCTCATCACCCTCACCACCCATACCACCGGGAACTATGTAGCCTCCCTGGCTAATGGAAACGGAATCACTGGAGGAGCAGCTGGAAGTGAAGGAGCGACCCTCACCTTAGCTCTTGATCTTCTTGATTCAGATGATTCAACAGGACTGACTACTTCCAACTCAGGATTAGAGTTCCAAGGAGCAGGATCAAACGAACTGACTCTCTTACAAGGATGTGCTGATACAGAAACTCTGGCTTGGGACAACACCACTAATGAATGGGAGTGTGCTCCTGCTGGCAGTTCTTCTTTCACCGCAGCCGGAACTAGTGGAAGTAACCAAACCATTGCCAGTGGAGACACCT
>CAYHND010000008.1:0-13780 GCA_964357915.1 uncultured Bdellovibrionales bacterium
ATACCAGACCATCTACCGAGATTGAAGTTGATAACGAAAGTAAAGAGAATCAACCACGGGTGCAGCAGAATTAGTAGTAAGAAAGCATTCCAGCTGATAAGGAAATAGCCAACCAGGGAAATAAGAAGAGTTTCACCGGCAAGAATAAATGCCGCGCGACTCCCTTTCTCTATTTGAGTGGCGACAAACTTTTCCGCTAGGGTAATCATGATGAGGAGAGGGAAGATCGATACTGAAGCCAGGCCAGTACGTTTGAAGTGGGCTCCAAGAACCAGGATGAGGAGAATAGCGAGGGCTACTATCGAGATAGTGATAGCCACTCGTGGTAGATACAAGAGACGAAAACGACGGAGCATGTAGCGAGAAAACATGCCGACGAGAATAATACTGATAAAAATAGCGATACCGTACTTGAGACCATTAGGGTCAAAGGCAAGGAGAGCAAAAGTAATGATAGATGGTGTATAAATACCAAAAGCCTTAATACCAACTACCTGACGGAAAAAAGCCACCAGAGTGGCTACAACGGGAATCATCAAAAGGAGGGCAAGGGTCTGAAGCGGCACACCTTGCTCAATAATGTACATTACGAGAGGATGGTAGTTCATAAGGTTGTAAGTAAGAAATTAGAGAAATTCTTTGCCAATGTTTTCTACACGACGTCTTTGGGCATGACACAGAGCCAGCGCCAGCGCATCGGCGGCATCATCAGGCGTTGGGATAGCTTTTAGTTTGAGAATAGCCTTCACCATTGTTTGTACTTGAGCCTTATCAGCACGCCCATAGTTGGTGAGGGCTTGCTTGACTTGGAGCGGAGTATAACCAACGATAATAACACCTTTTTCCTCAAGTGTCAAGAGTATAGCACCACGCGCTTGCCCTACGGAGAGTACAGTTTTTTGGTTTTTAAAAAAGAACAATTCCTCTACTGAAGATTCATTGGGCTTATGGAGGTCAATGATGTCCCTGATATCATTGGATATTTCAAGCAACCGCTTGCTTAAAGGCAGATCTTTGGAAGTGCTGATATGGCCATAAGCTACGAGACTGACTTGTCCGGCGGTAATTTCTATCACTCCCCAGCCCACAGTGGCTGTGCCGGGATCAATACCAAGAATACGCATAGTAAAAGAGCCAACAGGAAATTATTTCGAAGCGAGTTGATCGCGCTTAGCTAGGCGCATAATCTCGTCCTTGAGATGATTGGGATCAGCTACTTGCCTGAAAGTGATGCGTTCAGTTTCGGCAGCGGTCTGTAAGAAAAGATCACCAAAGTTAAGAATAGTAGCAACAAAGCCGGTCACCTCTGTACTGATGTCTTGAATACGAGAGAAATCTACCTCACTGATATGACGGACGAAGAGGCCCTTCTGTTCGATATTCAAGATGCGTTCACTAGTGATAATCCAAACATCAAAGTAGTAGTCTATCCACAAAAGAAATCCGTACAACCACAAGAAAAGAAGAAAGGAGTTTTCAAGGAAAGCGATGAGGCGCATTTTTTCTCCAGCCACCAGGTTAGGAAAAAGAAGCGTAAAGAAAAAGATGCCACCAAAAGTAATCACAAAAAGTACGAGCAGGATAAAAAAGTGAGCCGCTAAGTTGAACCAGTGACGATGAACAACATGGAGCACTTGCTCATTTTCACGTATCCCTGGAAAAGTTATCATAGAGCAAAAGTATTACTGGTAATCAAAAGCTCTTCAAAAGGGAGACTGAAGAAAAGAAAGGCATTGATAAAAAGGAGAAGAGCGCTTACAGTAGCGAAAATAAGGGCTCCAATCAATCCATTACGCTTGTTGAGTGAATAGCGCAGGAGGTGAAACAAAACAAAGACAGCTGCAAAAACGTAGCAGAGAAAGATGAGACTGTAGAAAAGTCCAAGAAGTGTTTGCATAGAAAGAATATCACTCGAATACACGTTTAGTGTAGCGCACTTTTTCTTTTGGAGACAGAGGAATTTTTAGGGAAGAGTATCGTTTTCTTCGGGGTAGGGAATATCAAGATGAGCGTACCCTTCTTTGGTGACTACACGTCCACGTGGAGTACGAGTGAGAAAGCCTATTTGGATGAGGTATGGCTCATAAACATCTTCGATGGTCTGCAGTTCTTCCCCAGTCACAGCAGCGAGTGATTGAATACCGGCTGGGCCACCCTTAAATTTTTTGATAAGGGTTTCAAGCATGAGTCGATCAGTTGGTTCTAGCCCCAAAGGATCAATCTCGTAGAGTTCGAGAGCTTCTTTGGCGATAGCCTCAGTGATGACATCCTTCTCATGGATTTGAGCAAAGTCTCGTACGCGTTTGAGGATACGGTTGGCCACACGAGGAGTCTGACGACTAGAGTGAGCGACTGCCTTGGCGCCGGCACTATCAATACCAATGTTTAGGATACGCGATGAACGAGTGACAATCTTTTCTATCTCTTCAGGATTGTAGAATTCAAGACGGTGAGTCGAGCCAAAGCGATTACGGAGCGGATTAGAGAGAGAACCGAGACGGGTGGTCGCTCCAATCAAAGTAAAGCGAGGAAGATCAAGTTGGAGAGTGCGAGCGGCTGGCCCTTTACCAATAATAATATCCAGCTTGTAGTCTTCCATAGCTGGGTAGAGCACTTCCTCGATCAGTTTATTGAGACGATGAATCTCATCAATAAACAGCACGTCGCCGTCTTCAAGGTTGGTAAGGATAGACCCGAGATCGCCCACTTTTTCAATGGCTGGACCCGAGGTCACCTTGATATTGACCCCCATTTCTTTGGCAATGATATGAGCCAGGGTGGTTTTGCCAAGACCAGCAGAACCATAGAGAAGCACGTGGTCGATATTCTCGCCTCGTTTCTTAGCTGCTTCGATAAAAATACTAAGGTTTCTTTTAATTTTTTCTTGGCCAATATATTCGCCAAAACTCTGTGGACGCAGCGTGTTTTCGAGCCCTGGATCATCCAGTTCTTGGCTAGCGGTAGTCAGCATAGAAGTACATTTGAGGCTTAGATAAGAGGAAAATAGTAGTAAAGACTGACTATAGTATATCAGGACTTGACAGTATTTCCAAACTCTGCTAAGATACTCTTTCGACTTAAAAAGTTGAATGTACCCTATACAGAGTTTCTTGGCGTATATTTCTGGACGTAAAAAAGTTTCTAGAAATATGCGCCAAGGTATTGGCACAGCAATATTCTCGCCACGAACGAGGATATGAGTTTCAGCAGCATTGGCTCCAAAAAGCCTGAAAGATTTAGACCCATCTTTGTAATTTGAGAGAAGTTTAATTCTAGTTGTAGAAGGATGTATCGTGTGTCCTAAAAATGAAACACATTGTCAGTAAAGGCGGCGACTTAGCGCAAGCGGTTACCAAGTTGAAACTTTGTAGCTTACTCGGGACTAGCGTTCTGGGGAAAAGGAGAACTATGAGGCTATGCGGCCAAGGAGTTTCTCTGCAAATACCTAGGGGACGTGTTGTAGCATCGACACGTCCCCGAACCTTCAAGGATGTGTATCCTTGCTGATGAGTCCAAAAGGACGAAAGGTTTGACTTAACAACTTTCATTTTCACCTGTAGGCAATTTGGGGACTTCTATCTTTTGTCCTCAAATCTGGGACTCGTTGCCAAGATCGGGTAGGGGGGTTTCGGCTCTGCTATTCCTCGACACGTTTCCTCTCTTCGGGCTCCTATGTTCGAAGTTTGTCTACAGTTGAAAGTGAAAGAAAAAAACTCCCTCTATCTATTGAAGGGAGTTTTTTGTTGGCTCAGTACTCTTGATGTTGGGATCCGAGAGGATATCTTGGTAGAGCGACTCGAGGGCTTCATCTCTACCGGTGGTGCGCCATACTTCTTGGAAAGTAGTGATACCTTCAACAACTTTTAAGATTCCGTCTTGGTTCATCGTCATCATTCCTTCCTTTTTGGCTGCTTCGCGGATTTCATTTTCGCTCGCAAACTCTCCAATGACGGTAGCAATACTTTCAGTGACAGAGAAGATTTCATAGATACCAATCCTACCCTTGTAACCTGAGAAGTGACAAACAGCACAGCCAACAGGCTTGTAGAGAAGAGGGACGGTATCTGGTATTTCCACGCCAGCGGCTACCGGGATAGCGGAGAGAATCTTTTGGAGAGCGGTGACAGTTTTCTCGGCAGGCTTATAGGAGATTTTACAGTTGGTACAGAGTTTGCGTACCAGACGCTGTCCAATAAAAACATTAACAGCGCTACCAATGAGAGAACCCTTGATACCGAGCTCTCCAAGACGGACTATAGAAGCAGGGGCATCGTTGGTATGGAGAGTAGTAAAGACTAAGTGACCGGTAAGTGCAGCGTTAATGGCTACCTCAGCTGTTTCTTCGTCGCGAATTTCGCCGACCAGTATGACGTCAGGATCTTGACGAACGATAGCTCGTAAAGCCTGACCAAAACTATATTCCCCATCACGACCAACCTGGGTCTGCACAATACCTGAGAGTGCGTATTCAATAGGGTCTTCTATAGTGATGATTTTAATAGAAGGTTCATTTATTTCTCGAATGAGACTATAGAGGGTGGTGGTTTTTCCAGAACCAGTCGGTCCAGTATTGACTATCATACCGTGTGGTTTGGCTATTTGACGACGAATTTCGAGAAGAGCGCTACCACGAAGGCCAAGGGTTTCTATGGCCACATTAGCTTCAGCATTATTCAGCAGACGCATGTTGATAGTTTCCCCTTTGTTGCTTGGTATGATACTGACACGAATATCAATACGTACATTTTCTTTCATGATAAAGAAGCTGCCATCCTGAGAACGATCCTTGGTGTTGAGTTTCATCTTAGTGAGCATTTTGACTCGTGAGAGTGTCAGATGGTAGACATCGCTCGGTATATGACCAATATCTTCAAGCAGGCCATCAATACGGTAACGCAAACGGACACCATCTTCCTCTGGCTCTATGTGAATATCACTTGCCCCGAGACTGTTAGCACCAGCCAGGATGATTTCGAGTACGCGGGTAGTGGGGAGTGATTTGATAGAATCCTTGAGAGCGAGTAGGTCACTAAAATCTTTTTCGAAAACAACAAGATCTTCTGTAGAAAGATTGACTCTGAGCTGATCAAGATGCTCTATGAGTGGCTTTTTGAGATATTCAGTGAGGGCGCGTTCGAGAGAGGCTTCCGAAATAAGATAAAAGAGAGCTTTTTGATCATGCTCGGTAGCGAGAAGAGTGAGCCGTTCCTTGAGGGCCTCGTCGGGAGTTATGATACCAAAACGATATATACCGCGTTCTTTCTGAAAGAGGACTGCGTGTTCGGCGCGAGCTGTCGCCTCATCAAAGGAGCGCACGTGATCACCATCAACCGGGAAAACAGCCAGGTCAATATAGGGCAGGTTATTTTTGGCTGCATTACGCTCCACCTCATGCTCCTTGGAGTTGGTGGCTAGTTTGTGTAAAACCACATCTTCCTCTTGAGGAAGTATAGAAGAGGAACTTTTTCGTGGGAGGACTTTTACCATAGCTTTGTTTTCCCTATTGTAACGCGGGAAAACAGGGAAGACAAACGAGTCGCTCTATTTTAGAGGAGAGCGGCTTCTAGTTTTTCAAAAAGAATTTGTTCAGCTTCTTCAAGACTCTGGGAAACAAGCGTGAGGCTGAGGGTGTCGCCAAGGAGTTTTGCCTCCGGGATGCGCTCTAAGAGCAACTCAAGCGTTTCGCGAGAAGTAGTTTTGATAAGCAAAAGAGTGTGAGTATCATCCTCTGGAGAGAGGAGAGCAAAAAACTTAGCTTGCGATGAGTTGGTTTTGATCTTCTCGAGAATAAGGGGAAGATCTGCTTTTTCTGCGCGAGCATGAATAATGTCTTCGGTCGTGACGAGTGACCAGACCAGGTCAAGCTTGGGAGCTGATTTGATTTGTGACATAGCTTTACCCCAGAGCTTGATGAGGTGGAGGGGCTGAGTCTTGTAGAGAGAACGAATAATAGACTGTTGATCAGCACCCATCTGCATCAGTACAGAGGCCAGCTGGAGTGATTTAGGGGTAGTACTTTTCTTCTGAAAACTATCTGTGGCAGCGATAATACCCGTGAGAAGGGGGAGAGCCATTACTTCGTGGAGGACGCCATTTTTGGGAGCCAAGAAAAGATCAGCCACTATTTCAGCCAAGGAAGAAGCTTTGATATCAACTACATTCAGCTGACCAAAGAGTTCGTTGGCACCCTGGGTATCAATATTGATAACCGGCATCTCATAAAAAATATCAGGATTTTCCTCGTAGATTTTTCCAAGGTGTTCTTTATCAGGACTACCAAGGACAATAGCCAGATCAAAAATAAACTGAGCCGGGATAAAGGAAAAATCTCTTGGATCAATCGAACCTTTTTCTGGAGTGAGGTAAATACGAAATTCTTTTTCGAGCCTTTCCGATTTGATGTTGACGATGTTGTTGTACTCAGTATTGAAAGCCAAGACAAAATCACGAGCCCCACTGATGGATTCGTGGAGGGTGCTCGGTAACGGAAGAAAAGAAAGACTCTCAATATCACGAAGCAATGTATCAGAAGCAATTGTTACCTTACGTCCAGTTTTTTCAAAAAAAAGCCCAAGAGCCAAAGCAGTTGCTACTCCATCAAGGCTTGAGTGAGGAGGAAGCATGATGAGGGGGTGCTCAGCTTTTTGGAGGAGTTCTTCAAATTGTTGAGCAAGGGAGAGGGACATGGAGGTATTTCGGCTAGGGGAGGTATTTACATGAATAGTCAAAAATAGCAGTCAACAAGCCTTTCGTCAAGGTAAGGCTTCTGATATGCTTGTGGGTATGAACTCCATGTATAAGACGAACAGTAAAGAAGAAACTCAAGCTCTCGGTGTCACCATCGCTGATATGCTTATTCCAGGTACCTTAGTGACTCTTTCGGGTGACTTAGGAGCTGGTAAGACCACCCTGACTCAGGGGATCTTAGAATGTTTAGGAGCAGAAAAGCCGTATACAAGCCCTACTTTTGTCATTATGAAAGAATACACACTGCCAGTAGCTACCGAGAGTGGCATTAAAAGAGTTTATCATGTTGATACCTACCGTATCCAAGAGAAGGACTTAGAACACCTTGGCTTTGAGGAATGGTGCAGTGATCCCTCTGGAGTGGTAATTCTTGAGTGGCCAGAACGAGTAGTGGGGCTACTCCCAGGGAAAAGAATCGCTATTACCTTGACCCAAAAAGGCGAAAAAGAACGAGAAATAGGGATTAGAGAAAAATGAAAAATACAAAGTTTTTGTCTTCGTGAAATCAAAAGAGTATACTTAGAGTATGAATAACAAGCCAAAAACAGTCATATTGCTCGATGGAAACGCTATTCTTCATCGCGCCTATCATGGTCTTCCACCACTGACTACCAAGACTGGCGAGACCGTGCATGCGGTCTATGGCTTTGCTCTGACCCTTTTTTCGGTGCTCGAGAAGTTCAAGCCAGAGAATATCATCGCTACCTTTGACCTCCCAGGGGGAACATTTCGTGATGATCTCTACGATGAATATAAATCTCACCGAGAACAAGCGCCTGACGATCTTTATACGCAAATTCCTATCATCAAGGAAATGGTAGAAGCTTTTGGGATTCCTATCTATGAGAAGGAAGGCTTTGAGGCTGATGATCTCGTGGGGACGCTTTCCGTCCAGGCTAAGGCTAAAGGCTATGATGTCATTATTGTGACTGGTGATACCGATACATTGCAGTTGGTAGATGATCAGGTGAAGGTATTCACCATGCGGAAGAGTATCAAAGATACCGTTCTCTACGGTCCAGCTGAAGTGGAGACTAAGTACGGTTTCTTACCGAGCCAGCTCATCGAATACAAAGGTCTTGCTGGAGACAGTTCTGATAACATACCAGGAGTCAAAGGGGTAGGGGCAAAAACTGCTACGGATCTGATACAGAAGTATGGCAACCTAGAGGGTGTCTATGCTCATCTGGACGATACTAAGGGTAAAATGCGAGAAAATCTAGAACGCGACAAAGATCAAGCCTTCCTTTCTCGTGTTTTGGGTACTATCAAGCTTGATGTTGATATAGCGCTTGATGAGCAAGCCATGAAGATAGATGACTACGATCGTCCAAAGGCTGAAGACTTTCTCCGTCGTTACGAATTCTACAGTTTACTGAAGCGGTTACCGGGTAGTATCGAAATAGTTGAAGAAGAGACGCAAAGTAAGAAAGAGACCAAAAAGAAAACTAAAAAACTGAGTACAGCAGAACAAAACGAGTTACTCAAAAAACTAACTGGTCGAGTAGCTTGTGAAATTGAGACGAGTCCAGAATCACTCTTTGGAACTAGCGTGACAGCACTTGAGCTTTGTACAGAAGAGCAGGGGGTGATGCGAGTGGAACTAAGCGAGGAAACCAAAGAAGCGCTAGTAGATTTGTTCACCCGAGCAGACGTACAGAGTGGCTGGTTTGATCTCAAGCGCGCTATGCATGATCTTGGTAAGGCGGGGGTTGCTATTACTAACGGAGTATTCGATATTACCCTCGCTCTCTATATGACGGAAGTCTCTACTGATGGCACCTTGGTTGGTGCTGGTGAGGCTCTGCTGAATGGAAAGAACTACACCAAGAGTAAGCTCATCCTCGAGCTCTGGAAACTACTTGATGAAAAACTAGATACAGAAAGTCAAAATCAAAGTAAGGATAAAAATATCAGAACAGTCTTTGACTCTATAGAAATGCCCCTCATTCCAGTGCTCTACCGAATGGAGAAGCGGGGAATTATTCTCAATCAAAAAAGCTTTGCCGATATGTCAGCTCGCTTGACTGAAGCCTTGGAAAAACTGGCCAAAGAAATCTATGATCTCGCTGGTAAGGAATTTAATATCAATTCACCGAAACAACTCGCCGAAGTATTGTTTGTTGATCTGGCTATCCCAACGGATTTTATCAAGAAAAACAAAACGGGTATCTCTACTGCTTCGAGTGAACTCCAAAAACTGACCGAGTATCCCATCGCTCACAAAATCGAACAGTACAGAGAGCTTTTCAAACTTAAGTCTACCTACCTCGATGCTCTTCCTAGTCTGACTGATAGTGAGTCACGTCTCCATACCACCTATCAGCAGAACGTAGCTGCAACGGGCAGGCTTTCTTCGACAGACCCAAATCTCCAAAACATTCCCGCTAGAAGTGAGTGGAGTGAAGAAGTGAGGCGAGCCTTCGAGGCCAGTCCCGGCTATCTCCTAGTAGGAGCTGACTATTCTCAGATAGAACTCCGTATTATGGCTCATCTTAGCCAAGATAAGGCATTGCTCAAGGCATATAAAAACGGTGAGGATGTGCATACCATCACCGCTGCCACTGTCTATAAAGTCGGTCTTGACGCGGTGACTTATGAGATGCGTCGTCAGGCTAAGGTATTTAACTTTGGTATTATGTACGGCATGGGAGCCTTTGGACTCGCGCAGGCTGCAGGGATCACTCAGCCAGAAGCCAAAGAGTTCATCGACACCTACTTCAAAACATTCTCAGGAGTTCGTAAGTATATCGATGCTGCGCTGAAGCAGGCTAAAGAAACTGGTTATGTCGAGACGGAACTAGGTCGTCGTCGTCACGTACCAGAAATTCAGAGCACTAACAACCAGGTCATGAAGGCGGGGGAGCGTATAGCGGTGAACATGCCTATTCAAGGTCTTGAAGCTGACATTGTAAAACTGGCCATGATCAAGACTATGGAGCTGGTAGAAGAATTTGGTGAAGATGTTGTGTATCCAGTTCTCCAGGTTCACGACGAGCTTATTTTTGAAGTAAAAGCTGATAAGGCAGAAGCTTTCGGAAAGGCGCTCGATGAAATGCTTGAAAATGTCTATACTATTTCTGTACCACTGACCGTAGAAGTATCTATTGGTAAGAACTGGGGAGAGATTTAACGTTCTCTACCCAAAAGGATCTCGTGTTCAAGTTCAATGGCCCAATCAGCGATGGCTAAACGATTTTGTTCAATTAAATGTTGAGGATCTCCATTGTAGATTCCTGTTGAAGGTTGAGCACTAAAAAAATGTTCATTCAAGTAACGAGTACACGATATAAGATTTGCTATGAGTGCATCATGAGCCCGTCTTCTTCTTGAATCATGACCACTTACCCTTTCTTTATACTCATCACCCTCAAATCTAAATTCAAGGATACGTGCTTGTGTTTCTAAGATGTATATTGATTCTACGTAACGAAAAATTGACTTAAGAGTCTCATTTATCATCTCTGTAGCGACCTCATCTTCGCGAACAATTTTAAGAATTTCAATAACTCGATTACGGGAACCTTCAAATCCTACTTCGATACCATGCTCGTGAATGTAGTCTTCAATTAAATCATCCTGAAGTTCAGGAATTGGCAAGAGAGGTTCTGTCTCAAGATTCTTTATCTCTACAGGTTTTCTCCGCTCTTGTTTGGGGAGAGATTTGTGTTCAAATGGCATACAAGTGATAATAAACGTATAGAAGTCCCATTACGTTATTATACTAGAGGCTTCAAATAAAGCAAAAATTATGCCAGAATTACCGGAAGTCCAGACGGTTGTCACTCAACTAGGCCAAAAAGTGGTAGATAAGAAGATTGCTGACTTTTGGAGTGGCTGGCCCAAGAAGGTACTGCCCAGCCGCAAGGTTTTTCGGGATGGGATAGTCGGAGCTACTATCGTGTCCACCCATCGTCACGGCAAGCACATCGAGATGCTACTCGATAACGATTACTCGATTGTTGTTCACCTTAAGATGACCGGTCACTTCCTCTACAAAACTCCCAAAACCAGAAATAACCCTATCTTCACCGAGGACAAAGTCAACGGCTACATCCACCATATTTTTACTTTCACCGACAAGACGACGCTCGAGTTCTCAGACATGCGCAAGTTTGGCTGGTTGGCTCTAGTACCTACCGCCAAAGTCCAGGCTCTCTCAGGAGTAGCTTCTCTCGGAGTGGATGCTCTCTCACCTCAGTTCAACACCAAAAACTTCGCGACAATACTCGAAAAAAGAAAACACAAAAAAATTGGCCCTCTTCTTCTTGAACAAGAGCTGATTGCCGGTATTGGCAATATCTACCGCAGTGAAGCATTGTACCTTGCCGGCATTTTACCTACACGGAGAGTAGAAGATATAACACCAAGTGAGCAGAAGAAGCTTTTGCTTGCTATCAAGAAAGTCCTTCGTGAAGCAGTCAAACTCCAAGGTACAACTGACGGAGACTTTCGTGATCTACTTGGTCAACCCGGCAAGTTCAAGCGAGCCCTTAAGGTGTATCGTCGAACCGGTGAACCTTGCAAGAAATGTGGTACAATTATCGTGCGAGATAAGATGATGCAGCGAAGTGTTTTTTACTGCACCACTTGTCAACATTAACCAAACTTTTCATTACGTATGTCTAACAAACAAAAAATTCTTATCGCTCTAGGAGTGGTAGTCGTTGCTGTAGGGGGATTTATTTTCTTCAAGAAAAACGGCGCTATGCCTCTTGAATTGAATAACAAGAACCAGTCAGAAATTCAGACTACGCCCTTAAATGATGGCGAAGTGAGCCCCATCTCAGGCCTTCCTTGTGAAAACTGGAATCGCCGAGCTATTGCCGTCATGCAACCAGGAGATGTGACTGCACGTCCAGCAGCGGGATTTAGTGAAGCCGATATGGTTATTGAGATGCCGGTGATTACTGCTTCCATCACTCGTCTGATGGGAATATATATTTGTAACACTCCAGCTGAAGTTGGTTCGATGCGCAGTGCTCGTCATGATTTTCTCAGTCTAGCTAAGGGATTTGGTGCTGTCTTTGTTTCTTGGGGTCGCTCAGAGTCACATTCAGAGTCAGATCCAGTTGGTCTTGCTAAGGGTATTATGGATCGAGGAGAAATCGACAACATCAACTGTAATGGAGATGCTGGTAAATCTGCTAATGCTTGCTCTGACAACCCTTGTTTCCGTAAGGATGGTATGGATCGAGGAGTAGATAGTGGTTATGGTAATCCGGCCAAGTTTGTCGCTTGCGCCAAGGAGTTCGGCTATAACATGGAAAACAAGTTTGTCGGTTACAAACACCAAGCAGAGGCACCACTGGAAAACCGCGGTAAAGGAGGGCACCTTCGTGTCGCTTTTGCGGGACCATTTGCCGCTGAGTATGATTACGATCCAGCAGCCAATGACTATAAGCGTATTTGGGGAAATGTCGATGACATTGATCGCAACACTCAAGCACGAGTTGCTCCAAAGAATGTGGTAGTTCTTATCGCTGAGTCAGAGCAGATCGAGGGACAGTACAATAACGTACAGCTTGGTGATCCTTGGTATGACCGCACGGATAGTGGTGATGCGTACTACTACATGAATGGTCAAGAAGTCAAAGGTACTTGGAAGAAAGACAAGAGTCGTATGGAAAGCAAGCTCTTCTTCTACGATCAGGGTGGTAATGAGATTTTGTTTGTACCCGGTCAGATATGGGTAGAGGTGCTAGAGCCAGGCCAGACACTCAAGTGGGCACCAACCGTCTAGTGAGAAAGTAGAAAAAACGACCCATCGCTTGAGCGGTGGGTTTTTGTTATACTGTGTCTAGAACAACTATGATTACTCTCCTTACGGGTACTGACAACTTCCTCTTAACCTACCAGAAACGCGCACTCGAAAGCGCTTTTTTAGCGAGTAAGCCAGACGGGGAAGTCGTCCTCTTTGACTTTGCTGATGATCTCCATCCAAACCAAGTTCGGCGAGCACTGGAAGCCAGTGAAGAAGACTTGTTTGCTCTTCCCAAGCTCATTTTTTTGCGTCAGCCATCGCTCTTAACAGAGGAGGCTCAGGAGGCTCTTTTTGGAGGTATAGTATCAAAGCAAAACATTTCATGGGTACTCATTGAGCCGGGCACTCTGAAGAAGACTGACACCTATACCAAGAAACTTCTTGCCGTAGAAGGGCTAGAGAAAGTTATTTGTGATACACCTAATGAAGTTGAGCGAGGTAAGATTCTTGATAGGCTTCTTGGTGAAAATCCAAACGTGCGTTTTGAGGCGTCAGCTCGGCAACTCTTTCTGATAAGAGTAGGTGGAGATACAGCCAGACTCTATTCTGAGTTTGAGAAGCTGGCTCTCTACAAACAAGAGGGATTGATCACCAATGCGGATATAGAGGTGATGCTGGAGCCAACGCTTGAAGATACCGGCTTTCAAGCCCTGGACGCTTTGGCTAGAGGTAACAAGGAAGCGGCGACACTTCTGTTCCGCAATCTCTTTCTCTGGAAAAAAGATGCTCTTCCTATACTGGGACTCTGTGCCTGGCAGATGCGGCAACTAATCATGCTTCGCGAAGCCTATGATCAAGGAATACGTCAATCGGGAGCCATGGCAACACAGGTGGGCATTTCTCCATACGTAGCCAGTAAGCTCTCATCAATCCTTCCCGCATTTCCACTCACGAGACTGAGGAAAGCTCACGCACTCATTCTCGAATATGATCGTGATATTAAGCAGGGCTTAGTAGAACAAGGTACCGCTATTGATCTTTTTGTCTGGAAAATGTAAACAAAAAACTCCCCAAGTAAAGGGGAGTTTTTTAAAACAGGGTGGACTATTTAGCGGCAGCTTTTTTGACTAGGGCGTTGAGACGAGACTTCTTACGAGCCGCAGTATTTTTCTTGATAATTTTCTTTTGTACCGCTTTGTCGAGAGCCTTTTGAGCCTTCTTGAGGTACTCTTGAGCAGTTTTGAGATCGTCAGCCTTTACAGACTCACGAGTCTTTTTCATCACACTTTTGACAGAGCCTTTGACGATTTTGTTGGTAGTGGTGCGGCT
>CAYHND010000008.1:13880-15478 GCA_964357915.1 uncultured Bdellovibrionales bacterium
GTGCAGGTGACCACGTATACCTTAGGTATCCTGGCTGGCCAAGACGAGGCACATCTCTACATCCATACTCATGTTCGTGAGGATGCTTTTTTGCTCTACGGATTTTTGGAGGAAGGAGAAAAAGCCATGTTTGAGCTTCTCATTGGTGTCTCAGGTATCGGTCCTAAAGTAGCCCTTTCCATCCTTTCTATTGCTGATACCAAAACTATTCGTACAGCCGTCACTCACAAAGACCCTAGCATTTTGACTCGAGTCTCTGGTGTGGGTAAGAAGATGGCAGAGCGAGTGATTCTTGAACTCCAAAACAAAGTCGAAGCAGGAGACCTGACTGATCACGCAGAGGCTCAGGCAGACCGGGAGGCTCTCGAAGCTCTGGCTGCTCTTGGATACTCAGTGACTCAGGCTCGAGACGCTCTCAAGGCCGTTCCCAAAGACGTCACTGACTTGAGTACACGTGTTCGTCAGGCGCTCAAAAGTCTTGCTAAATAATATGTCTGTATCTCAAAATATCAGTCCAGATGGAGGTCTTTTTCAGTCCAAAGAATGGGCTGCTTTTCAGGTAGCGGCCGGTAAGCAAACAGTTGAGTGGAGCTGGGGCACCTCTCCGGTGTTTGGTGTTGAACTCCCACTCCCGTATATAGGGAAGTACCTGTATGTTCCACGTGGACCGCTAATTCCACAGGAGTTATTTGGACAAATCAACCAGAAAGAATTGCTTGACTTAGCAAGAACAAAGAAATATATTTTTCTCCGAGTTGAACCACAAAGCGAACTCTTGCAAGAACAACTCGCGAAAGTTTTTGGGAGACGCTTCCACAAAGCATCGCACGATATCCAACCTCGAGAAACTTTGATGTTGAATATCACACGCAACGAAGAAACACTTTTAGCTGAAATGAAATCCAAAACACGCTACAATATCCGTCTAGCTGAGAAGCATGGTATCCGTATTGAAGAAACACGTGATCAGCAAGATCGAGAGGCTTTTTTTGACCTTCTGACCAAGACGGCAGCCAGAAAAGATATTCATTTTCATCCGCGTGCCTACTACGAAAAGTTTCTAGAATATTTTGACCATGAGACATGCGAACTCCTTGTGGCCAAGAAAGAAGAAGAGGTCTTAGCGGGCATTCTCATACTGTACTACCGAGATACAGCGTACTACCTTCATGGTGGATCTAATGACCATGGACGTAAGTACATGGCACCACACCTGCTTCAGTGGGAAGCTATCAAACGTGCCCGAGCACGGGGTATAACGCAGTATGATTTTGGAGGAGTAGCCATCAGAGAGGCTTCACCTCAGGGTAAGGACTGGGCAGGCATCACTCGCTTCAAGCAGGGCTTTGCGCCTACTACAGAGACTCTTTTGTTCCCAGGCGCCTATGATATTGTTATTGATAGCAAGCGTTACAAGCTCTACCAGGTTCTACGAACTCTTAAAACTCTTTTTGCATGAGACACTTTATTTCAGGACTTGTCCCACAATTTCTCAAAAACTACTGTCACTTAGTCTGCGCTGTCGTAGCCAGTGTCTATTTTGGTTTCCCTTCTAAGAAATTAGTAGTAGTGGGTGTGACAGGGACTAATGGCAAGAC
>CAYHND010000008.1:15578-18276 GCA_964357915.1 uncultured Bdellovibrionales bacterium
ACCAACGTCACTCGTGAACACTTCGACTATCACAAGACGATGGAGAAGTATCGTCGCGCTAAGAAAAAACTTTTTGAGATGAGTCGCTATGCGGTGGTCAATGCTGACATGGAAGGGCCAGAGTACTTCGCCAAAGCGCACATGAAAGAAGGAAGAGCGGTGACGTACAGTACTAAGAATAGCAATGCCGATCTCTGTGCCAAGGGAATTCGTCTGAATTTCAACAAAACAGAATTTCGGGTTGGTGACGAAGAGTACACCCTTCGAGTGCCGGGCATTTTTAATATTGAGAATGCCTTAGCGGCTATTGCTGTAGCCAAGCTTCTTCAGGTAGAGACTGGAGTAACAAGAGAAGCTCTCCAAGAATTACAGGGAATTCCGGGACGCATGGAGTGTCTCGAGAGTAAGGATGGAGTAGATATTATTATCGACTATGCGGTCACTCCAGATGCTTTTACCAAACTGTATGATTCAGTTCGTCCGCTCAAGATTCCCGGTACCAAAATCATCCATGTGTTTGGTGCCTGCGGTGAACGAGACCGTGGCAAACGTCCTATGCTCGCAGCCATTGCTTCTGAATACGCCGACACCGTTATCCTCACCAACGAGGACCCTTACTACGAAGATGGAGAACAAATCCTCAATGACATCGAAGCTGGTCTTGGTAAGACCAGAAGGTATGAGTATTTTCGTATTTATGACCGAAGAGAGGCTATCAGCAAAGCCCTCCAAATGGCTGAACGAGGAGACATTGTGCTAATCACAGGCAAAGGAGCTGAGACGAGTATGGCTATTGGAAGTGAGCGTACACCATGGTCTGAACGAGAGGTAATTCAAGAAGTTTTGGCCGAAATAGAAGCTTGACCTTGACCTCAAGTAGGCGAGATGTTAGAAATAAGCCACGTTTTTCAGTTTCTTAAAAAGGGGATATGAGGTGAAATCTCAAAAGCTACCCATTCATAGAATCCAAAGTCAGTTACATCGCGAAGAAGGGGGACGAATTTTCTTGCCATTACGACAGTTGCTTCGCAATTTGGAAGCTAGTATCGGCAACACACTTTTTACCGAACTAGTGACCTGCCAGCCTGGGCAAGACATTGATGATCCTCTTTGTGGGGGAAAGTATGCTTGTGCTTGGTTCATTTCCAATCAATTGACCCTTGTCGGTCTCTGGAAAGGTCCACCGCAAACATGGGTGAAATATATGCCACGAGATCTGAAAAAAGCTGGCTGGCAACAGAAATGCGTTACCTCTCTCGATATTGGAGATGTTGTTATCTACAATTTTCATGATGGCAATGAACATATTGCCATCTATGTGGGTGATGGTATGGCTATCAGTACGACCCGAGAGAACCATCAAGACAAGGATAGTCTCAGAAGTCCTCAAAAACATCCGTTTCTTTATGAGGGTCGAAACGACGGCCCACGTACTATCAAAAGCGTTTGGTATCATCCACTCTTGTCCGGATGATACCAAAAAGACCCGGGGGGATGATACATCCTTCCGGGCCTTTTGCTTTTTTGGAGAGTATTTTTGTTTAGGAAAGAAGGACAATGCCAAGCACGGTCAGGATAACTCCGAGAATTCCTCCAGCTACCACTTCGCTCGTGCGGTGGCCAACCCGTTCTTTGAGGCGAGGAAACTTTTCTTTATTGAGTTCAAGTTGTTCGACGAGCATGTTGAGATAGCGTCCCTGATCACCTAAGTGCATTCTGATACGGACAGCATCATCGATAATGAGAAAGGCGAGACCAACAGTCACCGCAAAGGCTCCAGAATGGACGCCCTCGTAATGGCCAATAGAAACAAGGAGTGAAATGGCAAAAGCACTGTGAGCCGATGGCATATGGCCATGGGTGAATATATAGCTTGGATGCCAACCGTTACGCAGACTAAAGACAATGAATTTAGTCAGTTGAGCAATGAAACCCACGCCGATGGGGATTGCCCAGACAAGGTAGCTGTGCCATTCCATAGAGTGTCTATTAATATAAATAGTATAGCATGCAATATAACGACACGGCTGACAGTCTGGTGACAAAATGCTATACTGGAGGCACTTGTTAACTCTTTTATTCTAAATATATGTCATTCAAATTCATCCTCATTGGAATCATTGCGGTAGTCATTATCGCTATTGTATCTATGTACAACAGTCTGGTACGTCTGCGTACCCGAGTAGAAGAAGCTTGGAGTGATATCGATGTCCAGCTCAAGCGTCGTTATGACCTCATCCCCAATCTCATCAACACCGTCAAGGGCTATGCTACGCATGAGCAGACACTTTTGGAAAAACTCACCCAAGAACGTGCTACAGCCATGAGTACGGGGGGCGTTGCCAAGGCAGATGCAGAGAACGCTCTTACTGGCACACTCCGGAGCCTTTTTGCAGTCGCTGAGAACTACCCAGATCTTAAGGCCAACCAAAACTTTCTCGAACTCCAGCGCGAACTTTCTGACACAGAGAACAAGATTCAGGCAGCTCGTCGCTTCTACAACACGACGGTGATGGAACTCAATACGAAAGTCGACACTTTCCCGAGCGGCATCATCGCCAACTTATTCAAGTTCACCAAGCGTGAATTCTTTGAGATAGATGAAGCACAGAAAGAAGTAGTCCCAGTCAGCTTCTAAAGAATTAGTAAATATCATGGCTAGTCTCTATACTCATCAGACCAAAAACATCTGGCTGAC
>CAYHND010000009.1:0-12909 GCA_964357915.1 uncultured Bdellovibrionales bacterium
AGGGCAATAAAAAAATCCCTCGCCCGAATTTTTTTACCTTCCTCTACCCCTCGTGGATAGTAGCGAATAGGAACTTCAATAAGCTCTGCACCCATGCGCAAAAACTTACTCGTCAGCTCATGATCTGTCTCAAAGCCGGTAGTCTGAATACGGATTTTCTGTAGAGCTTCTCTCGGATACACCTTATATCCCGTCAACGTATCTGTAATCCATTTTCCATAAAGAATACCAGCTGCCAAAGTGAGGAGAAAGTTTGCCACATACGTAGCCAGTGATTTGTCTGTATGTTTACCACGAAAAAACAGCTTCTTACTGTCTTCCCGTTCACCCAGTATCCGGCTACCATACACCATTCGTAGTCCCCCTCTCTTAGACCCCATGTAGGGTTTGAGTAATACTGCATAGTCTTTTGGGTCGTACTCCAAATCAGCATCTTGAATAAGTACCAAATCTCCCGTTGCCTCTTGTATGCCTCTAGCGACACCTGCGCCCTTTCCTTGATTGATATCAATTCTCACCAGATGTACTTCGTTAAAGCGAGAGACAATCTCAGAGGTATTATCAACTGAGCCATTATCAACAACAATGATCTCTTTCTCAAACCCAATAGATGAAAGATCGACTGCACGGATTGACTGAAGAAGCTCTCCGATAAAGGAGGCTTCATTATACGCGGGAATGATGATGGAGACTTTTGGCATAGTGAGTTTTTTTCTTTTTGAGTGGCGACCAAGTACAAAACCGAAACAAAGCTACGAGACACCAGATCCCGTCAAAGATAGTAATCTTTTTCCCCTCTTGAATGGTACGAGCATTATAACTAACTGGTAACTCTAGAATAACATGTTCTGTCCGAACAAGCTTGGCGATGAGCTCCATATCAAAATCTACACCCCGAAGAGAAAAGGTCATATCACGGAAAACCCTGGCATTAAAAGCCTTCATACTGGTAAGTGGATCACTGAGGAAGCGGTGGTAGAGAAACAGCATGAGGGTGGAAAGGAGCATACCTCCATATTTACTCAGCGTGTAACGCAGTTTATCGCTTCCATAGACACGCTTCAGTGTCCCTGTCAGATCACGGGTATCACGGAAAGCACGGCTCCCAAAAACTACTGGAAACTCCTGATCAATGAGTGGTGTGATGAGTCGGGCAATATCTCGTACTTCGTACTCTCCGTCAGAAGGAAAGAACACTATGAGATCCCCTTTCGCCTTCTCGATACCAAGACGCAGTGCTTCTCCCCGACCACCACCCCTCCTCGTCTGGTAGGTACGTACGTCCATTTTTTCTGCGATAGTATACGTAGTGTCACTTGAACAACCATCGATAACGATAATTTCTTTCTCCAGTGAAAGACCTGAAAATTCAACTTCTTGTAATGATTGAATAACTTCACCAATAGTCTTTTCCTCATTTAAGGCAGGAACAATAATGGATACCTTCTGAGAGACATGTCTAATCTTTTTACGCAGACGACCCTCAATAATGAGCAGTAGTTCGGTAATGGTACGTGAACCAGAATGCTTACCCTTCTCTCCTTCAAGGTCAATCCAAGAGACTTTCTCGAGCGGGTAGGCAAAGGCATCTGCGTCAAAAGAGACATAACTGTCCTCACCATCTATGATTTCTGGTTTTTGAAAGAAGAAACGAGTTACCAGATCCTGACAACGGACAGCTCCCTCTACCTTGCGCCCCATATTGAAAAGAAAGGCCTTCACAAGACTGTTGGCATCTTCAGCTAAAATATCGTGATCCTTAGCAATGTTACCAATAAAGACCTTCTCGGCTCCTGTGTTAGCCAGAATGGCTTCAGCAACCCCTGAAGTGAGGTAGGACGGGAAAAGTGATGAGTATTGAGTGCCAGGACCATAAATAATGACATCTGCTTCTCGGAGCAGCTTTTCGGCCTGGGGGTTGATGTGTGGCAAAGTCTCAATATTACGAAGGTGGCGTATATTATCTATCTGGTACTGACCTAAGCTATCTGCCTTCACAAAACGTGGTAACAGAAAAATTTCAGCGATTTTAGAGGCATCCTGAGGACCAACAACACTGGCTTCATCATGGAGGTACCGCCCATCTTCTTTGAGAGCTGTGAGAATCAGATTCTCCCCTTCTGTCAGGTTAATGACTGCATCTGTTGCTACTCCTAAAAAGGCTGAGAGGTCGATAATGGTTTTGTTGAAATCCTGATTATTTTTGAGATAAGCTCCAGCAAAAATAAGGTTACCGAAGGACATATCCCCAAAAGGAAATCCTTCACTAAAAGCCTCTCTCTTTTCATTATAAAAACGGACAAACGCCTCAAGATACTGACTCAAAATACGTAATTGGGAGAGTGGTACCAATTCCTTCTTGGCAAGCAATTCATGGCGAATGTTGTTGTTTGGGTAATGGATAAAAGCGTCCATAACTGCTAGCGCCTCAGCAGCGGTAGCTGTTTCCGGGAAACGATACTCCATAAGAAATCTAAGTGTCTCAGAAGTTTGATCTTTCCTCGGTTCAAGAAAGCGAGACAAATTCTTACGAACATCTGAGGGGCCCAGCATACCGGGAATAAAACGCCGCAAGAGACCTGTTGATAGGCCGTCATCATAGGCATTAACCAACAGACTGAGCTTGATATCCGAATAACGCAGTAACGCCTCAGTCAGAGCCCCTGTGCCACGCCCACCGGAAAACATCACTACTGAGAGTTGTTTATTTGTTGAGTGATCTTCCATAGACGTATTAGTTACTGTTCATCCACTGTTCTATCACAAGAGCATCCTCTCTTGAGTTAACTCCCCGAGCCTCTTCTCTATCTGGAAGGTGATAGGCTAGGATACCATTAGATGCTTGATCAAACCAGGGCAAGAGAGGAAGGAAATTCCACTCACCCGTTAGCTTGCCCATTGGAGCTGTCTGTTGAGAAAAAACTTCGAAAAGCTCCTTCAGCTTCTCCGTACGAAAAGCAAACACACCCGCATCAGCAAGACCTTGGACTGGCATAGTATCTCCTTCGCGTTTTTGGAGCACAGCCTCTAGTTTGCCATCGACACCTTGGGCGTAGTGCACATAAGGATGTTCTTGCTCAAAAAGCGCTAAAACGCAGTCTGGTGTCAATTCCGACTGCATCATTTCCAGCATGTTTTTTATGGTGGCTTGACTCAAGGCCACTTGATCACCCCACATAACTATGACATACGGTGTCTCTACAAAGGGAAGAGCTGCCTCTATGGAGTGAGCCATACCTAGAGAATTCTCAATCACCACCTTTTTTTCTTTTTCAAATCCTTGGTATACAGCCTTCTCTACATCTTCTTTGTTTTTGGGTGAAAAAACAAAAATCCCCTCACTCACAAAGGGATTCAAAAGCGAAGTAATATGCTCAATTATTGGCTTTCCGTTGATAGGGAAAAGAATTTTAGCCTGAGAATAGGCAAGACGAGTACCTTCCCCGGCAGCTGGTATAACAGCTGTCCAGTCTCTCCTCTCTGGAGGGGTTGTTCGGTATTCTTGAGAAAAAGAAGCGGTAAATCTGCGCATATTTAGCCTTATTTAAAGCAAGATTTTGCCCACCTCCTGTACTTCAGATACTATCATAATTGGCTTAAACTGTAAAAACCGAGCCTTTTCATCTGGTGGCGTAGTAATGATAAGTGGAATACCTGCCCGAAAGGAAGCTTCTGCTCCCTTTAAGGCATCCTCAACAACTACACATTCTTCTGGCAGCAAATTTAGTTTTTCTACTGCTAGAAGGTAGATATCTGGTGCTGGCTTTGCATGCTCTACCATTGAACCATCAAGAATACAATCGAAAAAGTCTCTCGTCTTACTAAGAGACAAAAAAAGTTCAATAGTTCCTAGAGAGGCTGATGAGGCTAGTACGAGGCGATATTGAGATGAGAGTCTTTGTAGAAGGTCAAAAGTCCCAGCAGCTACTTTTCCTTTTTCTCCGAGTAGGCGAAGAGCATGTTTTCTTTTTTCTTTTACCAGCTTTGCAATCAACTCTTCATCAAAGGGTAGCTGATTTTTTTGGTAAAAAAAACGAAAAGCTTCATCTGTTCGCATCCCAGCTATATCATCGTAGACAAAAACGGGCACATCTTTTTTATCCAAAGTAAGACGAAAGGCTTCTTCATGACAATCTGTGGAAAGAAAAAGTACGCCATCCATATCAAAGATAACGGCCTTTATTTGAGATTTTTTTTCTAACATTTCTTTGCAATTACTCGTGTCTGACCAATCCAATAGGTTACTGGTAACTTACCAAGACCACAGGCAGTCACTCCTTTCTCGAACCAATGGAAGATACGGAAGTAGTGGCCGGCTCGATTGAGAACATAGGCTAGTTCGAGGGTTTGCCAGTGCCTTCGTAGATCAATAACCTCAAAACCAGCCAAAGCCAGCTGTTTGCGAATAGTTTTTGGCGTATAGTAGACCAAGTGGACACTCAATAGAAATGGCCAACGACGCCCAAGAAGCTTCGCTGGCAAACTACCGAAGTCCGGATAGTTCACCACAAAAATACCGTCGTCCTTGAGTAAAGTAGCAATGTGCTTCAAATCACGGTCAGGATCTGGGACATGCTCAATCACATCCCACATCGTAATAATATCAAAACTCTTCGGTGTAAAGTCCTGCCCTTCTAATACTCCAGTGTGAATATCGAGCCCGTACTGTGTCCTCCCATATTCACCAAGCCACTTACTGGGTTCAACACCCGTAGCTACTAAATTTTCCATCTGAGCCGCACGCAAAAAAGCTCCCCCGGCACAACCTACATCTAAAATCTTGACTTCACCCTGAGTCGAAATTCTAAACTTTTTCATCAAGCTCCGCAAAGACTTTCTGAAAGTCCGGATGCGCATATCATCCTGTAGAATAAAAACCTGATCCTCTCCTTCGGCATAAGAACCCACGATAAGCTCTTCCTTGAGACGAGGATTAAGGTACACGAGCGAACAATTGATACAACGCACCACTTGTTCAAAAAGAGCATGCTCACTCGAAGATCGGTATATATCTTTGAGAAACTCCTGATCGAGGGTTTCTGGAAAAGTTCCCGAGTAGACAACTGAATACTTGTCCATCTTGCAGAGAGGACAGGCGACATTCACAAAGTAATTGTTTGTATGCATAGAGTAATTATCAATATTTTACCAGTATATCATGCCTCATTTCTTTGCCCTTTGAGATCGCAACAAACTGAAAATGAGTAGAGAGAGGATAAGCGCCAGTTGGAGACTGTACAGAGAAATAATCAAACTCTGGTGAAACCCAAGTGACTGTGTGGTAAGCAGTGCCACCACTAACACAGTTCCCGCAAAAACATTTGCTCCAATCACGGCCAGATTCTCTTTGTGAACGGTAAAGAAATTAACCAGAAAAGTCTTCAATGGAAGAAGGAAGACTACTCCCGTCAAAGCATAGCCAAGCCAAAGACTTTCTTGGTACGCCTCTCCATACAAAGGCAAGAAAAGAAAGTAGAGAAAAAATAGAAAAAGAAGACTGCTCGGTATTCCAGCAAGAAGACTGTACCCAATATTTTTCAAACTTAGTTTCTCCCCACCAGTCATAATATGTGGAAAATATAATGAAAGTAGTGCCCCTATAAAACCAGCCACCGCCAACACTGCTATACTCGTGACTTGATAGACGGCGAGTAGTTCAAAACCAAAAAGAAATGAGACAAAAAGTACCGTCATATTCTCCGCTAATCCAGATACATACTTCTGAAGAGTAACCATCATACCAAGCGCCATATCTAATGGTTTTTGTTTAACCACATCTTTCCTGGCCAAAATCACTGTTCGCACCTCAAAAAAGTAATACAAAGCTAGCAGGGCCGGAACCAAAAAATACAACGCTATTAGGGCGCTAAGTCCAAAGCCCAACAAGAGTCCTCCACACATCAGAATAAGGAGGCAGATTTGCATGAAAATAATGCGCAGTGACGAAGAACGGAAATCTTTTTTACCCTCATAAAAGACATACCAGTTGTTTGGCGCATAGTAGAGAGGTGCTAAAAGACCACCAACACCAATAGCCAAAGCCAACTCATGCTCCCCCGTCATAAACAAATAGAAAGCATACCCGAGCGCAATACCACTCATCCAAAGACTCCACCAAAAACTCTTTCTGACTGCCTGCAGAAGAGTTCCGTCATTACCCACCACTGACTCCCTCAAAGTCACGATGTTGAGTCCTGGCAGAGAAAGAATGGAGAGGAAAGAAACAAAGGTGATGACAAATTGGTACTGACCATATGTTTCTTTCGGTACCAATCGCGAAAACGCCACGGAAAGAAGCAGTCCTACCCCGGTAATAAAGATATAGCGCACCGTAACCCACGAGCCATTTTTGAGAAAATATCCCGCATCAAACCTCACTATCTCTTCAAGTTTCAATAAGGTATTCTTAAACACTGCTTTTTATTTTATCTTTAGAAAAATTTACTCTTCAAAAATATTACTGGACTCAAGAGATAGTAGATACTCACTAAAACAGTGTTCACTTTTCTTGCCACTTCACCACCCTCTCTCTTCTTGGCTAATATCCGAATCATGCCCGGCATACCATTATAGCGAAAGCCGTTAGTGCTAAACTCTTCACTTTCCACTTCAAAGCCATGATAGCCCAAAAGGGTCTTCAGTGTCCCTGGTGTGAAATAATTAATATGCTGTGCATTGACACCGCGACTGAGGAAAAGCCCAGGGCCTACTTGAAATGGAATTTCTATATACAAGTACTCGCGTGTCAATTTTTTGACTTGACTCATAAAGGCATGTAAGTCTCCTACGTGCTCCAAGACATGCACCGCCATCACTAAGTCATACTGCTTCGAACAGTCGAACTTCTCAAGCATAGTCTGAAAAACGGTAATATTCCCAAAAGTTGCCTGGTCATAACAAGGATCAATGGCTGAAAAATGAACTCCCGGAAGACAGGTCACTATCTTTTGTAAAGCAACAAAGTCCCCTGCCCCAACGTCTAAAGCCTCATGAATCCTTTTCTTGGCAATATGCTGGGTCACAAAGTCACTCATTTTTTGCAACTCCCAAACTCGTCCAGGTTTTGTGGCGCTTATTTCTGCTTTAGTATATCGATGTTCCTCACTATAGAGCATCTCCAGCTCCATATTATCCAATACATCACCATAGAAAACGAACCCGCAAGAGAAACAAAGAAATAGTCGAATGGAGACACTCTCTTTGCCTTGAAGTGCTGTCTGAAAAGCCTGTTCCCAAGTCGCATCCAATTTTGGTGTTGCCACATATTCTTTAATGACAACTATTTTCTGAGACGCACATATTTTACACTTACTCAGTTTCAACATATATTTAACGAATTGATGGGAAGAGTCTCCTCAAATCTTCTTTCAGAACTGTTGCCGAAACATTGATTTTCACTTTTTCTTCAAGCTCAGCAATAAAGTCGTTGATGTTTTCTGGACATTCATCGAGATTCTTCAGAAGAAAAATGTCTTTCATATTTCCCCGCGAAATTCTCCCTTTTTCTGTTTCTGTATACAGTTCTTCGACCATCTTCTCGCCCTTACGAAGACCGGTGATACGCATCTCAACATCCTCTCCTGGGATGAGGTTTTTGGAACGCACCAAACACTCGGCCACTTCATAAATGTTAATCAGCTCTCCCATATTGAGAATATAGATAGAACCCGAGGCATTCCCCTGACTGGTGCTCTTGATGACGAGCTGAGCAGCCTCACGAATCGACATAAAAAAACGCATCATTTTTCGGTGGGTCACTGTTATGTAACGGTGAAGACGCATCTGCCTCTCAAAGAGCGGTAAAGCTGATCCATTGGAGTTAATGACATTGCCAAACCTGACAATGTTGAACTGGGTGTGTTTGCTCTGTATATTCTTGATATAGAATTCGCAGATCTTCTTGGTAGCGCCCATCACGCTCGTTGGGTTGACCACCTTGTCTGTAGAAATAAAAGTAAATAGCTTTACCTTGGCTTCAATAGCAGCATCAATGATTCTCTGAGTACCAATGACATTATTGTAGATAGCCTGGTCAATATTATCATTCATGAGATGGACGTGCTTGTAGGCAGCCGCATGAAAAACAATGTCTGGTTTGATTTTTTTGAGGAGGGCTAGGAGTTTGTGCTCATACAAAATATTCCCTACGATAAGACTGCAGCGGTTAAGCTGCCCCCTCTCCTTCAGGTTTTGTTCAAGGAGAAAAATGAGATACTCCGAATTGTCATAGACAACCACTTTTTTGACATCAAGGTCAAGGAGTTGTAAGACTATCTCTGATCCAATAGAGCCCGCCCCTCCGGTAATGAAGATAGTTTTTCCCTTATAAAAAGATTTAAGGTGTTCCACGTTATCACGGATAAAAGGCCTCCCGAGAAAATCTTCTGGCTCCAAATCCTTAGTCTTACTATAGGAGACGTTACTCTTCGTCACGATTTCTTGGCTACGAGGAATCATCTTAATAGGAATACGGTTCTTCAAATTCAAACGCACAATCCTTCGTACCAAACTCCCATCTGTAGATGGGATGGCAAGAATAATCTCATCCACTTTATAGGTACCCAGTAGCTTAGGGATATCCTCAATTTTTCCGACCACCTTTCCCTTGGTCTGTACTTTATCATCCACAAAACCAACTACCCGCAGAAGCGGGTGATTCTTTTTGATATCCTTTTCCAAAAGCTTACCGGCATTACCAGCACCGATAATCAAGACATTTTTACATTCACTTTTTTGCGACATATGTTTGTAGGATAGCTCTGTTATTGCTAAAAAAATTAATTGTTTCTCGTAGTGCCTCTGGCATCGGAGTCAGGGCTATCGTGTCAAGAAACTGGTTATTAGCTGACTGTGTAGCAAACAATTCCGGAATATTCTTATTGATAATATTGAGTGGTTCTCCTTCTGTCTGTTCCTGGAGCATGGTAACAACTTCTTCAAGAGAAGTGAGTTTTCCGCTTCCTAGATCGTACGTTCCAGTAATCTTCTCTTTGATAAAAAGTTCTATGAACTTTGGGATGTCACCCGCATACAGAAAATCTCTCTGAGCAGACAAATCCTGAATTTCGGTGGGAATAGCATTGAGATGATTGTAGATAAGATTAGCCACTAGGCTCCCCTGTCTGTATGGAAGCTGGAATGCGCCAAAAGTATTGAAGAGTCTGACGATAGTTAATGGTACGTTGTTTTCTTGGCAATACTCTGTGTAGAATGTTTCGAGTTGTTGTTTTCTGACACCATACTCACTGTCAGGGTTAGCATACACAACCGCTGAAGAAAACAGGACAAGATGTTTGCTTTTGTTTAGAGCTATATTTTCAACGAGCTTTTTCTCTTCGTTGAGAAACTCTTCCCCCTGACAACGTTTGTTATCTATCAGATGAATAACTACATCGGTCTCGTAAGCAAGAGTATCTGCATAGGGATCACTAGCAATAAAAGTATCTTCTCGTGCTAAAAATAATGACCGCACCGCACCTACCGAGAGACACTCAAAACTCTTAGCCAGATAATTAGCCAAATTTCTGCCAATAAAACCCTCTCCTCCAAGTAAGAGGATCTTTGGTTTATTCTCTTTATTCATAAAAAATGGCTTTTTAAAGCCATTGTATTATACTACGTATTTTATGAATAACCAAGACAGCAGCTATACTAATGCCTTGTACCACTCGATAGTCTTCTTAAGACCCTCTTCAATACTCGTCTGGGGGTCATACCCCAAGAGACTTTTCGCCAAACCGATATCAGCATATGAATCCTGAATATCACCCTTACGTGCAGGACTGTAGGCTATTTTCCCCTTCGAATCCGTCAAGGTAAGAATATTCTCAGCCAACGTAGTGATATCAATACGACCCGCGTAACCAATATTCATACCTTTACCGAAAGCTTCTTGGTTTTCTGTCTCAAGAGCTAGGATATTGGCCTCCACTACATCATCGATATAGGTAAAATCTCGTGTTTGCTTTCCGTCACCATTCATAGGCAGATCTTCGTTGGCGAAAGCCTTGGCAATCCAACGAGGAATGACAGCCGCGTAATCACCGTTTGGATCCTGGCGGCGACCGTATACGTTAAAATAACGCAGACCTACAGTAGGAAGTGAGTAAAGATTGTAGAAAGCCGTGCAATACATTTCTTTGGTTGCCTTAGTAATAGCATACGGGGAGAGAGCATTATACGGCATAGTTTCTACCTTCGGAAGAGTAGGTGTATTACCGTATACGGATGAAGAAATGGCACAGACAAACTTCTTCACGCCAGCCTCTTTAGCTGCCCACAGCAAGTTGAGTGTCCCTGTTACATTAATCTCATTGGAAAGAATAGGATCCTCAACACTTTTTGGTACACTACCACGAGCCGCTTGGTGAGAAATATGAGTAACCCCGTGTTCTCGAAGAATATTCCGTAGGCCATCAATGTCACGAACATCTCCCCAGATAAACTGGAAGTTGTCTTTGGCTTCAAGGTGAGCGATGTTATGACGATAACCTGACATCAAGTTGTCTAGACCAACTACATTCCAGCCTCGCTCAACCAAGGCTTCACACAGGTTTGACCCTATAAACCCAGCACAACCAGTTACGAGAACAGTTTTATCCTTCTGCATAGAGGTTCTTCTTAAAAAATCACATCGGCGCTTTTCAGTTTTTGTATTATACTACATTCATGCGGAGCTTTCAATTGGGCATGTCTTACATTTTTGTGTTTGTGGTTATCACCCTAACGGCTTTGTTTTTTGTGTTTCTTGTTCCTGTCTACCAGGGTCCCGATGAACAAATTCACTACGGAACCATTCAACACCAAGCAGAACCTCAAGAAAAAACATGGGCTATCACTGAACAGAAAGATGGTGTTTTTATCGATGATATTGCTAGCTTCCGTCTTTCTGAGGAAACTATTGCTGGAGGGAAACTCAACCAATTCGACGAACTCAAGTGGCAAGGTGAAAATACCCAAAACTTTTCTGCTGTTGGCACTACCAGTACTCAGGAGGAGACCTTTCTCACACAAAGCTATAACCGCTACCTCACCCTCTCTCCCTCAAGTACTTCTGGTACAAGCTCTTTTTATTACACGACTACTGGTTTTCTTGAGAAGGTTTTTAACCGTTTGAATTTCACAGAACGCTTTTTTTTGGCAAGAATGTTTTCTCTGTTTGTGTATCTTGGAGTCATCTTAATTACCTATCAAATAGCACAAAAAATATTCTCCCTACCTCTAGAGAGGAATCTCTCTACCCTACTCGTGGCTTTTCAGCCCATGCTGTTAGCTACAGGAACTATCGTCAATATTGATATTGCTCTCATTTTTTCTTTCACCCTGTGTTTCTTCGCTCTGATAGCCATCCTGGAAAAACCAACTTCCAAAATATTCCATGCGGTACTTCTTTTCTCTTTGTTTCTGGCTTTTTTCTCAAAAGGACCCGGTGTGGTGCTCATACTGATTGTTGGTGTTTTTTATCTGCTTCTTATCCAAAGATACCTCCAGTGGGATCGTCTAAGACTCTTGAAGCTTCTTCTTGTATTCAGTGTCATCTTTTCTCTCTTATTTTTATTTCTGGTGCCAAAAAATTACCTTGCCTCTATCACCAATCTCCATTCAGGATCACACTTCAGCTCTCCATTGAAATCTCTTACTACCTACTTCGACAAAACCTTTGGAATAGATGCCATGCTCCGCACCCACACATCGTACTGGGGAAATTTTGGTTGGCTCGATACCAAAATGAATACTTCTCTACTGCACAGTATCGCTCTCGTAGAACTTATTGCTTGGGTTGGTATTATTCTCTTTCTTCGTTCCAAAAAAACCAAGGAATACCTCCCGCAAAAATCTGTCATCCTTCTCTCCCTTGGGATGATTATCACTCTCCAATTGGCTATCCGCTTCTATGATTGGCGTGTCTTTGATACTACCGGCAAGATCCTTATCGGTACTCCTGGCCGTTATTTTCTCCCCACCGTTGTACCCCACCTGTTGATTCTGGTGACTGGCCTTGGTTTTCTCCTGACCAAGAATAGAGCTCATTTTACTACCCTCCTCAAAGCCCTTACTGTCGGTATGATCCTCCTGTGCCTCTACGCTATTTTTGACGTCATTATTCCTCGTTATTACCTCTAAATATGCCCTTCCAGAAGCTCACTACAAGTCAAAAAATGCTCCTAGGAGGCCTTTTCATAGGCTTTGGGTGTATTGGTATCGGTTTTGCCTCAAACCTCTATTTTCCTGATTCTGATTACAATTTCCTCGGCAAGAAGGATCGGCAAAGACTGGCTATCGACAGACCCCTTACCCAGGTCTTCACATCCAAGGAAGCTGGTCTTTCAGGGGTCAAGTATTCTATTGGGAACATCAACCTCTGGCCAGGAGAAGCTCTTCAGTTTGAGCTTCGTGATGCCGCCTGTCAAAAAACGCTCGCTACTGATAGTTGGACTCCCCTTCAGCCGAAGCCACTCATCTATACTCGTTTCCACTTCCCGCGCATTGCTGACTCTCAGGGACAGACTTACTGCGCCTACATCACGTACACTTCTTCTTATGACCGCAAGAGTAGTGATGCTCCTCATATCAATACCAGTGAATTTCCTGGTCGTAGCTACACCCTCGTAGCCAAGAACAAGGTTTATGAAAATGAAACCCTCCAGATACGTCCAGCCTACTCGTCAGGTAATTTCTTTTCAGACCTGTGGCGCCTCGTAGAACGGATGTCTCAATACAAACCTAACCTTATCAAGGGCATTCCCCTCCTTATTCTCATGACTTTAGTTTTCCTGGGAAGTCTGTCCCTATGTATCTGGATTATTCTAGCCAAAGAAAAAGACCCGCGCGAGTAACGCTCGGCGGGCCTTAGGAAGGGTTGGATCCTCATCGTATAGAGTGATCCTATTTTCAGTGGTTATTTGTCAA
>CAYHND010000009.1:13009-17366 GCA_964357915.1 uncultured Bdellovibrionales bacterium
CCTTGGACTTCAAAACCCTTAACGATACCACCCAAAAGCCAGAGGAAGAAACCATTCAAGATAAAGGTAAATATTCCTAAAGTAAGAATATTAATTGGTAGAGTCAGGATAAGGACAATTGGTTTCACGGTCACCCCAATAATTCCCCACAGGATAGCAAGAACAAGAGCTGTCCAAAAGCTGGCCACTGCAATACCTGGCACCAGATTGGCAACAGCCAAAAAGGCTAGAGCTGAAAGAATGAGACGTACGACAAATGACATATGTGTGTGTTACTTGATGTCAGTATACCCCGATACCACTTCATAAAACAAGATTTTTTCTTGAGTTAAGATTTCGGTGGAGCGGGGCAAGTCACGAATTTATTTCATGTTGCGACGACGTTGTAGCAATGCTCGCGCTGTTTTGAGACAGATGAGGACATCGAGAAGTAAGTTCCAGTTTTCGATGTAGAAAATATCGAGACGGTACTCATCTTCAAAAGGAAGATCCGAACGTCCTGACACCTGAGCCATACCAGTAATACCCGGCTTGATAGTGAGCAAACGGCGGTGATACTCTGCGTACTGTTCTACCTCACGCTCCTGGTGTGGTCGTGGACCCACCAAGCTCATATCACCACGCAGCACATTCCAAAACTGCGGCAGCTCATCGAGTGAAAAGCGTTCAATGAAGGCTCCTATTTTCAGACGTCTTGGATCATCTTTGATTTTGTAGAGCACGCCACCTTTGCGTACATTGCGCTCCTCAATTAGTTTTTTCTCAAAAGCTACCGCTTCTTTCATGTTAGGGTTTTCCTTGGTAATACAATACTTCCACTGCATATAGCGAAACTTGTAGACGTAGAAAATATTGCCATTTTCCCCGATACGACGATTCCTGTAGATAACGGGTCCAGCACTGTCTTCAAACTTAATCAAAAGAGCAATGAGAAGCATGAGCGGAGTAAAAAAGAGTGTCAGACAGGTGCCGGCGATAATATCATAGAGACGTTTCCACACCCTCCCCCAACCATCAAGCGGTGTATGCTGATACTCAATCATCGGCTCACCAAAAAAAACGTTCATGGTGAAACGTGAGGTCTGCATAGTGGTCGGCAGATACTTATAGGTAATGTTGTTGATCTGACAGTAATCAAAAAGCTTAGCCAACTCTTCATCAGTCAAACTGGTATCTCCAACAATAATCTCGTCAATCCCCCGCTTCTCGCGGATGTCCTTGATATGAGAAACGGATGCATTCTCTATCTGATCAACTACCGCATAGCCCAAGGTTTTGTTTCTCCGAAAAATGCTTTTGACGCGTTTGACTTTATCATTGTCACCAATGAGGAGTACGCGATGCACACCGAAACCTCGATGAATCAAGAGCCATTTCTGAAAGCGTTGAACCAAGAGACGAGTGAGAGCAATGTAGAGGACGCTGAAACCCCAACCAAAAAGAATCACAAAGCGTGAAGAAAACCATTCCCGGTTGAGGAAGATAATGATAATCAAGATAATGAGCCCAAGACCGGTTGCTTTCCCTACCTGATAAAACTCTGGCCAGAAGCGTCGGGTGACGCGCATACGATAAAGACCCTCAAACGCAAAAACAACCAGAAAGAGTGGTGCGATATACGCTACTGACCAAATATAGTCCGGGAAACTGAGATTGAAAACTTTGGAAACATAACCCTCAAAAGCTGGTAGGCTACGAAGAAAATAGGCGGTAGTAGCCGCAAGCAGAATCATAATGAAATCAAGCGGCACCTGAGCAGTACTAAAAAAAACTTCTGAGCGTTTCATCTTAAATACATTGAAAGCTAAATGTTCTCGTTCTTTATCAAAACAGATCTATAAGCCGGATTCTGTACCAATTTTATCCAAAGACAAAAAAGGCGATTGCCATCTCTCTTGTTTTAGAGTTACCTCTAAAATCTTTGCGGTTCTTCGTTACAGAGAACTCTAGCTCTGATATTTCATTACCAGAGCTCTCCGTAACGACGCGACCTTGCACCTAGGTAAGGATTTAGCCGTTTCACCCTTCGACTTCGCTCAGGGTATTTCTACCCCCAACTTATAAGAAGGTTCACCCTTTAATTGCTTAAAGGGTGCTCATCGATTTCTCTCAGAGCGTCACTGTTCGCACCTCGCTCCGACGTAATGTCGGAGGACGGGAGTTACCCGCTACCCTGCTGCCGGTAAAGGCAGGTGTCCGGACTTTCCTCACCCTAGGGCTATAAATAGCCCTAAAGCGTAGCAATCCGATCTGTTTTGATAAAGAACGATAACCGTGCAATTATAGCAAAAAAATGCCCCTAAGTCAAGAGAATACGGTACTCTCCTTAGAGCTTCTGCTTGGCTCCGATAGTCACTTTTTCACCCTCCCTAAGCCCACTCTTAATCTCTACCTCTCCCCCATCGCCCTCAAGACCAATCTTCACTTCGCGACGTTCAGTTGATCCATCCGTACCGAGCACATTGACGAAATAACGCTCTCCATCGCGTTCTAATGCCCGGTAAGAAACAATCAACACCTCGTCACTCTTGGCTGATTCAATGTCCACATTAGCTGTCATCCCATCTCGCAAACGAGCATCGTTCTTATCGAGAGTCATAGTAATCATATAAGATACTACATCATCACTGATAGTGGCCCCAGTATCAATGGTGGTGATGGCAGCTTCAAATACTTCATCCTGTTGGAAAGCATCGAAGGTCATAGTGGCTCGCATGCCCGGACGAAGCATGGCAATGTCAGACTCCGGGATACGTGCTTCTACTTGAAATTCAGTCCCTACTGCCAAACGCATGATATTATCAGTCACGCCCACTGTCTCTCCAATTCTCGCTTCAAGGTTAGTGATAGTACCCGCAAACGGAGCTCTCAAAACATTATTAATCATCTGAGCACGAGCCGTATTGACTCCGGCGCGAGCTTGTTCGGTCGCAAGTTTTTTGGCAACTCGTTCTTCTGGTTTGAGACTATCCCAATTACGCCTAGCTAGTGTTTCTGTCTTTTCGGCTACCTCGAGAGCCAGCTGAGCTTCTCGAAGCTGTGCCGAAAGAACTGGTGATTCTATAGTAGCCAAGGTCTGTCCCTTTTCCACAGACTCCCCATCTTTGACCAACACGGTGACAAGTGTCCCTATCTGCTGAAAAGAAAGATCAGCATAGGTACCTGGCACCGCCTCGCCCGTCACTGAAATAGTTTCAGCTACCGTACCGCGACGAACTTCTTCTGTTTCCGGTACTTCTGCTTTTGGACGGAAAAAATAATACAAACTCCCTCCTATCAGAGCAATGATTGCGAGCCATATCCAGAATTTTTTTGACTTCCACATATTGTTTTTCTTTAGAGGAGTGTGGTCTTACTGGCCGCTTCATCCATGGCCTGGTTGGCCATCGCATCAGCAACGGTGTTTTTTTCACGAGGCACATGGACAAAACTCACTTTGGCAAAGTCATGAGTAAGGTTCCACACGAGAAAACACAACTTCTGAATATGTTCTTTTTCTACCTTGTATTGATGAGTCAACTGGCGCACTGCAAGTTCACTATCCATCCGACACTCCACCTGCACGTTCTTGGCAGTAGCTTTACCCATGATAGCTTTGATTTTTTTGAGTCCCGCTACAATAGCCAGATACTCTGCCTCATTGTTTGTCTTAACGCCCAAAAACTCTCCGAATTGTTTGTCGAGAGTTTCTATATAGACACCAAGGGCTGAAGGTCCGGGGTTGCCCCGCGAACCTCCATCAGAATACATAACAATCTTTTCCATATAGACTCATTATAACATAGAAGAAGCGCTAGTTTAAGAACAAAAAAACAGCCGGGGCTGTGTGTATAAAAAATAAATGTCTCCCCTGGTAGAACGTTCGAAACAATGTTCGATGTCCTACCAGGAAGAGATTAAGCCAATGATCTGGCAAGTGGCCAGCTTCAGATGATAGTGGGGGTGCGCGAATCGAAGGGCGCGACCAATACCATGCGAGTGACGATAGCGTGCATCAGGACGGGTTCTGCGACGGCAGGTGCAGGAGAAGCAGCGAACTCGCTCGCATCCTGCAGGGTTGTGTCGGGAATCGTCAAGTTATCGACAGGATTCGCCTGAGCGCTGGAAGCGACCAAGCTCATCGAAGCAACAAGCACAAGGCTCATTGCGATACTTTTTCTCATCAAGTGTCTCCTGTTGAATGGTGACGGAGCGCCACCACCCCTTAAATATGCGCCTATCCTTGTCGACTGTCAAAAGGGTTATCCACCGGTTTCAATATCCACTACCTTAAGCTGGAGAGTGGTACTTCCATTCCAAGTATTTTCATCAAGAGTGAAGGCTATCTTGACCTTCTCACCTATTTTTATTTCACCAA
>CAYHND010000010.1:0-9487 GCA_964357915.1 uncultured Bdellovibrionales bacterium
TTCAAGCTTTTCTTCTTAGCCATTTCACCGAGTTGCGCCAGAAACACTTTTGGTTGAGGAGGGTGGTATGGTTTGACTTGAGTTCGTTTCATCTCAATCACAATACGATCAAGACCAAGAGCAAAACCAATGGCTGGAGTCGCCTCACCACCTAAGCCCTCGATAAGACGATCATAGCGTCCGCCGCCACCCAATGAATAGTTCTTACCATCTTTGTCAGTCGAACGAATTTCAAATACGGTACGAGTGTAGTAATCAAGACCTCGTACAAGGCGAGTGTTGATAGAATACGGGAGTTCAAGCTCATCAAGGTATTCAAGAAACTTCTTAAAGTGTTCCCGTGACTCTGGATCGAGATAGTCCAAAGACTGTGGCGCATGAGCGGTAAGCTGAATACACTTATCTTCCTTACAATCAAGAATACGCATCGGGTTGGTCGTCAAACGCAGACGACACTTCTCACACAATTTTTGCTTTTGACTCTCTAGGTAGCGCACCAGCGCTTTCTCATAGTCTTTTCTCGTCTCTGGAGTACCTATTGAGTTAACCTGGAATTCAATATTCTTGAGACCAAGCTGATTGACTACGCGAAAAGCGAGCTGAATGGTCTGAGCATCCAAAATAGGGTCACTTTCACCAAACATATCAAAGTTAGCCTGCCAGTGCTCTCGGTAACGTCCTTCCTGAGGGCGGTCATAGCGAAATATAGGACCCATCGAGAAGAGCTTGATTGGCTTGGGCAAAACACCCATGCCGTGTTCGATATAGGCACGACAGAGGCCCGCTGTCATCTCAGGACGAAGGGCGACGCGATCTCCTCCGCGAGTATTGAAGAGATAGATTTCTTTGTCGATAATGTCGGTGCCTGTACCCACACTGCGGATAAAAAGATGGGCAAATTCTACTGTTGGCAAATCAATCCGACTAAAACCGTATTCATGAGACGCAGTGGTAAGTATTCTTCGGACACGCTCCCAGTACGGTTGCTCGTCTGGCAAGATATCTCGCATGCCGCGTAGCGTCTGCAACAACAGCTCTTCCTCAACGGGAGCTGACTTGGTTGGTTTAGGAGTAGTCTTCTTACTCTTCGTTTCTTTTTTGACTACTTTTTTGGCCCCGTCTCGCTTCGGCTTGCCGAGGTCGGACCCGTCTCGACTCGGTCGCGCCGAGGTGGATGGTTTTTTAGCAGCACTCACGACTTTTTTTGCATTTGCCATAATTATACAATACCAACTATTACGAAATTATACATTTCTTCTTTTGTATCAAAAAATCCCAGCTTCACCAAATGGCCAAGCTCGAAGCAACACTCTTCCCATAATAAATTCCTTACCTAATGGACCAAATGATCGCGAGTCGTAACTGAAGTCACGGTTGTCTCCCATGACAAAATATTCATCATCCCCAAGAGTAACTGCTTGCATATCCTCCATGGTAACACTCCGTAGCAAATATTCCCCTTCTTTAAGGACAAAGCCTTCTGGTCGGTCACTGTTCCTAATGGTCACCTGGTTGTTCTTAATTTCGATAGTTTCACCCGGAAGACCAATGAGGCGCTTGATGAAAAACTGTTCTGGTTTTTTGGGGTAACGGAAAACAATAGCCTCTTGCCTCGCTAAATCACGAAAGTCTGAAAGTACCAGAGGGGCTTCTTTGGTTTTACCCAGACGTACCTGTTTGTAGCCAAATTCACTCACAATAAGGTACTGACCGTCTTCGAAATTAGGCTCCATACTTGACCCCTGCACAAAGAAGGGTTGGAACAAAAAGATGCGAACCGGTATAATAATAACTACCGCCAAGAGAAAGACTTTCACAAGCTCTACAATCAGTGCTTTGACTCCAAGAGATTCAAGTTCAGGGGTTTCTTGCATAGAGATACAGTAGCTAAAATGAGCTCTACAGAGCCAACGAAAAAACAAACACCCCTATTTTCTCACGTTTTGACCAGACTGGCAAGGGTCGGACATAACTATTGTAATCCTTATGGATGGAATCCGTCGCAGAGAACCAGAACCTCCCGTGACACCCCTCGTAAAAGAGCTGGTGGTGCCTCAAGTAGCTACCCTATCCACGAAAGTGACCCCAGAGACTTCTCCTCTTTATGCCGAACAGCCACCCATACTCTGGAAACGTGGTTTAGGCTATTTTTTGCTTATCCTCGGAGTAGTGTTAGTGAGCTTGGTTATTCTTTTTACCGCCTATTTCTCCAAGACTATTGCTCAAATTCAGTTCAAAACTGAAAGTAGTCCTTCTTTTTTCTCTCAAATAAGCACCCTCACTAAATCTCTCGGCGATGATCCATTTGAAGGGCTCAAAAAAACTGATGCTGGGAGAATTAATATTCTTCTCCTCGGAAGAGCTGGCGAACACTACCCTGGCAAAAACCTCACCGATACTATTATCCTTTTGAGCATTGATGCTGAGAAACGCAAAGTGGCTCTCATTTCACTGCCTCGTGATTTATACGTCACTCTACCGGAAGAACATATCTCTGCCAAAATTAATTCACTCTACCAATACGGTCTTTCCCACAACCAAAGCACTCGCATCCTCGAAAAAGCCGTCACAAGTATCACTGGTGAGCCCCTTCACTACACATTTATTCTTGATTTTGATGGTTTTGAAAAAATCATCGATACTTTTGGTGGAGTCGACTTAGAGGTCATGCGTGATATCCAGGATGAACGTTACCCGGGCAAAAACTACAGCTATGAAACCTTTAGTCTTAGCAAAGGCTGGCACACACTCGATGGAAAAACGGCTCTCAAGTACGCTCGTGAACGACATGATGATCCTGAAGGTGACTTCGGTCGTGCCAAAAGACAGCAACAACTCCTCGCTGCCCTCAAGGAAAAAGTTTTTGCCAACTCGCTTCTTTTTAATATCAATACTGTCAGTGACTTACTCAATATTTTAGGTGATAGCGTCAAAACCAATGCTACTCTTTCCGAGATGGAGAGTTTCTTACGTCTGGCTAAAAAAATAGACACTCAGAATATCGAGACTGTGGTGGTTGATGCCTGGAAACAAGAAAGTCTCCTCCGCGTTTCTCACGTAGAACTTGGCGGAGTCCGCGCCTTCATCCTTGTACCAAGAACGGGTAACTGGCAAGAGACTCAAGAGCTCAGTCAAAACATCTTCTCACATGATCAAACCCTTAAGCGTAAAGCTGCACTCAAAGAAGAGAATGCCTCTATTGAAGTCCTGTATAGGGTAGAAAATGCCAAACAAGCAAAAGAGGTAGCCAAGATACTTGAGGAGGACTTCCCTGGCACTATCACCCTTACTGCCGTTACTGACTACCAGAAATGGCCAGAAAAGAGTATGCTCTTAGAAGGAGCTCTGCGCGAAAAACTCTGGTCTCTTGATACCATCCTCAAAAAATTGGCTCTCGAGAAAACTTCTGCTCTTCCTTTTACTTCGCCCACTCGGGAGAGTGATATCATGATAGTTATTGGAAATAACATAGCTCTACTCCTACCGGACGATCTCTCTCTCCAAGAAAACGCTGACCTTAATCCTAAAGAAGGTGACCCACTCATCATCGAACAAACTGACTCAAACCTATGAGAATAATTGTTGGTCTAGGCAATCCAGGTAAGAAATATGAAGACACTCGACACAATGCCGGGTTTCTTGCTCTTGATTTCATCGCCAAGAAGCATGCCTTTGATCCCTGGGAAGAAAAGAAAAAACTTCTCGCTACTATCGCCGAAGGCCACATCAAGGGAGAAAAAATTCTCCTCGTCAAACCGAGCGTCTTCATGAATGATTCTGGCCAAACCGTCAACAAAGTGCTTAGTTTTTACAAACTCACTCCAGCTGATTTGGTTGTTATCCATGACGATATTGATATCCTTTCTGGCACACTGCGCAATACCTCCTCTTCACGAGCAGCTGGCCATAATGGCGTAGCGAATATCATAGAACACCTTGGTACCCAAGATTTCAGACGCTCACGCATTGGTGTTGGACGTCCTACAGAGGTGCTCGGTGTCTGTCAGCCTAGTCACGACTACGTGCTGGGTAAATTTACTCCCGAAGAACGAACCGCTCTTGATACCCTTTTCAAAGAAAGTTTCAAAGACTACTCGTTTCTCCTCGGATCCTAAAGGAGACTAAAGCTGAGTCACATACCTATAATACAAAAACCGCCCTGAGACTATCCTAGGGCGGTTTTTCGTTCTGTATGAAGCTCCTCCTCTTGATTCTGTCCACAGCCAGCCGAAACCGAAGTTTCAAACTATTTCAGCAAAAAAAGGCTAGGAGGGATGCCTTCTTTTGCCCTGCGAACAGAATCAAGAGGGGGAGTTAGTAAGGAAGTATTATTCTAAGCCGTAAACCGGCATTCTGTCAACCTAAGCTTGAGGGGTGGTGGCAGTCTCTTCTTCTTTAACTACTCCCTCAACCGCGGTAACGTCAGCGGCTGGTTTTTCATCAAGAGAAGCCATATCTGCCTCGGTGCGAGGAGCATCTACCAAAGCTACAGTAGTGTCGGGATCGCCGATAATCTCAACGCCCTTCGGCAGCACAATATCTTTGACTTGAATATGGTCTTCAAAAGTCTCAAGTTTGGTGATATCAATAGCAATTTCATGAGGCAGGTCAGCTGGTAAACAGGTTACCAAAACCTCTTCGAGAGTTTGCAAAAATACACCACCCATTTCACGAACTGCTTTTGATTCACCGACAAAAACAAGCGGGATATGTGTTTCGAGTTTTTCGTCCATATGCACCTGATAGAGATCTATGTGAGTGAAACGTCCACTCAGTGGGTGTAGGTCTACATCCTGCACAATAGCATTAACCGTTTTACTACCGGCCCCCTCAATGGCTACCACACTACTCTGACCAGCCACCTTATACATTTTAGAAAAATCAATATACTGCACCCAAAAGCTCACGGCTGGCTGACCATGACTATACAAGACACCTGGGATAAGGCCTTCTTTCCTTTTGTTGACGACTACTTTAGTTGAGGCCTTTTCTCTTCCCTCAACTTTCAATGTCAGATGCTGATTCTTCATAATACTCTCTGTGCGTTAAGATTTGGATTTATAATTGAGGATAGGTAGTGAGCTTGTTTATATCGCCTGTGTAGTTTTTGAGAAATTGGTGAGCCGCAAAAACATCGTCAGTAGAAAGCGGTTTACTCTGATAGAGTCTTTTTGCTTCACTTTGTTCTAGATCGGTCATCACTCCAAGACTGACTACTCCCATCTGTCCAAGTGAGAGGTGAACCAATGACGCTCCACCACAATCATCACACACTACATGGAGGGTTGTCTTCTTCTCTTGCTCATCCAACACAAGCATTTTTTTGGCATGCTGACTTTTGTTGCATACCAAGCAACGAACGAGTGACTGGAGATTTTCAAGAGGAAGTTTCATAGACAAGAGCTTGGTTGTAACAGTCATGAAAGACAGTCTTTACCGTCGCGTTATTGTAGCAGTTACCTGAGGATACGTCAAGAAAAAGCTTTAGGCAAAGGATCAGACATCAAGATTCTTGACTGCCTTGGCATGTGTCTGAATAAATCTTCGTCTTGGTTCTACTTCATTACCCATGAGAATGTCAAAAAGTTCATCAGCTTCTTCGGCATCCTCAATAGTTACTTTAAGCATTACTCGATTCTCGGGATTCATGGTGGTCTCCCAGAGTTGTTCTGGGTTCATTTCTCCAAGACCTTTGTAGCGCTGCTCATTGACCCCTGAAGCATTCTCAGAATCTTTTTCTTCTACAACCACTTCTTCTGCCTCATCTTTAGGGGCGACCTCTTTCTTGGCTGCTACTTTCTTTTTACTCGTTGCTGCTACTTTGGCTAGCATGTCTTCAATGGTGGTTTTTTTCTCAGCATCGGTGAACGCATAGCGAACATCTTTACCTTTTTGCAATCGGTAGAGTGGTGGTTGAGCGATATAGATATAGCCATCTCGTACCAACTCTTCATAATAACGATAGAAAAAAGTCAGAAGCAAGGTTCGAATATGTGAACCATCGACGTCGGCATCAGCCATGATAATGATCTTGTGATAGCGTAGCTTCGCAATATCTAATGTCTCCCCAATACCAGCTCCAAGAGCAATAATCATCGGCTTGAGCGTGTCAGACTTCACTACCTTATCAAGACTGGTCTTCTCGACATTAACCAACTTACCACGAAGAGGCAGAATGGCTTGGAAAAAACGATTACGCCCCTGCTTAGCACTTCCACCAGCAGAGTCTCCCTCAACTATGTAGAGTTCTGACTGTGATGCATCTCGTGTTGTACAGTCAGCAAGCTTCCCAGGAAGAGTCATGCCATCCAAAGCTCCTTTACGTAAAACAGCATCTTTAGCCGCTCGAGCCGCAATACGAGCCCGTACCGTAAGTAGACATTTTTCCAGAATAGCCTTCGCATCGTTTGGGTGTGTCTCGAGATACTCGGAAAATGCCTCAGCTACGACACTCGATACCGCTCCTCGTACTTCGATATTATTGAGCTTGTCCTTGGTTTGACCTTCAAACTGAGGATTAGCGAGTTTGACCGAAATAACTGCAGTGAGGCCTTCTTTGAGGTCATCTGAAGTGAGAGAACCCTCTTTTTCTTTGATAAGGTTATTCTTCTTAGCATAGTCGTTCAAGATACGTGTCATGGCCATCTTGAAGCCTGTGACATGTGTACCGCCTCCAGGATTCAAAATATTATTAGCAAAAGCGAAGAGGTGTTCCTTAAAACCATCCGTAAACTGTAAGGATGCTTCTACCAGAATACCGTCTACTGTTTTCTCCACATAGAACGGTGTGATGTTTTTGACACCTCGTTTACGATTGAGGAATTTTACAAAAGAAATAATACCGGAATCAAAATAAAATCCATGACGTAAGACGAGATGAGTCTCTTTCTCATCTTTGGTCTCTCGCCAATCCTCTACAATAATATGAACCCCCTTGGTCAAAAAAGCCTGGTATCGGAGATATTCCAAAATCTTACTCCACGAATACTTAATCTCAGGGAATATAGTTGGATCAGCCTGAAAAGCTACCTTGGTACCCGTTGTTTTGGACGTTCCAATAGCTTTAACACTTCCCACTGGTACACCACGGCGATACTCGTGAAAATACTGCTTACCCTGACGATCAATAGTGACTCTCGTGATTTCCGAAAGAGCGTTGACCACTGAAACACCAACACCGTGGAGTCCTCCTGAAATTTTGTAGCCTGTTTCTTCACCGCCAAATTTACCTCCGGCATGGAGTACGGTCATAACAGTTTCGAGGGCTGACTTCTTGGTTTGAGGATGGATATCCACTGGAATACCACGACCGTTATCGCTAATCTCCACCCAATTATCGGGGAGCAGTCGCACCTCAATACGATTACAGTGCCCGGCCATCGCCTCATCTATAGAGTTGTTGACGACCTCCCAAATAAGGTGATGCAGTCCTTCTAGAGAAGTACCTCCGATGTACATACCTGGACGCTTCCGTACCGGATCAAGTCCTTCGAGCACCTGGATAGACTTTGCGCCGTATGCTCCCTTATCTTGTGCTTGTTTTGCCATAACGAAACTGTAACCACTAATAATTTATAGACTATGTGTTCTGTTTTTCCTGTTTCAAAGTTCGTGCCGTAAACTCCAAAAGAAGTATAAAGGCCAGAAAGAGAAGCACCAACCACCACACCCAGATTCCTCGATACAACAGAAAGAGGTTCAAAAAGAAAAAAATGGTCAGAAGAATGGTTTGACGAAAGGCGGTTCCAAGATGCCTGGCTGCACGCTCCTCACCTAAACCTTTTTTGTAGAGACTAATAACACCTTCCATGATGACTCCTAACAGAAAGGCAAAAAAGCTACTAAAAAAAAGAATCCTCCCAGGCATACCAGCCGAGGCAGGGTCTATGGTTAAGACGATGCCAAGCCATGCACTAAAAGCCAAAAGGGTGAATGCAAATACTCCTACCTGAAAGACTCGAAGAGACATAGCGACATTAATGAAACACTGTTTTTAAGCCTTTACCTAACTCTATGATAGCAAAAAAAGCAAAAAAAGACAAGCCTCTCAGCCTGTATTTCTTCCCTCTATAAAGCCATTTCTATGCTCTTGAGACGTACGAACCACGCTCTGTGTTGATGATGATTTTATCGCCTACTTTTACGAAAAGAGGTGTTGTGATTTGCAGTCCTGTTTCAACGGTAACTACCTTATCACCGCCTGATGCTGTATCGCCCTTCAGCCCTGGAGGAGCGTCAGTAACCAGTAAAGTCACTTTGGCTGGCATCTCGATAGTCAGTGGCTGGCCATTCCACATGAGAAGTGTTACTTCAGTACCCTCTACGACATACCCTTTACTCTCTCCAATGACACTCCCCGGAAGAGCGAACTGCTCATACGTCTCATTATCCATGAATTCGTAGGTTTCTCCCGTCTTGTAGAGAAATTGAGCCTTAGCTTTTGATACAATGGCTTCTTCAAGTTTATCCGCTCCCTGAAAAGTCTGCTCTAACACAGCGCCTGTCGTAAGGTTTCGGAGCTTGGTCCTGAGGACCGCTCCCCCGCGACCAATTTTTGAGTGTAAATAATCAATGACCTCGTACGGCTCATCGTTTAAGACAATCTTCTTACCGTTCTTGATTTCTGTGATACTAAGCATAGGCTTAAGGATTTTTCGTTCTGATACAGTTCGAGGCGCGGCTGAGGAACGGAGCTAAGCTGTATATGAAAATACTGCGTCGAGTACCGGAAGCCGCAACAAAGAAATGTGCTGAACGAACAATCCGAAAAAATTACTTGATGACGTAAGGTACAAGTGCCATAAAACGAGCTCTTTTGACGGCTACCGCCAAGTGACGCTGTTCTTTAGCGGTTAAGCCATGGCGTTTTGGAGGATACATTTTCCCTTGTGAGTTCAAAAACCGGCGCAAGAAGTAAGCGTCCTTATAATCTAAATGCTGTAACTTTTTTGACATTGCCTGATCCATATTGAATATTTTGGTAAATAAAAATTAAAAAGGGACATCTTCGATACGAATTTCTTCACTGTCGTCGTCGAGATTGATGGTAGGGATCTCTTCTTCAAGTGAACTACCAGCTGCCTTGGTTCCCGCGGCTGAGGATGCCTGAGCTGCGGCTGGACGAGAAGCTCCAGAAGCAGAAGCGCCTCCCTGAGCACGACTACCAAGCTGCATACTCTCAGCAATAACTTCCGTGGTACGTCGCTCAGCGCCATCTTTAGCGGTATACGCACGTGTTTGTAGTCTACCTTCGATATAACACTCCTGTCCTTTGGTGAGGTACTGAGAAGCAATCTCTGCCTGTCGTCCCCACAAGACAACATTATGAAACTCTGTCTTGTCTTGTTTCTGTCCGCTTTTATCGGTCCAAAAACTATTGGTTGCCATACTAATAGTAGCTACTGACTGACCAGTTGGTGTAGTGCGAATCTCTGGATCACGAGTAAGACGCCCAACCAAGATGACTTTATTAACGTTCATAAACTTT
>CAYHND010000010.1:9587-11010 GCA_964357915.1 uncultured Bdellovibrionales bacterium
GCGGGAAAACATCGGACTTTCTTAGTTGTGGAACTATTCTAACAGATAGGGCTCATTTTGGCAACCCTCCCATTTAGTTAGATCAATTTCTTGTAGTTCTTAGACCAGTAGATAATCCCATTTATGTATGGGGCATAACTCGTACCAAGATACGCTGCCGCTGCACGGCGATAGGCTGATTCCTTACCATCTTTGACTCCTGGTACTCTACCAAGCTTCAGTGCCATAGCCATGACACCGTCAGTCAAATTCCATGGACTCGGAGGTCGATGTCCAGTAATGGAGGCTACCTCACTCTTATAGCCCATCCAGGTATCTGGCATAAACTGTGCCACACCCATGGCTCCACCCGTTCCAGCATAACCCGACGGGTTACAGGAGACTTTTTGCTTCTTGTAATCGATATCGAGTTCGTCAGTAATAGTCTTAAAGGTTTTGCGACGAGCGATGAATGTTTGATACGCGCGTTTAGAAAGCTTCCCCTTCTTGTAGTTGGCTTCAGCTCCACTCTCTACTTGCCCATAGGTACAGCCACCGACATTCGCTCCAAGGTTGGTCTCCATCTTAAGTACCCCAAACAAGAATCCCTTCGGTACGCCACTTCGCTTACTAGCAAAATTGACCGCTTCCTCAATATCGCCAGCATTGTAGGACTTACCCAAAATCTTATTCAAGTCTCCTTGGAGTTCACTCAGTTCTTTTTGCAGTTTCGCCACTACTGTAGCCTGATCCTCTAGATCTTCCGCTACCTCATTACGCTCCAGTACCAGGCCTTGTTTTTGTCTATTCTGCACTGACAGAAGGGTCTCGTGGTCTTCTTTAGTGTCTTCTAGGGTTGCTTTTTCATGAGTCACTTTTTCTTGAGAATCATTCATTTCTCCAATGAGAGACTGTACTTTTTCCTGCGTGCTAAAAAGCCCGTCGTTAGTAGCCAAGACCTGCTTAACGTCGTTCTCACTCAACATCACCTCTAGGAGGGGTGTGCTCGACGAATAGTACATCTCCTGAAGGAGTGAACGAAGTAAGTGACGATCAAGGATGATCTGCTTCTCAAGATTTTGTACCTCTTGTTCTTTAGACTGAATAGTCGACTCGGTCTCTTGTAACAATCTTCCTACACGAGCAATGGAGGCCTGAGTGGCACTTAAGCTACCACTGATCTGATTGAGATCCGTTTGTAGAAGATTCTTCTTCTTTTCTTCCTTAGCGAGCTTGGCTTCTATCTCATCAATACTGTCATTAATCTCATCTTTCTCTTCTTCGGTAATAATCACCTCATCGGCCTGCGCTCGCGGAACAAAGCCTCCTACAAAGAAAAGCTGCCCTATAAAAGTAAAGAGAATAAAGAAACTTATTTTTTTTCTGTGTTGAAGAAGCATAGTTTTACCATTATAGCACATTTTGCCCCTCTAGAAAAGACCCC
>CAYHND010000010.1:11110-17108 GCA_964357915.1 uncultured Bdellovibrionales bacterium
TCTCTGCAATAACAATTACTACTCTTCACTCCCAGCGCCAAGGTCGATAGGGTTTTCTTTGGAAAGTTTGATAATCATTTTTTCGATTTCTTTGAGTACTTTTGGATTTTCTTTGAGAAAGGCTTTGGCCGCTTCTCTCCCAACGCCCAGCTTTACCTCTTCGAAGGAATATGAATTACCAGACTTCTTGATAGCCTGGTACAGAACGCCCGTATCGAGTACATCTCCTGCCAGTGATATTCCTTCGTTGTACATGATATCAAACTCAGCGGTCTTGAAAGGAGCAGCTACTTTGTTCTTGACTACTTTTACTTTAGTTCGGTTACCGACAATAGCATCGCCTTTTTTGATCTGAGCGCTACGGCGAATTTCGAGACGCACTGATGAATAGAACTTCAGAGCCTGGCCACCAGTGGTAGTTTCTGGATTACCAAACATCACCCCAATTTTCATACGAATCTGGTTGATAAAAATAACCACCACGTTAGACTGAGCGATAATAGCAGTCAACTTACGAAGCGCCTGAGACATGAGACGAGCTTGCCGACCCACGTGATGATCTCCCATATCACCTTCTATTTCTGCTTTTGGTACAAGAGCTGCCACAGAATCAATAACGATGACATCTATCATATTAGAACGCACCAGTGTTTCCACAATATCAAGTGCCTGTTCTCCTGTATCTGGCTGAGAAACGAGTAGGTCATTGATGTTAACACCGATACGCTTGGCATATTCTGGATCAAGCGCGTGCTCAGCATCCACAAAAGCCGCAACCCCTCCAGCTTTCTGAGCGTTAGCAATAATGTGGAGTGTCAGCGTTGTTTTACCAGAAGACTCTGGGCCATAAATTTCAATCACTCGTCCCCGCGGCACACCGCCAATACCCATAGCCATATCAAGAGAGAGTGACCCTGTTGGAATAGCCTCTACATCAACTTTCGGGACATCTCCAAGCTTCATCATCATACCCTCACCGTATTTTTCCTGGATGACATCTAACACACTGTCTATTTTATTTTTCTCTGAAAGACCCTTCTCTTTGCTTGTTTCTTTTTTTACCTTTGCCATAGCTCGATTCTTGTTTAATTATATTACATATGATAGTAAACATTTTTATTCTACTCCACCTGTGGATTCTTGTCTACCGTTCTCTCGAAAAATAGCTTCTTTAAGGGGTTTTTCATCCTGACCTAGGGCTTGTTCTTGACCATTCTCACTCACAACCAGAGTCTCCTGAGCATTACTGGTAGTGATACGAATTTCATCCTTAGCCTCAATCTTCTTATTCTCACCAGGAGTCAGCGGGCCATTCTGAACCACCACCCCATCAGCAGTAATAGTGACCGTTACGAGCTTGGTCACTTTCACTTCCAGTGAGAAATTCTCATCATCACGTGCTCGTTCTTGGAGTTCTTCTGAAGTTGGTGCAGCAGCCTCGGGGAAGCGTGCCTCCAAAGTAAGGGTTTCTGTCTTAGATTTTTCGAAACGATTGATAGCTACTACCGTCACTGTGTTCACTCCTGACTGTAGCGTGAGCTTCTCACTAAACTCACCTTCACTCCCGACAAAACTGGCTTCTCCGTTTATTGATACTCGTGCACCCTTCTCGGTCTTGCCTCGAAGAACTACTTCACTCACTTCACTGACCACACCTGGAGCTGGCTCAAGAATAACGAGCTCTGGTTCTGCTGCAAAGTGGGTAAACTCTTGATAGAGATATCCAAAAACAACTACCGTCAACAGAGCTACCACACTCAAGGTAACTGTTTTTGAAGTAATCACAAAGGAGGGGGTGGGTAGATTAAAGCCATTCGTCTTCGTTTCAGTGGTGTTGCCAAGATTTCTTTGAATATTACGTTCCTGTTCGTAGAGTTTCATCAAGATACCTTCATCCACGCCGAGAAAACGAGCGTAGTTACGAAGAAATCCTCGCACATACACATCGGCTGGTAATTTTTCATACTCTCCGTTCTCCAGATACTCCAAATAACGCACTCTAATACGCGTAGACCGTGCTACTTCCGTAAGTGGTACATGGGTGTCGCCTCGGAGTTTTTGAAGTTTCTCCCCTAATGTGAGAGATTGAATCTTTTTACGTGTAAAATTGGCTTCTACCATCATACTGGTTTCGTTGGTACTCACTCATAATTAATCCTATGTCTGCCATTTTTCTCTTTCATTCTGCTCTTGGAGATGCTCATCTCCATAATCTGGTTCACCTTCATCTTCTACATCAGTGGTCTTTCCTACCAAAACCTGTTTCTTACCATCTACCATGCCCACTATGCCGTTTTCTTCCAAAAGATTCATCAGACGAGCGGCTTTGGGATAACCAATACCAAGTACGGTCTGAAGGGATGTAGTCGAAGCCTTACCAGAATTAATAATGACTTCTCTCGCCCGTACGTACATATCATCCTGTTCAGCTCCAGTGTCTACAGCATCCAAAGCCTCCATCAAAGAATCGTCACCCGTGGCATCCGAAAATGGATCCTCATCATCGTCCTCGCCAAGATCTTCTTTCTGCTTGCGAAGAAAGTTAGTGACTCGTTTTACCTCATCCTCTGAGACGAACACTCCCTGAATACGCTTAGTTTCAGAGCCCTCAGATGGAGCATAGAGCATATCACCACTGCCTAAGAGCTTCTCTGCACCCCCAGCATCCAGAATGGTGCGGGAATCAATATGAGACTTCAGCTGAAAGGCAATACGAGACGGGATATTTGCCTTGATCAGACCAGTAATCACTGTCGCTTCTGGACGCTGAGTAGCCAGTACCAGGTGAATACCAACTGCGCGTGATTTCGCGGTCAAACGACTAACGATAGCTTCTACTTCTTTACCATGCTGAGCCATCAGGTCAGCTACCTCGTCAATAATGATGACCATATATGGCAAGTGTTCCAATGGCTCTTCATGAGTGGTATTCATATCGAAATTAACGACCGTCTTGGTCTCTCCGCGAGCACTCTTTTCTTGATAGCCAGTGATATCACGACAATGAGCTTCTTCGAGAACCTTATAGCGTCTCTCCATTTGAGAAACAGCCCACTTAAGCACCGTCACTACCTTCTTCATGTCAACGATAACGTCCGTCTGAAGATGGGGAATGCCTTTGTAAGTCGCCAGTTCCACTCGTTTTGGATCCACCAGGATAAGCTTCAAATCCTCTGGAGAGTATTGATACAAAAGCGAGAGAAGGAGAGTATTGATACAGACTGATTTTCCAGAACCGGTGCGTCCAGCAATAAGGAGATGAGGCATCTTCTGGAGATCAGCTATCACGTTCTTACCAGAGACATCCTGACCAAGAACCATCATCAGATTCCCCTTACGATCTTTGAATTCGCGACTATCGATAATATTACGCAAACGTACCTTGGCGGTCTGCTTATTCGGTACCTCAATTCCAATGAGCGATTTACCTGGGATAGGCGCTTCGATACGGATAGGATGTTTGGCGAGGGCGAGGGCGAGATCATTGTTGAGCGTGGTGATACGAGAAATTTTGACACCGAGAGCTGGGGTGAAAGTATACTGAGTGACCGTCGGGCCTTCCTTGACCTCCCCCGGCTCCACTTCAATACCAAAGTACTTAAGAGTTTTCTGGATAATATTCTTGTTATGCTCCACATCACCACTAACCGCTTTTTCCCCATTAGATTCCAAAAGATCCTGCGGTGGGAGTTGCCAGACATAACGCGTTCGGCGACGGCGTTTCTTTGTCATCGGCACAGCCTCATCTTCATCCTCATCATCTTCGCCAAAAGCTTCATCCTCGCCCATTTCATCAGAAGGTTTCGCCTCCTCATCATCCAAAAATTCAACATTCATGATATTGTGTTCCTCTAGTGGATCAGCTAATACTTCTTCAGCCACTGATCCTTCCACCACTCCTTCTTCAATTGGTTCTCCGTTTTCATCAAGGAGTTGCTCTCCGTCTGACTTCTGAAACACTCCTCGGAGTCGCGACCAGACTCCCTCAAGAAATCCGATGAGTGACATATTGAAAGTCATAATCAATCCTGCCACCAAGAAAGCGAAAAGAAGTATTACCCCAGCCGCCTTTCCCGCCAAGACAAAAAAGCTCGTAGCTATTGCGTAGCCAATGTATCCTCCTCCTTCACCTACGTCCGCTATTTTCAAGTAGGTCTTGGTATCATTGCCTAGCAAAAGATGCATCAGCCCAAGTAGTGTCAGATAGATAACAATGAGTCCCACATACTTCACCGCATCTCTTGTAGTTGTAGTTTTGCGGATCAGCATCATCCCAGAGAGACTGAAGAGGAGGACAGGTAAAAGCCATTTACCATAGCCGAAGAGACTTCCAATACCACTATCAATCCAGGTACCAAGCAGTCCAGCAGCGTCAAAAAACCCCAGGACTGAAAGAAGTCCAAAGGTAATCAAAAAGACCAGGAGAAGGCTTTTTTTGGCATCAGCGTGAAGAATATTCTCAAAAGCTGAAGAGTCTTCTTCGGTCTCAATATCACTTTTCTTGGATGCTTTTTTCTTTCCCATAAATGTCTATGAATAAAATGAGTAGCTACATTTATGAGGTCCCTCTCTTTTGCTTAAGGTATTCTTTTATCTTACAGTTTATAAAGCCGTGAGGCGTTTCCGTGTCACTCTCATTACACTGGCTCTAGTAAACTTTGGCGAAAGAGATGGGATAGCCCCATAACCTTATCAGTATATCACTCAATAGCTGACAGAAAAAGCCCCTTGGTAAGGGCTTTCTACTTCTCTTAAGTTAACCTTTACATGATGGGTTTGAGTTCGTCCACCTTCTCAGGGATCATACCATCGTTTTCAGCAGTAGTACCCGAAAGGATCTCTGCCTCTTGTTCTGGAGTGTACTGCGGCGGTAGTGCAATACCTTCATCTACCGTTTCTTGAGGTAAGGTGATCTCTACATTACCCTTTCCATCCTCTATCATCACTGAAGAAGTTTCGACCTCTCCGGAATTTTTACCTTCTTTAGGACTACAAGCTGCTAACGCTGCCGCTCCCATGATACCAAGACCCATTTTTTCAAATTTCATATGTTTTTACTATTTATTATACAAAAAACGGCTGTCCCCATAGAGAGGTCACCCGTTTTTTACCTTTATACTCCCAGTATAGCACAAAAATACTCTCTGTGCAACTACCAACCCTGTACGACATTTCTTATATAATTCGTGTACGCAGCAAAGAGTCTGGGGCTCACCTTCTTTATTGCCTCAGCGTTCTGCTCTGCTAGTTTGATTTCTTCTTGCCAATTATCCTTGGAAAGTACGAACTGAATAAATGGATAGCATTCTGACTCCCGTACCTCTTGAGGCAAATCTTGTCTATAGAGCATTTTTTCTTCGTCGTCAAAAGCCTCTATAGCTGATGCTGGGAATCCAAAAAACTTACCCATGGCGTCATGATCCAGGCTCTTGATAGCCTCATAAAATCCTTTCAATGCGCCTATATCTCTTGCAATCAGAATCTTTCGATTTTCACGTTCCATTGGTACTTCTGGAGCACCTTCGTACTCTCGTGTTACATATTTCTCAATAACAGGGTCTTTGATATCTATCACGAGTCCTATTTTCTGAAAAAACTCCTCGAGGCTTCTTAGCTTTTCTTCATCCACATTTGTCTTGGTGTCACTTCCTACTTCCCAACCCTGACTCCAAAGCCCGATTTCTGTCACTGGTTTTCTACCGAGCTTTATCAAAAGTACTTCCATTTTTTCAAACGGACTCAGTGATGCGTTCTCTATTTGTTCCACTATCTCTCTGGGTAGTTCTCCTTCCATGGTAATCTCTTTTTTTGGAGAAGGAGGTCTATCGAAATTCATACAGTATATCAAAGACTTATGTCTCTCAGTATAACCAAAAAAGCTCCTCTTTACGAGGAGCTTTTTTGTAGGCTTTGAGTTTTTAACTCTAAGCTTCTGCTTTTGGGGTATCGCTTCCGCGGTAGCCAGTACCAGCTGGAATGAGACGTCCAATGATAACAT
>CAYHND010000011.1:0-17006 GCA_964357915.1 uncultured Bdellovibrionales bacterium
CACCGGTGCGCCTCGATGCACAGCCTTTTGTACCGAAACCAGCTCCTCTCAAGCCAGCAGAACCTACCTCAATGGCTCAAAAGTTTCAACCGAGTGTCTTGCCGTACCAGAAAATTGCTATTCCACCCCAACCACTCTCACCGGAACGTATAGCTCCTTCCAACCCAGGAGTGGATGTCAGTCAGATGGCTGAGCAACTCAAACGTGAGCCCAAGCCCGAATGGATTAAGGGTGTCTTCACTAAGGAAAACATCCCGGAGAGTACCCCTACTGCACCAGCCTTGGGTACCATGAGCTTTTCTTTCAACCATGCCTTACCAGCTGAACAAGAGGCATTAGTAAAAGAAACCCCTGTACCCAAAGCCAAGCTTCAGCCACAACCTCAAGTACAGTCCCCGGTAGAACCAGAACCAACTACGCCACCAAATGTTCCGGTTATAGAGAAAAATGTACCAGCTACAGTGCCCAAGAGATCAAGTCAATTCCACATTCGCCCGGTCAGCCGCCGAGACCCCTAATAGTACACTTCTATGATGTTCAACGTACCACAATTCATCGATGTCGAAGACAAAATAGCTGGCCCACTCACCTGGAAGCAAATTTTGTGGATGATTGGGATGGGAGCGGTGCTTCTCACTCTCTATAACATCTTTGACATCACTCTCTTTGTTATTCTAGCCATTCCAGTGACTATTCTTTTTGTATTGTTTGCTTTCTATCGTCCAAATGGGATATCTATGATCACATTTGTTATCCACGGAGTTTTCTTTCTTTTTGAACCAAAAGTATCTGTGTGGGAACGACCTATTCCACAAGGATCCCTACCTAAGACAGTGTCTGATGATGGAAATGGGGCAGTAGAGAGGGTTCCTCATAAAACATTTAATGCCAAGCAGGCTCATGAGCTTGCTAGCCTTATTGATGGACGAGAGTGATGCGCCAAATACAGCTAGCATGCTAGAATACAAACATGGAATTTCTAAAACCAAAACAAACTACCGGTAGCGCCAGCACACAGCGTTATGTCGATGTCGAAGAGATTCGAGACGGTCTTTTAGTTCTCAAAAATGGCTCTATTCGGGCTATTTTACTCGTTTCATCTATCAATTTTGATCTCAAGTCCAGCCAAGAACAAGATGGTATTATTCTTCAGTATCAGAACTTCCTCAACACTCTCGACTTCCCAGTTCAAATAGTCATTAGTTCTAAGCGTTTTGATGTAGAGCCTTACTTGGGTCTTTTGGCAGATAAAGAAACAACTCAAGAGAATGAGTTGCTCCGTTTTCAGATTACTGAGTACAAGCTCTTTATCAAGAAGTTGGCAGAGATTTCCAATATCATGTCCAAGTACTTCTATATCGTCGTACCTTTTTCACCGGCTGAAGATGAGAAAAGCGGACTCCTTGACCGTCTAACGGGAATTTTCAATCCGCAGAAGAATACGAGTCTCCATGGTGAACTCTTTGAAAGCTACCGCAGTCAACTCTATCAGCGTGTCGAACAAGTAAGCGTGGCTCTCTCGGGTACTGGAGTACAAGCCACTCCACTCAATACAGAAGAAATCATTGAACTGCTTTACGATAGCTATAATCCCTCCCTCTTCGTCAATTCCAATATCACCCGTGTAAACGAACTAGAACTCAACTAAAATGTTACCAGGTATATCTCTCTCCGAAAATCAAGATAAGGAAACAGCAAAGCCTAAGAAGAGTTTCTTCGGGGGGTCTTCTCGTGTTTCAGAAAACGAAGCCTTGTATCAGCAAGGACTTGCCACGCTGAAGGATCTCATCGCTCCACCGGCTATCAAACTTACGTCAAACATGCTCCAGGTAGGGGATGTGATGACGCGAACCTATTTTGTCATTGCCTATCCACGTTTTCTGAGTACTAACTGGTTTTCTCCAGTTATTAACATGGATTTTGCCATGGATACAGCGCTCTTCATTCATCCCATTGAGACAGGAGATATTCTCAAAGATTTACGAAAATCTTCTACCCAAGTCCAATCCCAGATCAGTATTGAAGCCGAAGATGGAAAAATCCGTAACCCAGTGCTTGAGACCGCCCTTGAAGATATTGAGGGTTTGCGCGATAAGCTTCAGCAAGGGACGGAACGCTTCTTTCGCTTTGGTCTGTACATTACGCTGTATGGAGAGAGTGAGAAGGATCTCAATGAGAAAAGCCAGTCGGTTGAGGCTATCCTCGAAGCTCAACTCGTTTATACCAAGCCGGCTATTCTTCGCATGGATCAGGGTTTTCGAGCGACGCGACCACTAGCCCTTGATGTCCTCGATGTTGCCAATAACCTTAATACTGAGCCCCTATCAACCACTTTCCCGTTTGTTTCCTCAGACCTTTCCTCTAATGAAGGTATCCTCTATGGTATCAATCGCCACAATAACAGTCTGATACTCTTTGACCGGTTTAGTCAGGAAAATGCCAACATGGTAGTTTTTGCTAAGTCTGGAGCCGGAAAAAGCTATACAGTGAAGCTCGAAGTTTTGCGTTCGATGATGTTTGGCGCCAGTGTCATCATCATTGACCCAGAAAATGAGTATAAACACCTTTGTGAAGCAGTGGGAGGGAGTTTTCTCCAGATCTCACTCAACTCTGATGCTCGGCTCAATCCCTTTGACCTTCCTAAGGCAGTTGATGATGAAGACAGCGAGAGTATTTTTAGGAGCACGGTAGCCAATCTTATCGGCTTACTCCATATTATGTTTGGCAGTCTCACGCCCGAAGAGGATTCTATCTTGGATCGAGCTATCCGTGAGACATACGCTCTTCGCGATATCACAGAACACAGTGATTATCGTCATCTGGAGCCAGGTATGTTTCCTACTATGTCAGACTTGCATCAAGTGCTCCAGAACATGGATGGAGGAGAATCATTAGCACTGCGTCTGGAACGCTACACAGAGGGTATTTTCGGAGGATTTCTCAATCAGCCGACGAATATAGAGACGAAGAATCAGCTTGTTGTCTTCAATATCCGTGATCTAGAAGACGAACTTCGACCAATGGCTATGTATATAGTGCTTCAGTTTATTTGGAACCAGATGCGTACAGAATTGAAGAAGCGTATCGTAGTGGTCGATGAAGCCTGGGTGATGATGCAAAACGAAGATGCTGCTTCTTTCCTCTTCGGTATCGCTAAGCGTTGCCGTAAATACTACACCGGCCTGACAACCATTACCCAAGACATTGGAGACTTCATGTCGTCGCGTTATGGGAAACCGATTATCACCAACTCCTCACTGCAATTGTTACTCCGTCAATCACCAGCCTCTATTGATGCTGTCGCTGAGATGTTTTATCTCACTGATCACGAAAAGTTTCTTCTTTTGGAGAGTAATGTGGGAGAGGGAATCTTCTTCGCCGGTACCAAGCATGCAGCTATCAAAGTCATCGCATCGTATAGTGAGGATCAGATTATTACTTCAGATCCACGACAGCTTTTAGAAATTGAGACCGCCAAGCGGGATTTTGATGCTGAGAACCAGTACTAACTAAATGCCTGTGTAGCAGATATGTATGGCTCAGATGGAAAGAAGCAGACAGGAGAAAATAGCCGAGCAGCGTCAGGCAGATGGTGGCAACGCTTATTTCATGCAAAACATGAACTATCAGCAATTAACGAGACAGGGAAAAATAACTCAGCAACTTCAAGCCGCTAATGACAACGCTGCTAATGACAACGAGGAATTGGCTAATGAGGTAGCTTTTCAGCAAGCTGTTACTCAGGCCGAAGAGCAGGCTGAGGAAGAAAAAAGGGGGATGACTGATATGGTATTAAGGGGGCTTCATCTACGGAAACAAAAAGTCGAAGAAGCTGATAGTAAGGTAGCCCAAGCGGTAGAAGAAAAGGCTGATATTTGGGACTATAAGTTTGCTTTTTGTGCGGCCATTCTCAAAGATCTTCTTGATTTAGGGGGTTTCTCTGTGCCAGTCGTTAGTTTTATTGTCACGACATTTTTTACAATCATCATTTTTATCGCCTTGTATTTTGCCAAAACCAACAAGAATCTCATGGACATGAGATATTTTGTGAAAAAGTTTGCGGTTTGGGTGACAGGGTTCATCACGGAAGCATTCTTGTTCGGAGCAAACTTATTACCAATTCAGACTCTTATCGTCTATCTCATCTACCTCATCGATAGAAGCGCTTCTAATGAACAGATACAGAAGGCGGTGGAGTTTCTTGATACAATCAAAAAAGCACGATTCTAGCATTCATTTTTATATCTTTTTTTGCTACAATGAAGGTACGTATGCGTGTATTTAGCAACACAGAAAAACGCTTTGTCGGCACCACAGCACTAGTAGTGTTTTGTTTGTTGTTCTTTGCTTTTTTTGAAGAATCTCCTGAGCTGAGTTCGGTCTTGCAGGGAGCTATTATCGCTCTTATTTTTTTCTTAGTTCTTCCTATCGCCTATACGCGACTCGTCTTGCGCGAACCACTGACGAATCTTGGTTTTCGAGGCACCAACCATACGATAGCCGTTTTGTGGACAGCGTTTCTTGCTATGGGAGGATTCCTTTGTTGTTGGTTCTTGGTTTATGTGTACCCAAATGTTGCAGGAGAAGCAATTTTTCCGGTACTCATAGAGACGAGCTTTCTGTGGTTTATCCTTTATACACTGACTTTGTTACCACTGACCCTCTTTATATATGAAGTATTCTTTCGAGGAATGATGCAGATATTGTGGCTTGGAAACACTTGGATGGCTGTAGGTGCACAGGCGGTACTCTTCATAGCACTGCTTCAGTTGACAGAGGGTATCGGCCTGGTAGATGCTCCACTTATCCTGACCACGCTTGCAGCTGGGGTTGTCGCTAAGAAAACAGGCTCTTTGTGGTATGCTTTCCTTACAAGTTACTTGATTGTTTTTTTGACGGATGTTCTCTTCCTAAGTCTCCGCTAAACATTATGATGTTGTTTTCAACCAAACACAAACTTCTCGCGCTTACTCTTCTGGTAGGACAGTTATTCTTTGTCGGTACTGCGCCAGCCTTTGCTTTGTTTGGTGGTCTCAAAATACCCTCCGCATCCAAAATAGCCACTGATCTGGAGAAGCGCTATAACTTGGACTTAGAGAATATACAAGATCAAGGACAACTCTTCAATGTGGCTGCCAATAAACAGCCTGCACCAGAAGTCTCGCTCTATTTCTCCCCGACAGACCCGCGATCAGGAGAAAAGATAACGGCGAGAGCTTTTCCGGTCTATTTTAGTAATAAGGAAGAATCCCTGTATTATGGCTGGTACCTCAAGCGTCAGGGCTGTGACTTGGATAACTCGCCGAGCGCTGCTACAGAACAACTCTGTGACCGTGATAGCGATAACCGTATTACGGTAGAAGACTGGAAGATAGAAGCCATGCAAATTGTTGCCCAAAACGGCTATGATAGTAGTCAGACCAGTTATAGTAGTGGGAGTGATGATGATGGCTATAAGGCTCGTTATGGTGGGGATAACAAGACCAATACACCGAGCTACTGTTACTATCATGATAGTCAGAGTGGTATTAACTATGAAATGGCTGATGCAGGAAATACGAGCTTTAGTTGTCCATCAGGCCAAACGGCCGTTTGTATGATAGAAGAAGAGGGATTTGAGCCGAGCACTATTACGGGAAGTACCGGAGGGAATAGTAGTGATAGTGAGACCTTTACGGTATCTGATACCGATGAATGTGCTATTTCTGGCTTGCCAGTGTGTGATAGTGCGGGGACAGCGAGCTGTGCTGTGGGTACTCCACGTTGTGTCACCGAGCCAGAAACAGATAGTACACTCTCTTGTGGAACTGCACTGAGTACGTGTAGTACATCTACAACAGCTGGTGTTAATCCATACTGTAAGCATTTGTTTCCAAATGCTAGTGGAGGACAGTCAGGCGATGGAACATTTAGTCAGAGTGAGGAGCGTTTTTGGCGGACAGACCCCAATGATCCAGATACAGCTGATAATGGCAACAAAGATGAGGCCAATGTAGTCGGTTTCGGACAGTCATCCTTTACCTGGAATTACCTTGCTGGTGATCAGGTAGGTGTGGCAGTGGAGGGTTCTTCAATGATTGCTACTAAGCACAACAATTCATCGGTGATGATCATGTGGGCTTTCCCAAAACAAGACTGCCCTATCTCAGTAGCAGATGGAACAGGCTCTTATACGGCTCGTATCAAAAACTATTCAGTAGACATTGAGACGGCTGATATAGATTTGAATAAATGTTTGGAGCGTAATCTGGTCGACCCAACCCAAGGAGGTCAGGCCACTAATCTAGAAGTCAGTATTTCGGCGTCACCCAACGAACCCCTCAATGATGAAAGTGGAGATGGTTCTGGTGATAGCGTCTTGGTGTCAGCCGCAGTCAGTAATGGCAAACAGAGCCTTGCAAGCTCGCTGTTTGAGTGGAATGTAGAAATGAGTAACAACGTTCAGTTTAGTAGCGCTATCGGTCCTACTGCTAATGTAACAAAGGATCTACAGGTCTTGGAGTTACTCGGAATTACCAAAGGCAATGCTCTCGATACAGTGGGTTTGAGCCTGAATATCCCACGTAATGCGCAGGTGGGGGGACGACCATTATCGAGCTATCTCCTAAATGACATCGGTTATCTCAGATTCTCAGCTCGAGTGAGTGAGAACTTTGATAGTGGTATTGTCCGCAAAGGACGGAGTGATGTGATTGTGAAGTTTGTTTCTACTGGAAGAAAAATACTGGCTACACAAGTAAGTCCGGCTTTAGTAGGAGAAAGAATGTTAGTGACCGCTGATCAGAATAATATTATTTGTAACGGCGATACATTTGATCGTAATCTTTGTCGGGTTATTAAGAATGAAATTATTGGCTTACGTGTTGATGATACAGGTCTCAATAACTTTCAGTGGAGCATTAACGGCGATCCTCTCACTTGCTCAAAATCAAATGTTTCACCGGACTGTCTTGATAGTGAGCAAACTGCCGTTAACTTTTTCCCAGTAGCAGGCAATCCAGGAGATACCTATACGGTGAATCTCACTGCTAACGATACGGTATCAGGTAAAACAGTCACCCTTGCCCGCTCTTTCCGCGTGGTAGAGCCAGCCATTGATATAGTCTCTACCGATGAAGGACTGGCTTGGCCGAAGTTTTTGGGACAGTATCGAGACGTCACTGGCAAGGCTACAAGCTGTGTCAATGGATTGTGCGATGACTACAGTAAGAATGTTATACAGACCTATCAGGGTAACAGTGTCAACGTAGAGGCCAGATTTATTCCAAGTTTCCTCGGTACACTAGCCGAGCGAGAGTGGTACATCAACGATGGCCTCATGAGTGAGACTAATCCCAACAAAACAACCTTTGATGCGCTGGGAACTGCAGGAACTGTTATGAATCTCCAGGTAGTAGCGAGGGTAACTCAGAGTGATGAATTGAGGCGAGCATTATACGATATTTGGAATATTTCCCCTCTCGATTCTCCAGAAATAAGTTTCTCGAAAACGATGCAAATAGAGATTCTTGAGCCAGAGGCTACTGCCAAAGGTGGTGCTCCGGCTAAGTATTTCGCCGCCATCGTTAACTATATTCCGACATCGCTCATCTTTGCTTTCCGAGTCTTACTGAGTGGGGCACTTATTCTCTTTGCCACTGCCTTCCTGATGGGAGCACTCCCTCAAGAAAAACTTCTTAGAAAAGAGTAAAAACAAAAAAAGAAAATCCCCTACTAAAGTAGTGGGGGATTTTCATATTGTGCCGGGAGGGAGACTCGAACTCCCATGGGTTGCCCCGCTGGTTCCTAAAACCAGTGTGTCTACCATTCCACCATCCCGGCATTTCCTTTTATTGACCTACACTATGCTGACACGTTCGCCCCAGAGCGTCAACAGGCGGTCGGTTTCTTCTTTGACGGCTCCCGTGTACTCGTACTCTCCATGGTGACGGGTGGCATCTCCATAGGTGTGACCCTTGTGGTCAAGATGAAGGTTGATAAAAGCTGTTGTTTTTTCTACCCTGACGTATACATGAAAACGAGGGTAATTACCACGAGCCAACTCTCGGACGAAACTTTGTTCCCCACCCTCAGCTCGCTGAAAAGTATAACCAGCCCTTCGCATGAGAGTGAGGGGGTTGTCAGTCAGCGGGCTTATCTTCATCTTCATAATCTTTGTTATTAGTCGTAGGTTATCTTACGACACCCAGTGTTTTTTCTTGATATCTTTATCAGCCTTGTCCTTCTCATCTACAATACGTTCTTTAGCAAGAAGTCTCAACTCCTCTAAAGATCCATGCTGTAATTCCTGAGCACGGGCAAGAAGGGTCTCAAGAGTGTTCTTCTTTGGGTCTTCTATTACTTCAGCTAAGAGGACATCCAAGAGTGCTCCAATAGTTGGTCCCGGTTTGATAGCAAGCTTAGTCATAAGGTCAGCGCCTTTGAGAGCGAGCATTTTGACGGAAAGAGGATCATGAGAGACTTTTTCGATCATGTACTCCAGATGACGGAGTTTGTAGGGTTTGGCCTTCGGGACACCCGAGCCAAGACGGTCACCAATACGCACATCCATAAGGTCAGGCATGTTCTCAAGGCCGACGCGCTTCACGAGCCGACGTACAGAAGCCTCAGTCACTTCATCGACATTGTAGTAGAAGAGGTGTTGATCCACGAGCAGGGTGGCTTTTTTGACTATGGCCCCTGGATATCTGAGTCGCTCGAGAATAACTTTGGTCATTCTAGCCCCCACGTGATCATGATTATAGAAGGTAGAACGGTATCCATTACCACGTTTGGTCGCAGGCTTGCCTACGTCATGAAGAAGACAGGCGAGTCGTACAGAAAGCTTCTGTGATGGACAGGTATGAAGTGCCCGGAGGTTGTGTTCCCAGACGGTGTAAATATGATGCAGATTTTGAGTGATCCCGATGCCTTCACGAAGTTCGGGCATGATGTAAGCGAGCAAGCCAGTATCTTCGAGGAGCTGGATACCATACGTAGCATTGGGTGAGAGAATAATCTTTGAGAATTCATCGCGTATTCGTTCAGCAGAAATATGCCCGATACTTGAGGCGAGTTTCTTAAGAGAGGCTTTGGTCGCTGTCTCGAATGACCAGTCATTGGTGATGAAGTCATCATCTACTGGTTTTGGAGGAGTACGGAGTTCCGTGAGGAGGCGTACTCCGCGCATGAGTCGCAGAGCATCTTCACCAAAGCGTTCATCGGCAGTCCCTACAGTACGCAGAACTTTATTCTGTAGATCTGTTTTACCACCAAAAGGATCAACAAGTTGCCAAGTGCCACTTACTTTTCCATAAGCCAGCGCATTAACGGTAAAGTCACGCCGAGACAAATCAGCCTCTAAGGTATCTTCAAAAGTAACTTGGTTTGGATGACGTCCATCAGTATAACCACTTTCACTACGGTAGGTAGTAATTTCGATAATATCGTATTCACGAGCTTTGTCGCCCGTATCAAGAAAGGGAGCTACTTTGACGCTGACCGTACCAAAAGTATTCTCGTAGAAACTGTCAGGAAAAAGGGAGACTATTTCTTCGGGGCGTGCATTAGTAGTGATATCCCAATCTTTCGGCTCGCGACCAAGAAGAGTATCACGAACACAGCCTCCAACAGCAAAGGCTTCAAACTGGCTTTTTTCAAGAGTAGTTAAGAGCTCCTTAACGGGGAGTGGAATGTGTATATCCATGAGACACGAAGTGAACTACTAAAGGGTGCGTTTCTTTTCTTCTTCTTTGTAACACACAAGGGTATCACCGACGACTACTTTGGTGTTGCCCTCAAAGACAACTCCACATTCATTGCCTTGGCCGACTTCATCAACGTTCTGCATGTTTTGTTGCAGGTTGCTCATTTTACCAGTGCCGATTATCTCACCGTCACGCATGACTTCGATGAGGGAGCCTCGCAAGAGTTTGCCTTCTGCAACGCGACCACCCAAGATCATGTCACGCTTGCCTGTTTTGAAAACAGCAAGGACAGAAAGACTCCCTCCATCGGTACGGATGATTTCTGGAGGGAGAAGATCAGCCATTCTTTCTTTGATAGACTCTACCATTTTGTAAATGATGTTATAGGTGACGATTTCGATTTTGCTTTTTTCAGCGAGGCGCTTAGCTACAGAAGTTGGCTCACTATTGAAACCAACTATGAGAGCTCCCGCTGTTTCAGCGATCTTTACATCAGACTCAGTGATAGTTCCAACTGCGCTGGCAATAATTTGTAGGCTGATTTCCTCAGAATGGATGGAATCAAGAATCTGAAGAATAGCTTCGAGAGAACCCTGCACATCTGCCTTGATGACGAGATAGAGTTTCTTAGTTTCCTCTTCACCATCATTAGCAATCATACGAGGACCATCTTTACTAATAGCTTCTTTGGAATATAATCTGGCCTGACCTTTGTTGCTCACCACGTGAGTGATATCGTTTACTTGAGGGGTATCATTGAATCCATAGATGGTAGCTGGTACAGATGGGAGGGCTATCTCAAGACTCCGTCCGGCAAAATCTTCAATGCGGCGAATACGACCAAAGGTTTTCCCAGCTACAATGTCTTGACCAACCTTGAGTGAGCCGGTGCGAATCAGGACGGTAGCCACGGGACCTTTCTGAGGATCAAGGTGCGACTCAAGTACTACACCAAGGCCATCACGCTTTTGGTCAGCACGAAAATCTTCTACTTCAGCAAGGAGCAGAATACTTTCGAGCAGTTTATCAATATTGATATTGTTCTTTGCGCTGATTTCAATAGCCATAGTATCACCACCCCAATCTTCAAAAAGAATACCGTGTTCAGCCAGCTCTTGTTTGACGCGTTCTGGTTTGGCCTCTGGTTTGTCTATCTTGTTGATGGCGACAATAACAGGGAGCTTGCGCTCTTTGAGGTAGGTAATAACTTCTTTGGTTTGTGGACGGACTCCATCATCAGCAGCCACAACAAGGATAGCAATATCAGCAATAGAAAGACCACGCTTACGCATAGCCGCGAAGGCCTCATGACCAGGGGTGTCGACAAACGTGATGAGTTGTTTTTGCTTTTTTACTTGATAGGCACTGATATGCTGAGTAATGCCACCAGCTTCACCACTAGCAACACTCGCTTTGCGGATAGTATCGAGAAGGGTAGTCTTCCCATGATCGACGTGACCAAGAATGGTAACGACAGGTGCTCTTGGAGTGAGGTTTTTACCAGAAGTTTTTTCTTCAGAAAGAATTTTGTTGAGAGACTCGAGAGTGATGACTCCTTCAGCGCTTTCTTCTTCTGCAAGAGTAGTTTCAAAACCAAGATCCGCTGCAATGACACTTGCTGTTTCAAAGTCGATCTCCTCATTGATAGTGGCGAGGATGCCATTTTTCATCAATTCAGTAATCAGAGCGGTAACAGGCACGTTTAAGTACTCACTCAGTTTTTTGACGGTGACTGAAGAGGGAATAATAACGTTTTGCGGTTGAACTGGATTTTCCATGAGTAGGGGGATGATTATATTTTAGACCGTGACTATTTTTTGGCTATGAATAGCTCTGACAACTGTTTCTTTTTCTTCATCGGTAAAAGGAAATTCTTTAGCATGACCATCGAGAACTGGCTTGGCATAGACTCGCGTACCTTCTCTGGTGTGCAGTGAAGAAAGCACAACGCCAGTGTTTTGGCCATTCAGCAAGGCTACACAAAAACTTTGATTGCCACCGACTTCTTTAAAGGGGTTGAAGCGTTCGACGGCTACCTTGTGAATGGTTTTGAGGCTAAGATCTCGTAGTTTATTCAAAACCTCGAAAAGCTCTTGTATTTCCTGGTCGAGGACTCGTATTTCTCCTAGTTGCTCCACGAGAATACTCTCCAGGTCTCGAGCCTTTTTATCTCCAAAGAAGACGTGAAGCTTTTTTTCTTGCCTACTCTGCTTTCGCCAGAGGAGGATGAAGCCAAGGAGAAAGAGAGCTTGCAGGAGGCAAAAAGAGGCAAAGAGGCCTATTTGGAGGGATGAAAATGAAGAAAAGAGATTACCTAAAGACATAAGCAACAATAATACGTTTGTGTACAGAACTGTATCACGGAAATTGCCTTCTGTAAAGCCTTAATGGTAAGTTATAGGTATGAAGATTCACTATAAAAAAGAGGCTTTCATTAAGAAATTACCGTTAGGCTTTATCAATCCAGCCTCCTCAGAAAAGTTTCTGAAGAGTTCTTTTAGCGGTGGTCAAAATACTCTTATTAGGGATAATCAAGCGCTCGGTGTACGCTGTGATTTTGGTTTTATGACCGGGGAGTACTTTACGGGCGAGAGCGAACCTGCCAAAAGTGAAGGGTTGGGAATAGGAATCCAGGTATGGCAACGCCTAGAGCATACCGATCAGAGTAGTGGCTGGTTTTGTCTACCCAAGTTTTTTCGTAGGAGTACGACTGCCTTTATTGATTTGGAAGAGCAGGGAGATGAATATTGGTTGCACTGGTCTCAGCATGCCAGACGCTATCGCAAGAAATGGCTTTCACAGAAGGAGTTAGTGATTGAAGTGGTAACAAAAGAGGAGTTTTTGGAGGCCTATCAGAAAAGTACGCTCAAGGCTACACTGAGGGGGTTATTTTCCAAATCGATTCATCGCTATAGTGAAGTATATGGAACAGATGTTTCATTTTTGGTTGTGAAGGAGAGAGAAAGTCAGAAGATACTAGCTGGCTTGATGGCAGTAGATGATCTAGGTACTAATCGGACGTTTCACCCAGTAGCGTTTATTGTGCCAGCTGCTAAAAAAACTGAAGCCTCCCTAGGGCTCATGGACTATTGGATACAAGAGACCAGGAAAAAGGGAATACGTTTTCTTGACCTTGGTATTGTGTGGATGCCAGGTGACCCACCTTCATGGAAAGGCTACAGTCAGTTCAAAATGCATTTTCATCCAAAGCTGATACAGTATCCAGCCCCACTCATACGCTTTTTTTGGAATCGTTAAAAAACAGGTTGGGGTGGAGTTGCGAGGAAACCTTCTGTTTGAAGCATAATCGTTGTATACTGTGAATACAAAACAAACACACCGTATGGCTCAATCTACCCCTCTGACATTTGTCGACCCCGCCCAGGCACTGGCTGGTCTCCCTATTCAATTTGGTCAAAAAGCCGTTGATTTCGGCTGTGGTTCGGGATATTTTTCTCTAGAATTTGCTAAGCGTGTTGGTGTTGAGGGTCAGGTGATAGCCCTTGATATTCTTCCAACGGCACTTGAGGCAGTAGCCAGTCGAGCCAAGACACTAGGTCTGCAGAATCTTGAGACTCGGCGGGTGAATCTTGAGAAAGAGGGAGGTTCACAACTTCTTGCTGAAAGTGCTGATTGGGTAATTATCAAAGACATGCTCTTTCAGAACAACAACAAAAAAGTGATTTTGGAAGAAGCCCTACATGTATTGCGACCGATGGGACATGCCTTTATCATGGAATGGAAGCCAGAAGCCCAAGCGGTGGGACCAGGTGCAGAGCTTCGTATCACACCTAAAGAGCTCAAACAATTACTGACCGAGACTGGTTTTGTTGTTGTACAAGAACTGCCGGTAGGAGGCTTCCATTATGCATTTTTAGTTGAGAAAAAAGCTTGACGTCTTATGGATATTTTCAAACGCACTGCAAAACTTTTTTTCGGCCTCGGTATCCTGGTTTTACTTGGAGGTTGTGGTCTAAAAGGTGATGCACCAGAAGTCTACAAGATTGATCTCGAGGTATGGGGGGTCTTTGACGATTCAGATGCATACCAAGAGATGTTTGCTGCATACCAAGACATGAATCCGTATGTTGGCAAAATCACGTATCGCAAGCTTCAACCCGAAAACTATGAAGAAGAGCTCCTTCAAGCTCTAGCTGCCAATAAGGGTCCAGATATTTTCATGCTTAGGAATGCTTGGGTAAGCACCTTTCAAGACAAGATAGAACCTGCTCCAGCTAAATACACCGAAAAAACCTACCGAGAGGCTTTTGTAGATGTGGTTGCAGAGGATTTTATAGGCAAGGATAAGAAAATTTATGGAGCTCCTCTATCCGTAGACTCGCTGGCTTTGTATTACAACAAGGATTTATTTAATGCAGCTGGTATTACGAGAGCGCCCACGACATGGGAGGAATTGGCTGCTGACAGTGCTCTACTGACAAAACTGACACCGACTGGCGCATTCCAGCAGTCGGGAGTAGCGCTTGGTACCGCTACGAACATCAATCGATCAACAGATATTCTGACAGCTATGATGTTTCAGCTTGGCGTAGAGCCGGGCACCCCAAACCAAGTCAATATCTCAGATGATAAGAGTCGCAAAGCCCTTGAGTTCTATACTCAGTTTTCCAACATTAGCTCACCGCGCTACACATGGAACACGAGTCAACACTACTCTATAGATTCTTTCTATGAGGGAGCGCTTGGTATGATGATTAACTATTCATGGCAGTACCCTACTCTCAAGCAAAAAAACGCCAAGCTCAACATTGGAATTGCTCCACTGCCCCAGTTTATTGGTGGTACACAAAGCAACGTGGCCAACTATTGGGGATATGCTGTGGCCAGAAACAAAGAGTATGTATCCGAGAATCCGCAAAAGGATACCATGACTCAGGACAAATACGCAGCTCTGCGTCGCCATGAATCTTGGCAACTACTTCGTTACATGACCTATCCTCAAGTCAACAAGACCTTCACTCTAGAAAACGGATTAGCAGGCACTACTAAGGATTTCCCACTCACCTTTGATCCGAGTGCTAAATACCTCGAAAAAACCAAGAAACCAGCAGCCAGAAGAGATCTCATTCAGGCGCAACAGCAAGATGTTGTTTTGAGTTCTTTTGCGAGTGGTAATCTTCTGGCTAAGCAGTGGCAACACGCGGATGTTGATAAGGCAGAGACTATACTGGCAGAAACTATCGAAAGTGTAGTTCGTGGCGAGCGCACTATTCTAGATGCTCTCAATATAGCGAGTAATAGATTGAGAGTGCTTTCTCAGTAGTCCGTCTAGTGGACTGTTTGACGAGAATCTGCTTTTAGGTTAGAATACCGAGTACCTATTACGGCGTATTAAGCGCCTTTTTTCATTCTCTAAAGGGTAAAATCATGGAAATTCGAAATATCGCTATTATCGCTCATGTTGACCACGGCAAGACTACTCTTACTGATGCTTTGATGCGCCAAACAGGCATGGTTACTGGCGAGGGAGGATCTATGGACTCCAATCAGCTTGAACGAGAGCGGGGGATCACTATTTATGCCAAGAATGCCTCACTCAACTACAAGGATACCAAAATCAACATTGTAGACACCCCAGGGCATGCTGACTTTGGTTCTGAGGTAGAGCGTGTACTGCGTTCTATTGATAGCGTGGTACTGGTGGTAGATGCTCAGGAGGGTCCAATGCCACAGACCCGTTTCGTTCTCAAGAAATCTCTCGAGCTTGGCCTTCGTCCCATGGTAGTTATCAATAAAATAGACAAACCAGCTGCTCGCCCAGATGAAGTAGCTGAGATGGTCTATGAGCTTTTCTTGGATTTGGGAGCCAATGATGAACAGTTGGATTTCCCGGTAGTGTATGCTATTGCTCGCGAAGGGGTAGCTAGTTTGACTTTGGATAATAAGGGGACAGACCTCAACCCACTACTCGATACAGTGCTCTCACATGTAGCTCCCGCTCGTCAAGAAACAGACAAACCACTTATTGCACAGCCATTTAACCTTGGCTATGACAACTTTGTGGGGCGCCTGGCCATTGCTCGTGTCTACCAGGGTACACTCAAGGTCAACGACACTATTCATATTCAGAATATTGATGGCAAGAAAGAAACCGGCAGAATCGTGAAACTCTTTACTTTTCATGGGCAGGAACGCGTTGAGGCGACGAGTGTGGTGGCGGGTGATATCGTTATGATTGCCGGTCTTCCTACTATTGAAATTGGTGATACTATCTCTGCTACGCCAGATGAAGAACTGCTACCAGCCATTGCTATTGATGAACCAACCATCTCTCTCAACTTTTTCGTTAATGATTCTCCGTTCGCAGGCCGTGAAGGAAAGTTTGTCACCAACAAGCAGATTCGTGAGCGTCTGGAGAAAGAGTTGGAAGTGAATGTCGGGCTAAAAATTGAATTTAGTGATGCATCATACAAAGTATTTGGCCGTGGCGAGCTCCATGTAGCTATTTTGCTTGAGAACATGCGCCGGGAAGGATATGAAGTGCAGGTTTCTCAACCCCAGGTAATTATCAAAGAAGTTGATGGGGTTAAAGTAGAGCCATTTGAAGAAGTGACCGTGGAGTGTCCGCAGGAGTCCACCGGCACTATTATAGAAAAAATGGGTAAGCGTAAGGGTATTATGACCGATATGCGTGAGGGAAGTGGTGGTTATACCCGTATGCTGATAGAAGTGCCTACTCGAGGCCTCTTGGGTTATCGTGGAGAATTTACCATTGATACACGTGGAGAAGGAACGCTGTACTCACGAGTTCTTGGGTTCCGTCCATATGCAGGAGAGATCAAGAAACGTGATACTGGCTCTATGATTTCGATGATTACTGGAAAAGTTTTGGCTTTTGCTCTCGACAACCTCCAGAATCGTGGCGTGCTCTATGTCGGTCCAGGAACAGAGGTTTACGAAGGTATGGTAGTAGGCAATGTCACTAAGGGTAGTGATATGGCGGTCAACCCAGTGAAGGGAAAACAGCTCACCAACATGCGTTCTTCAGGAACTGATGAAGCGATTAAGATTATTCCTGCTTGGGAGATCACTATTGAGCGCGGGCTAGAGACTATGGCCGAAGATGAGTATCTAGAAGTAACCCCGGAATCAGTCCGTCTTAGAAAACAATTCTTAAGAGAAGGTGATCGTACAAAAGCCGGTCGCAGCAAGTAATTGCAAGAAGAATATAAAAAAGAGCCTTCCGTATATTGATTGGGAGGCTCTTTTTTATGGTATGATAAAGAAAACAAAACGCTTCTATGAGAGGAATCTTTTTTTCGTTACTATTGGTCGCTACTCTTTTTGCTGGCTTCACCA
>CAYHND010000012.1:0-4340 GCA_964357915.1 uncultured Bdellovibrionales bacterium
TATGAAAAAACCATTCCTCCAAAAACAAGATCCGAAAATATACGAGACTATTCTGGCTGAAGAAAAACGTCAGCGTGAAGGCCTCGAAATGATCGCTTCTGAAAACTATGTCTCTGAGGCAGTGTTAGAAGCTCTCGGCAGCATTTTTACCAACAAATACTCAGAAGGCTATCCGGGCAAGCGCTACTATGGCGGTCAAGAGTATACTGATGTTATAGAGAGTTTGGCTCGTGAGCGTGCGCAGAAAATTTTTGGAGCTGAGCATGTCAATGTCCAGCCACTTTCTGGCGCACCAGCCAACATCGCTGCCTATGCAGCCCTTCTTGAACCAGGAGACTGTATCCTCGGTATGGATCTTTCTCATGGAGGCCACCTCACACATGGTCATCCAGCGACCACCATGACCAAGGTCTATCGTTTTGTGCGCTATAAGACTGAACCAGATGGCACTATTGATTATGCCAAGCTTCTCAAGCTTGCTAAGAAAGAAAAGCCCAAGCTTATCTTGGCAGGATTTTCTTCCTACACGAGAGCGCTTGATTATGAGAAATTTGCAGCTATTGCTAAGGCAGTGGGAGCTAAGAGTATGATGGATATGGCTCATATTGCTGGTCTGGTGGCCGCAGGCGTGGTGCCAAGTCCCGTACCACACTTTGATGTGGTGACACTGACAACACACAAGTCCTTACGTGGACCACGTGGGGGTATGATTTTGTGTAAAAAACCCTTTGCCAAAGCAGTCGACAAGGCGGTTTTCCCGGGTATCCAGGGAGGGCCACATATGAATAATATTGCTGCCAAGGCTGTGGCTTTTGGTGAAGCCCTTCGCCCTGGCTTCAAGAAGTATGGCAAACAACTTCTCAAGAATGCCAAGACACTGGAAAAAACTTTCCGTAAGCACGGCGGAGCTATTCTTTTTGGTGGCACCGAGAACCACATGATCATGCTCGATGTAATGACTACTTATGGCATCACGGGACGTGAGGCTGAAGAACGTCTCGATGCTATTGGTATCACAGTGAACAAGAATGTCATTCCTGATGATCCTCGCGGACCGATGGATCCAAGTGGTATCAGGGTCGGGGTTCCTGCTCTCACCACGCGGGGTATGAAGGAAAAGGAAGTGAAACAAATTGCCGAGTGGATGCACGAGGCTCTCAAGACAGATGACACAAAGCTTCATAGGGCACTTCGTAAGAAAGTGACCGTGTTGTGCAAAAAATTTCCTGTGCCTAAAGTTTTTAACTAATACATAAGCGCTCTTTTATGAAAGGATCTATGAAAGGAATTATTCTTGCTGGTGGTACTGGGACGAGACTCTTACCAGCAACCGCTGTAGTCTCCAAACAACTCCTCCCGGTCTATGATCGACCAATGATTTTTTATCCATTGAATACTCTTATCAAAGCGGGTATCAGGGACATTTTGGTGATTGTGTCGCCTGATCATTCAGGAAACTACCTTAACCTTCTCGGATCACTCTTAGAGAAATATGGTGTGCGGATGAGTTTCATAGTTCAGCGGAGTCCTCGTGGTTTGGCAGACGCCTACATCTTGGCTGAAGACTTTCTTGATGGAGAGCCAAGTGTCATGATTTTGGGAGATAACATTTTTGAGGATGATTTTAGCGAAGCGATTCAAACTTTCGAAAAAGGAGGACGTATTTTTGCGGTCAAAGTACCCGATGCAGAACGCTTTGGAGTAGTGGAGTTTCACCCCGAGAACCAGACTGTTATTTCTATTGAGGAGAAGCCGGCCTCACCCAAGAGTGAATACGCTATTCCAGGCATCTATATTTTTGATGGCCGAGCATCAGTCATTGCTAAGACACTGACGCCATCTGCTCGAGGAGAAATTGAAATCGTTGATATTCACAAAACCTACCTCAAGGACAATGAACTCGATGTCCGCGTGACTGAAGGTGCCTGGTTTGACACTGGAACGCATGACTCACTACTAGAAGCGAGTGTCTTTGCCAAGGAGCATGGATTGGGCAAGAATTTTGATCCCATTTTAGTAGAAGCCCTCGAAGAACATAACAAAGAAATTAAACGATATGTCGCTCTCAAACAGTAATCTTATGGTACATCAAACAAACAAAGTCAAAAAAGCTATTCTGCCTGTTGCTGGTTTTGGTACTCGCTTTTTGCCAGCTACCAAGGCGCAGCCCAAGGAAATGCTCTCAGTGGTAGACAAACCAGTCATTCAGTACCTCGTAGAAGAAGCAGTAGCATCAGGGATTGAAGAGATTATTTTTGTGACTGGTCGCGGCAAGCGGGCTATCGAAGATCATTTTGATGTATCGTATGAACTTGAAGATACACTAGTTGAGAAGAATAAGCACAAACTTCTCGAAACGGTTCAAAAGATTTCTGGACTGGCCAAGTTTTCGTATGTGCGTCAGCCGGTACCTATGGGAGATGGTCATGCTATTCTTTGTGCCAAACACCTGGTCAATGAAGGTGAGGCTGTAGCGGTACTCTTTGGTGATGATCTGGTGGATAGTGAAGTACCGGCTATCAAGCAACTGCTTTCTGTCTATGAGCGCTACGGGGACTCAGTAGTGGCTCTTTCTAAGGTAGATCCTGAGGAAGTGTCTAAGTTTGGCGTGGTAGGGACAACAGAGCTCGGCAATGGGACACATGAAATTACTCAGTTTGTAGAGAAACCTAAGAAAGAGGATGCCCCGTCAAATCTGGTCTCGATAGGAAAATACATCATTACCTGGGATATGCTGGAGACCCTTGAGACCCTCCAAGAAAAGAGTAGTGATGGGGAAGTACGTTTGGCCGATGCTTTTATCAAGCACATTGCCAACGACAAACCACTCTACGGTCATGAAATAGAAGGGGAGCGACATGATTGTGGTGATAAGTTTGGTTTTGTCAAAGCCACTATTGCGCTGGGACTCAAGCATCCAGAAGTAGGGACTAAGCTTAAAGAATATCTCAAGAACCTCAAAATCTAACTCACTGTAAAAAAGACGGCCTGTGTATTGGATGTACCTTCTCCTCTGTGTCTTCGCTATTTTGACACCAGAGTTTATACAGTCTGGTACTTGGATGTTATCTCAGGACGACCTTGAGTCACTGATCATTTTTGGTTTTGCCACTCTCGGCCTTCTTCTGTACATCAGCAAAGAGAAAGCTTTTTTTCAAGCCCATGAAGAAAAGGTTACTCTGCAGAAAAAAACCAACACTATCTCTAAAGATCTCTCACAGTCATATTCGTACATTGGGGAAATGAACCGTAAGCTTGATGTCATTCAAGAAGTTATTTTTGAGCTTCCCAAGAAGACTCTTCTCAAAAGAAAAAAGCCTACCGATCTCTACAAACCCGTACTCGATGCGGCTAAGGTTTTTGCTCGGACTGATAAGGCAGCCTTGCTCATTGTCGATATAAAGAAAAAGATCTGTAGCGAAGAGATAGATGGGCACCTTTTCAAGCGCTATGAGCCGGAGTATTTGCTCGGTGCCAAAAAATCTTTTTGGACTGACGACAAGGTGCTTATTGTACGTTCGCCTTATGCTGCAGGTGGTAAGCACGTGTTCCTTCTCCTCGAAAAAGTGACTAATCACAGTGAAGATATGGAACATCTACAGATATTGGCATCACAGGTGCTACTGCTAGCGGTGCACAGAGAGCATTCATCTCACCATTAAACGTATGCGCATAGGCATTGATGCTCGTTTTTATGGGTCAGTGGGCAAGGGTCTGGGTCGTTACACCGAGCGGTTAGTTCACGAACTTGAAAAAATTGACACAGAGAATGAGTACTTTATTTTTCTGTGTCCGGAAAATTTTGATGAGTATCTACCATCCAATCCACATTTTACCAAGGTGCTGACTAAGTCTCGCTGGTACAGTGCGGCTGAACAGCTTTGGTACCCTTGGCAACTGTATGCCAAACGACTCGATCTGGTTCATTTTCCACACTTCAATGTCCCAGTGCTCTATAGGCGTCCACTTATCGTGACACTTCACGATCTCATTCTCTTTCACTATCCCACCGAAAAAGCGACTACCAAGAAGTCGTGGTGGTATTGGGTAAAGTTTCATGCATACCGTTTCGTGCTGGCGGAAGCTCTGCGACGGGCACAGACGATTATTACTGTTTCTGATTTTACCAAGCACGATATTGAGACCAACTATCCGTCTGTTAAGGCCAAGATAGTGGTCACCAAGGAGGCAGCAGAACAATTCTGTCACTTTGTCGGAGAGGCCTCTCCACATGCTATACTAAGGCCATACATACTGTACGTAGGTAACGCCTATCCACACAAAAACCTCGAAATTTTTCTTCATATTGCCAAACAGTTTCCAGTCTATGATTTTGTTCT
>CAYHND010000012.1:4440-8488 GCA_964357915.1 uncultured Bdellovibrionales bacterium
GGTGAAGCAGCACTCTACTTTGACCCTCTCAAAGAAAGTGAGTTGTGTACACAGCTTGAACGCATCACACAAGATACTCTCTTAAGGAAGAGTCTACAAGAAAAGGGTTACGCACAGGCAGCTACATACTCATGGCCTCGCATGGCAGAACAGACACTGCGAGAATACAAAAAAACATTCTAAATATCTCGGGTTATGGATAGTATTCGACCTCAAGGTTCCTCAAGAATGGCTGATATTCAGTCATCAGAATCTTCACAAACAAGACCCATGCCTCGACTCGAAGAAGAGTACAGTGAGTGGTTTACGGTGTCTCCGGATGATATGGAAGGGGGGTCTCAAGAGGTTTTTGTGCCACCTGTTTTTGAGTACACACCGAAAAAGAAAAGAAAACCAGTGCGTTCACATAGGCCATTCCTTGTAGGAGTACTGACTTTAGGTGTGTTGTTAGCGATTTTGGTAGTAGGGAGTGGACTTTTTCTTTGGTTGTCTCGAGATGTTATTGAACACTCAGCCGAAGAAGGGTTTCTCTCGCTCGAAAAAGCCAAAGCCGCCCTTATTAACGAAGAATACAACGAGGCAGATAGTCAGTTTCGTCAGGCTAAAATTTCATTTGAAGAAGCCAATGGTGCTATCCCTTTTTGGACTCGACCAATTCTTAGGGCAACTGCCTATATACCAGGACTGAGCCGAGGGGCGAGTGCGGAGAATATCTTGGTAGCTGGCACGCATATAGCAGAGGCCGGTCCAGCCTTTGTGGAGATGGCTGATGGCTTAGCAAGAACTAAAGAGAGTATAGAGGCAGGGAAAGCTTTTTCACTACTTCAGTTTTTTGACGAGAATAAGGTTCCCTTAGCAAAAGCACGTTCGGAGCTGATCCTAGCGGAGAAAGCGCTTTCCAAAGTCAAACAGACCGACGTCCCACTCGAAAAAAGAAAGAGTTTTATTCTTGCTCAAGAACAACTTCCAGCCTTCTTGGGGATTATTGATACGCTTGAGAGTCATGAGGCGGTTATTCAGGAACTGCTTGGGAGTAATGGGCCTCGTAAGTATCTCTTCTTACTGGAGAACAACCACGAACTGCGAGCCACTGGTGGTTTTATTGGATCATACGCTCTTCTAGAAATGCAAGATGGCGTGGTGAAGAATTTTTTTGTTGATGGTATATTCAATCCTGATGGCCAACTCCGTGAAAACATCGTACCACCAAAGCCGCTTCAGAAAGTAAGCGCTGGATGGAGCCTTCATGATAGTAACTGGTTTCCTGACTTCCCCACTTCTGCTGAAAAAGCTATTTTCTTCTACGAAAAAACAGGCGGACCGACTGTCGATGGAGTGGTGGTCATCACACCTACTCTTACTCAGAAACTCCTCGCCCTGACCGGACCCATCGCTCTCCCACAGTATAATCTGACAGTGACTGCAGATAATTTCTTTCCAGTTATCCAAGAGGAGGTAGAAATCAATTATGATAAAAAAGAAAACAAGCCCAAAGCGGTTTTGGCTGATCTCTCGACCGTGTTGTTCGAACGGCTCCTGCATTCGAGAGATGAGAAGGTTGTTTTTGGTACGCTCAAAACAGTAATCGAAAGTCTCAACCAAAAACAGATGATGCTCTACGTGAGAGATGATCGAGTGGAGAAGATTATCAGTCAGGCTGGCTGGTCTGGTGAGATTCGTCCTAGCGACAAAGACTATCTCAATGTTATTCATTCCAATATCAATGGCTACAAAACGGATGGTGTCATAGAAGACAGCATCAAGCAGAATGTTGAGATAGCGCCCGATGGTAGTATCATCGACACGGTTCGTATCACTCGTAGGCATACGGGGGGCAAGACTCCCTATGATTGGTGGAACCGAGTGAATGCTAACTACATGCGAGTGTATGTACCATTGGGTTCAGAACTTATATCAGCTGAGGGTCACACGTATGAATTCCCAGAGTCACCACTTGATTATGACGCGCTTGGTTTCAAGCGTGACAAAACAGTAACCGCTATCGAGAGTACAGAACGTATCGATGAAGAAAGTGGCACTCGTATCAGTGAGGAGTCTGGTAAGACTGTCTTTGGTAACTGGGTGTATGTCAGTCCCCAGGAGGAAGTGACGGTAGAATATCGCTACAAACTTCCCTTTAAACTGGCTCCAGGAGGGGATACAGTAGGAACATCAAGCTACTCACTCCTGATCCAAAAACAGGCTGGTACGCCCGGGGCTGCGGTAGCCGTAGAGGTGAGTTATCCTGAGAGCTTTCAACCGATTTGGCAGACGGGGCGGAATTTGGTACCGTATGAACATACTTTTCGTCTGAATGAGAAGCTCGTGACAGACCTGTTTCTTGGGGTGGCCTTTGATAAGCCATAGCCAAGAAAGAGGGTGTTTTTGTTTGAATATACGAAATCAACATGGTCGCCAAAATTGTCTCACGTATCTCTCTGTGGAATAACACGCCTACCAAAACTATTGGGGGGGCGGCTTTGCTGATCGCTCTTTCGGGTGTGGCCAGTCGTATTTTAGGTTTTGTTCGTGATCGTATCTTGGCCAGTCAGTTTGGTGCTGGTGATGTCCTGGATGCCTACTACACGGCTTTTCGTATCCCTGACTTGTTGTACGGACTTTTAGTGGCTGGCGCTCTCTCAGCCGCTTTTGTGCCTATCTTCACAGAGCTCTTCTCTGATAAAAAAGAAGGTGAGGCTTGGCGCTTAACTGGAGGAGTGCTCACCATGATTGCGCTCGCACTCGGTCTCTTAGGTCTTATTGGAATTTTTACAGCGCCGTATTTTCTGACCGTCTTAGCACCTGGCTTTAGTGATGAGAAGCTAGCACTTACGGTAGACTTGACTCGAGTTATGTTGCTCTCACCTTTGTTTTTGGGAGTGAGCGCGGTGTTTGGAGGAGTGTTAGTATCACTCAAGCGTTTCGCTGCCTATGCCTTGGCGCCAGTTTTTTATAACTTGGGTATTATTTTTGGCGTTGTCTTCTTGACCCCATCTCTCGGAGTTGTGGGTCTAGCCTGGGGCGTAGTCTTAGGAGCTGTGCTTCATATGGCGATTCAGTTTCCCGCTATTCGTAAATCAGGCTTCAGGTTAAATGGATCCATTAGAGTATTTCTGAAAGACCGCCTGGTTCGTAAGGTGCTCCTTCTTATGATTCCTCGTTCGCTCTCAATGGGCGTGACTCAGGTGGGGCTACTCGCGGTAACAGCTTTTGCTTCACTTCTTTCCTCGGGGAGTTTGGCGGCCTACACTTTTGCCAACAATATCCAAAGCGTCCCTTTGGGCTTGTTTGGGATCGCATTTTCCCTAGCAGTGTTTCCATCCCTCTCGCTCTATGCCGCCAAGAAACAAGACCAAGCATTTTTCGATACACTGGCTCGTACTACTGGACGCATTCTGTTCTTTGTAGTACCGCTTTCCATCGCGCTTATTATTTTTCGAGCCCAGTTTGTGCGTGTCATCTTGGGAGCCGGTCACTTTGACTGGGAAGACACCATTCTCACTTTTGAGATTCTGAAATACTTCGCTCTCAGTTTGTTCGCTCAGAGTTTGATTCCACTTTTTGCTCGCGCTTTCTTTGCTTTTCAGAATACCAAGACGCCTTTGTATATAGCGCTCATCAGTGAAGCCATCCATATCGGTAGTATTCCTTTTCTGTTGCCGTATTTTGATGTCCTCGCGTTGGCGATTTCGTTCTCCATAGGGAGCATCATCAATATCTTTTTCCTCTATGTGTTTCTCCGTAAAAACATTACCAAGTGGAATGATGTAGCTTTTCTGCGACCACTTATCAAAATCATGTTTGCTGCCCTCCTGGCTGGAATTATTGCTCAGTTCTCCAAATCTCTCTTTGCGCTCACTACCAACGAACTTGATACCTTCGTAGAAATCTTCCTCCAACTAGCCATCGGAGTTTCTATTGGGGGTGTGGCGTATGTCTTCTTTTGTTACGTCCTCAAGGTAGAAGAGTTGACCATGCTCAAGCGTTTCATTCTTCACAAAATCTTGCGTCAACCAGAGACAGTGGCTCTGGCTGAGGATCATCCGGA
>CAYHND010000012.1:8588-16863 GCA_964357915.1 uncultured Bdellovibrionales bacterium
AAGCCCGAAGAACGGTGTCGAGGGAGCGAATCTCACCTGACCTACCATTATACACCTCTTTGTCTAATAAGTCAAGTAGCCTTCATGGCTTATAAAAGGTACAATAGGCCAGTATGAGACAAGAAAACCTACGAAATTTCTGCATTATTGCCCATATTGATCACGGGAAGTCTACTTTGGCTGACCGCTTATTAGAGCTGACCAAGACCGTTGAGAAGCGTAAGATGAAGGAACAGCTGCTCGATCAGATGGATCTGGAACGTGAACGTGGTATCACTATCAAGCTTCAGCCAGTCCAGATGGAAGTGAACCAAGATGGAACTGACTATCTCCTCAATCTTATTGATACCCCGGGGCACGTGGACTTTCACTACGAAGTCTCGCGTTCACTGGCTGCCGTGGAGGGCGCTGTGCTCCTCGTAGATGCCACCAAAGGAGTGCAGGCCCAGACCCTGGCTAATCTCTACTTAGCTATTGAGCAGGGACTAGAGATTATCCCGGTAGTGAATAAAGTCGACCTCCCGAACGCCGAAGTAGCCAAGACCAAGAAAGAAATCATTCATATCTTAGGTTGCAAAGAAGAGGATATCCTCGAAGCCTCTGGCAAAACGGGTTTAGGAGTAGATAAGGTGCTTTCTGAAGTGATCAAGCGGGTACCTGCGCCAAGTGGTAACGAAGAAGCGCCACTCAGGGCTTTGATTTTTGATTCAGTCTACGATACCTATAAGGGCGTGGTGGCCTATGTGAAGGTAGTTGATGGTACGCTCAAGCGTGACGATGTGCTTCATATGCTCGCTACCGAAAAAGAAAGTACCACGGTAGAAGTGGGTTGTTTCAAACCAATGATGACCGCTACGCCCATGCTCCTTGCTGGAGATATTGGCTATATCGCGACGGGTCTGAAGAACGTGAATTTTTGTCGAGTAGGGGACACGATCACTAAGAAAATTCCTGACCTTGAAAAAATGCGAGGACTCTTGTCACTTCCTGGTTATCGTGAGATCAAGCCAACCGTCTACGCCAGCTTCTATCCGCTCGATGGTGATGAGTACACTATGATGCGTGATGCGTTGGATAAATTGAAACTCAATGACGCTGCTTTTGAATTTGAACCTGAAAGTAATCAGGCTCTGGGTAGAGGGTTTCGTTGTGGTTTCCTGGGGCTCCTTCACCTTGAGATTATCCAGGCTCGTCTCGAGCGAGAGTTTGATATTGAGCCAACTATCACCACGCCATCGGTAGTCTATGAGCTTCAGATGCGAGGTAGCGAAGAGCGCGTGCCCCTCTACGCACCAACCGATATGCCTGATCCAGCTACGATAGAGAAGATTTTTGAACCGTACGTGACGTTGTCTCTTGTGGTACCGAGTGAATACCTGGGCAATGTCATGAGCCTGGCTCAGAGTATCAGAGCCATTTATAAAAACACAGAGTACATAGATGCCAGTCGAGTCTATCTGACCTTTGAAGCGCCACTCATGGATGTGATTGTCAATTTCCACGATGACCTCAAGAGTGTCTCATCAGGCTATGCTTCCATGAACTACGAGCTCCTTGGGTATCGAGAGAGTGATGTGGTCAAGCTGGATATTTTGGTAGCAGGGGACAAGGTAGATGCCTTTTCCCGCATGGTACCGAAAAACTTAGCTGCTAGTGAAGGCAAGCGCACCGTAGAGAAACTCAAAGAAGTAATCCCGCGTCAAAACTTCGCTATCGCTATTCAGGCCACTATTGGAGGTAAGATCATGGCGCGTGAGACGGTAGCGGCTTTCCGTAAAGATGTGACTGACAAACTCTATGGAGGAGACTTTTCGCGTAAGAAAAAACTGCTTGAGAAACAAAAGAAAGGGAAGAAAAAGATGCGTGACCTGGGTAAGGTCTCTATTCCTTCGACAGCCTTCCTCGCGGTGCTTCGGAAGTAGAGTATAAAAAATGAAAAACCCCACCAAGCAATGCTTAGGTGGGGTTTTCATCAATCGCTCATATTGGAGAGATTAACGGGTGGGAGTTTCCATCGTGGCCGCCGACGGAGGTTTGTCACCTGCCTTCTTGGGCTGATAGGAAAACTGGGTGATGGCGATAGCGACCAAAGCTACGAAGAAAATGCACTCGATAGCACTTACGCCACGCTCATCACGAAGGAACTTCTTCAACATGACGTCTACCTCCTTCAGGGTTGAAAATCAAGGGTTGTCGCTGACGAAGCAATTCATCTGCTCCTGAGATCGGTCTGGTTTGCAGACCATTTCCTGTTGGTTGGTCTGCTCCTTAGCGGAGTTGGCTTGTACGGCGAAGTAGGTACCGCCGATAACAAGAGCAAGCAGTACGGCGAAGCCGCGCATGACGCTCACATAACCTTGACGATCCATGGGGGGGCACTCCTTTCAGTTGGGAAGCTACAATAATAACTATATATTTACCCCTATTCTAGTCAAAAGTCAATCTTCTAGCAAGGGCAGGGGCTAGTCTCCACGAATTCTACATTTCTTGCTATACTGAGAACATAATATTTCTCAATACAAAGTCATATGGTGATGGAATTTACTGATGCCAGTTTTGAAGCAGAGGTTCTCAAGAGTGATAAGCCTGTCCTGGTTGATTTTTGGGCACCCTGGTGTGGACCATGTCGTATCTTAGGACCAATCGTCGAAGAGTTGGCCGGTGAAATGGCTGGTATCAAAATTGGCAAGATCAATGTGGATGAAAATCCAGAAACAGCGCGTACTTTCGGCGTGATGTCTATCCCAACGATCAAGATCTTCAAAGAAGGTAAGGTAGTCAAAGATTTTGTCGGCGTGCAGTCTAAAGAGTTTTTGCAGACAGAACTTGCATCAGTCTAAGAGAAGGGCAAAAGGCATTAAGACCAAAAGACGGTAAACATACAAAGCAATGAAAATCTATAAGGAGCGGATAGATATTGAAAGCAAGACCCAAATTGAATTCATGGACATTACTGATAAGGTTCAGGAGATTATTGAGCGTTCAGGGGTACGTGAGGGTCAGGTGACGGTCTATGCACCGCACACCACCATGGGAATAGCTATCAATCACAATGAGGCCATGCTCCTTCAGGACTTTATGAGGATTTTCTACAAGCTCGTTCCTGTGGATGATCAGTATACGCATGATTTGTTTGAGCTTCGTCGTGGCAGTGATGCAGATGGTCGCAGCAACGGGCATTCTCACTGTAAGGCGTTTCTTTTGGGATCAAGTGAGACTATTCCGATTGAGCGCGGTAAGATGATGCTTTCTAATATTCAGAATATTTTTGCTGTTGAATTTGATGGTTCTCGCAAACGTGATGTCATTGTTTCCATAATGGGACTCTAGTCTATGAAAAAGTTTCTTTATCTGGCCTTTGTGGTAACGGTGTCTGTACTGGGAGTAACCGCCTATCTCGAATACCAAGCATCCTACGGTCAGGGAGATAACTTAGCACCACAGCCTTTTGAGCTTGTCTCGGGAATGGGGGTACTGGAGCTCGGTAGTGAGCTTGAAGCGAAAGGTATCATCAGTAGCCAGTATGCGTTTGCATGGGAGGTAGCTACCGAGAGGCTTTCTCGGAAGCTTATTGCAGGGGAGTATGAGCTTAGTGGTGAACAGAGTATCCAAGCCATTCTCGTTGCCTTTACGAGTGGCCAGGTGATGTCTCATGATGTCAAAGTCACTTTTCCTGAAGGCTGGACGATGAAGTTGATGGCGGAGCGTTTGAATAAGAATGGCTTGCCGGGAGATGCTTTCTTGGTGGAGGCTACTAAGCCTAAGCTAGCTATCCGTGATAAGTACCCTTTCCTTAAAGGTCTTCCAGCTAGCGCCACTCTTGAGGGTTTTCTTTTCCCGGATACCTATCGCTTTGCGCCCGATGTGACTGCCGATGAAATTATCAATACGATGCTCGGTACTTTCGGAAAGCGTTTTTCACCAGAACTTCAGAAGGGCAAGATGAGTACCCAGTATTCACTGTTTGAGATAGTGACCCTGGCGAGTATTGTCGAAGAAGAGGGGCGTACGGAGGCAGATCGTAAGATCATCGCTGATATTTTTTGGAAGCGCTTAGCCGCTGGACAGGCTTTTCAGAGTGATGCGACCGTTAATTATGTGCTCGGGTCACTCAAAGAGCAGCCAACTCTCAAAGATATTGAAGTTGATTCGCCGTACAATACGTACAAATACCCGGGTCTGCCACCTGGACCGATTAGCAATCCAAGTCTGATATCGCTCAACGCCGCTGTCAATCCTACACCAAACAATTACTTCTACTTCTTGAATAATCTAGAGACGAAGGAAATGTACTTTGCTAAGACTTTTGCAGAGCATGTCGAAAACCGACGTATTCACGGTTTGTAGGAAACGAGAGCGTAATTCGAAACTATACACACTCGGATATGCAAAACATCTTCAGTGAACGAATAGGACTGGCTTCATTGTTACTACTCTTCGTTTTTTCTCTTTTTGGTTGGTACAATCTCTTTCACGGGACATTTGCTGGTTATGGGAATTTGACCCTCTCACTTTTGTTGGGATTTTCCTTTGCCTGTATGTTCTTTTTCCTGGGCGCCATTCTGTGGCATGAACGCTACGAGCGTATTCTGGGTGCTACACTCCCATTTCTGCCAGTTATTTTCTTTGCTCAAGAACTAGTTATTGTGTTGGCGGTCATCGGTGCTATTCTGCTTACCTACTTTGCTATCCACTGTATTCGTAAAGAAAAAAGCGAGCGGATTCGTTTTCAGTACTTTCGGGTCAGTCAGGCTGGGCAAGTATATTTTGTCACGGCACTCGCTTTGACTATTTCAATAGCCTACTTCACCCTTATCCGCCAGGCTTCTTGGGAAGAGTTGGTACCAAAACTGCGTTTGGGAGAAAGTACCACCACTGTTCTCCTGCGCACCCTTGCCACTTGGCAGCCAGAGTTGGCTACGGTCAAGAGTGAAGGGCTTACCGTGGATGAATATTTGATGAGCCTCACAGAAGAACAGGCTTCTCTTCCCGGAGATCAGCAAAGTGAGGATCAACTGCTTTCTTTTGAGGTGTCTCTCATTCCTGGTATTGAGGAGAGTCTACGTGATGCTGGATTGACCATGGAAGACGTTAGAAATTCTCCGCAAGCGAGGACGTTCTATCTCGAGAGTGGTCATCGACACTTTACCTGGCTGGTAGGAGGTGAGGTGAGGGGTAACGAGCCTATCAATGCCGTCATGTCACAAGTCATTCAACGCAAGATCATCCGCACCCTTGACGGTACAGGCCAGGCCAGTACACTTTCTCCCGATACAGTACCGACGGCTATCGCGGTAGTGTTGTTCTTGGCGCTGATTCCTCTTGGGACACTTCTTGGCTATGTTTGGCTGTCTTTGGGTTATTTGTTTTTTCTTCTGTTGCTTCGCACCAACCAGCTTGAGATTAGAGAACACCTTGATGAAGTAGAAGAATTAGAGATCACTCAATAGGGGATTAGCACTCGAGTACAGAGATTGCTAGTTTTTAGGTTTTCCAGTATACTGAAACGTACACAACATTGAATTTTAAGATATGCCAGAGGACTATTATCAAAGGCTGGGGGTGGACAAAAAAGCCACACCAGACGAAATCAAAAAAGCTTTCCGCAAACTGGCTCACAAATACCATCCTGACAAGGGGACGGGAGATGAAGCTAAGTTTAAGGAGATCAATGAAGCGTATCAGGTGCTTTCTGATGAGAAGAAACGGAGCCAATACGATCAGTATGGGCAGAAGTTTAGCGGGCAAGAGGGAGCTGGTGGTCAACCGGGCGGAGGCTTCGGTGGTTTTGAAGGTTTTGATTTTAGTAATTTTGCGGGTCAGGGTGGTTTTGAAGATATGTTTGGGGACATGTTTGGCGGTGGGCGTAGTCGTAGGCAGAATACTCGTGGCCAGGATATCCAGGTAGATATTGAGATTAGTTTTGAGGACATGGTACGTGGTGTGAAACGCGATATTCGTTTGCGTAAGTACGTTATGTGTAAGACCTGCGCGGGGAGTGGTGGTGAGAAAGGTAGTGAAGAAGTGACCTGTACGACGTGTAACGGTAATGGTCAGGTACGTAAGACCATGCAAACCATCCTTGGTGCTTTTCAGCAAGTAGTGACCTGTGATGTGTGTCATGGGCGAGGGAAGAAACATTCCAAGAACTGTCATGTCTGCCATGGACATGGTCGCGTTCAAGAAGAAGAGAACATCACTATTGATATCCCAGCCGGTATTGATACAGGCCAAGCGCTTTCTGTTCAGGGTAAAGGACATGCGGGAGAATATGGGACTCAAGCAGGGGATTTGATAGTAGAAATATATGTGAAGAAGCATGCCACGCTTACTCGTCGTGGAGAGCAGATTCTTTCTAATGAAAACTTACGTTTTGTGGATATGGCGCTTGGAGCCAGTGTTCCTATCCTGACTATCGACGGAGAGGTGACTATCAAGATTCCGGCAGGGACACAGCCAGGTGAAGTCTTTCGTATTCGCGATAAAGGTGTGCCTCATCTACACGGTCGCGGTCGTGGAGATCATTTAGTGACCGTATCTGTAGCTGTACCTAAGAAGCTTTCCAAAAACGCTAAGAAGACTCTGGAGAGTCTTAAAGAGGAAGGGGTCTAAGTTAAAGAGCAATACTAATTTCCATGCGTTGGCACTATAAAGAAAAAGAAATTCCTGCTTTTGCAGACTCAGCGTATCATCCGGTCATTGAGACTCTCTTCCGGGATCGCGGGATTAAGACCAAAGAAGAACGAGAGCTTTTCCTCGTACCTGACTATGATCGTGATACCCACGATCCTTTTTTGTTTTCTCAGATGGAGCGAGTAGTGGAGCGGTTTGCCAAGGCCAAAGAGCACGGAGAGCGAGTGGGTATATTTGGTGATTTTGATGCTGATGGAGTGACCTCGTCAGTGGTTATGCGCGAAGCCCTTGATGACCTTGGTATTGAGAACGTGGTCTATATTCCGGAAAAAATTGCTGAAGGCCATGGTTTGCATACCAATGCTGTAGAGTACTTCAAGGATGAAGAAGTGAGTCTGGTAGTGACGCTCGACTGTGGCATGATGAATCATGTTGAGATAGAGTATGCGAATACTCTCGGAATGGAAGTCATTGTCATTGACCATCACCATGTGCCAGAGGTACTGCCAGAAGCCTACGCTATTATTAATCCAAAAATACTTGATGAGACCTATCCTTTTCGAGAACTCTGTGGAGCGGGGACAACTTTCAAAGTAGTTGAAGCCCTGTATCGGCGACTCAAACCAGAGAGTAGCGAGCAACTGAAGTGGCTTCTCGATGTGGTAGCGACTGGTACGGTAGCTGATGTGATGCCACTTATCGGTGAGAATAGGGTCTTGGTCAAGTATGGACTGATGGTGCTGGGTAAAAATAGACGGCCTGGTTTTCAGGCCATGATAGAGACTGGCAAATTGCCCTTTGATGAGCGAACACCACCAACCGCTCGAGATATTGGTTTTCAGATAGCGCCGCGCATCAATGCTGCATCACGCATGGCGCATGGGATGTTGGCGCATGATTTGCTTACAAGTAAGACTCTTGAGAGTGCTCGACCGCTTGCAGTTGAACTGGAAAAGCACAATATCGCTCGTCGGAAGATCAGCACCACTACAGCAGAACAAGTGAAGGCCAAAGCTTTAGCGGAATTTGCTGATAAGAAGTTTATCTTTGCAGTGGCCGAAGAGTATCCGTACGGTATCGTAGGATTAATTGCTGGAAGAATCGCCAATGAGCTTCGTAAGCCCTGTGCGGTCTTGACCAAGGGCGCGACAGAGAGTAAGGGATCATTCCGCAGTATTCCCGAGTTCAATGTCATTGAGTCTTTGGAGCAATGTGCTGACATCCTGGTCAAATACGGAGGCCATGCGGCTGCTGCTGGCATGACTATTAAGAATGAGCACCTCGATACTTTCTATGAACGTTTCAATGCTCTAGCAGTAGAGAAATTGGCTCTAGTCGATACCGAGCCCAAGTTGACTCTCGACATGCCTCTGTCTTTCGAACACCTGACGCCTGCACTCTATCGAGACCTCAGTCGCTTCGCACCTTTTGGTGAAGGTAACCCCGAGCCAGTTTTTGGGCTTGAAGAGGTAATAGTCGACGACGTGCGTTTTGTGGGAGCAGGAGAGAAACACCTGAAGCTGCGCCTCAAGAGTAAAATGGGAGGTAAAGTGCTCGATGCTATTGCGTTCAATCTTGGAGCCAAATTTGGTGAAATAAAAATAGGTGAGAAGGTCAAGATAGCCTTCACTCTTGATGAAAA
>CAYHND010000013.1:0-2356 GCA_964357915.1 uncultured Bdellovibrionales bacterium
TTTCCATTTCGTGACAAGTGTACACCATACGAAGAATTGACTGAGAAGATGAAAGCCAAAGCCAGGCCGTGCTTCTCTGCTCAGATTGGATTGTGTCCGGGTGTGTGTGTTGGCAGGGTTAGTCAAAAAGAATACCAAGAGATACTCAAGAACTTGAGACTTTTCTTTGCAGGTAAGAAAGGGACTATTCTCCGTAGTCTCGAAAAAAAGATGACGCTGGCCGCCGAGGAACAGCGTTTCGAGGATGCACAAGCCATCAAGAAGGTGTTGTTTGGTCTTAAGCATATCGAGGATATGGCCTTGGTCAAAAATGACGTGGGAGTTTTAGAGCGTCATCGTATTGAGGCTTTTGATGTAGCACACGTGTTGGGCGAGTCGGCCGTGGGGGTGATGACGGTTGTGCAGAATAGCCGTATCCAAACAAGCGAGTACCGACAGTTCAAGCTTCGTGCCAAACATAACGGCAATGACCTCACCGCCCTTGAAGAAATTCTCCGTCGGCGCTTTGCTCACCCTGAGTGGCCATTTCCTGAGCTTGTCGTCGTTGACGGGGGTCTGGTTCATATTCAGGCGGCAGAACGAGTACTCGAAGAACTGGCTATTGGTATTCTAGTCCTCTCAGTGGTCAAGGACGTTCGTCACCAGCCACGAGCAGTCTTGGGGATAGAGGCTCTCGGGGAGCGTTTTAAGAAAGAGATCTTACTTGCCAACAATGAGGCTCATCGTTTTGCTATTACTTTTCATCGCAAACGTCGAGGTAAGAGTTTTCTCGGGAAGTAGGGGAGGGTGAATTAAGACCAGGGCGGAGAGAAGCGGCCAAGCTTTTTTGGACCCGTCTCTTTACAGCACCCCAAAAACAGTGTATCCTGGGAGACATCTTACAATTTTTGTGAACCTGACTAAGGTATTCGACTATGGCAGCCAAAAAATCAGTCATCGAGGTGCGGGGAGCGAGAGTAAACAACCTGAAGAATATCGACGTAGATATTCCTCGCGATGCCTTGGTGGTGGTGACGGGTCTTTCTGGATCAGGCAAATCTTCACTTGCTTTTGATACTCTTTTTGCTGAAGCCAATCGTCGTTATGTGGAATCTCTTTCTTCATACGCGCGTAACTTTCTTGATGGTTTTGAAAAACCAGACGTCGATGCTATTCACAATCTTTCGCCGGCTATTTCTATTGACCAAAAAAGCGTCTCTCGTAGTCCGCGTTCTACGGTAGGTACCATGACCGAAGTCTACGACTATCTGCGCGTGCTCTATGCGAAGCTCGGTGAACCGCATTGTCCGAACTGTGGAAACAAACTGACTCGGAGAAGCGTACGTGAAATTCTCGAAGAAATTCTCGATCTTCCCAATGACACCGCTCTTATCTTCACGACTGAGAGTTTTACTCTGCGTGGTAAGAATGAAAAAGAAGCATTGCAGATGATTCAGACTTGGGGCTATCCGCGAGTAATGCGTGACGGGGAAGTGATTGGCATTGCTGACGCGATGGCTTCGGCCAGTGGTACCGAAGAGCATCACTACGAGTTGGTGATTGACCGTCTCATCCTCAATGCCGCCCGACCAGACAAAGAACGTATTATCGACAACTTACAGACTGCTTTTCAGTTGGGACATGGTACGCAGACAGTCATCTTGTCTGAAACTGACGAGCGCCGTGTCTATAACGAAGAGTACCGTTGCGAGGATTGCGAAATTTACTTACCAGAATTTTCTCCGAGTCATTTCTCATTCAATAATCCTGACGGAGCCTGTGCGAAGTGTTCGGGCTTGGGTGTGACACTGGCCTTTGATCCAGAGTTAATTATTCCGAATAAGAACCTCTCTTTCCTCGAAGGTGCAGTACGACCATGGAGCAAGATGAATAGTGGTCGCGAGAACGGGCATGGTCCATTAGCTCAATTGCTTGAGGCTGCCAAACGCTTGAAAATCTCACCTGATGTTTCCATCAAGAAACTACCCAAGAAACATCTAGAAACATTGCTTTACGGAGACGGCCAGGCGAAAGGTTTTGAGGGTATCATCTCGCTCCTTGAAAAAAAGTACAAGGACACCAAGTCTGACCACCTGAGGAGTGATATCGAGGCCTACATGCATTCACAGATTTGTGGAGAGTGTGAGGGTAAGCGCTTGAAGAAGAGCTCTCTCGCTGTTCTTTTGGGAGGTCTTTCTATTGATGATATTGCGAAGCAGAGTATTGATAGCTTGCTACATTTTCTGCCTCAGCTTGAGAAAAAACTAGCCAGCAAAGAACACAAAGCTTTTGTGGAACCACTGTTTCGTGAAATGTTTACCAGGTTGAGGGCTGTGGAGAAGGTGGGCCTGGGCTATCTAGAGATTCGTCGCGGTGC
>CAYHND010000013.1:2456-6246 GCA_964357915.1 uncultured Bdellovibrionales bacterium
CTCAATGGTAAACGCACGGTCTCGGACAAGAAGAAACTGCGTAAAGGGAGTGGTGACACGCTTTCTATCTTGGGTGCCAAAGAACACAACCTGAAAAACGTCGATATCTCCTTCCCTCTGGGTATGTTGATTGCGGTAGTGGGTGTATCGGGTTCCGGTAAGTCATCTCTTGTTCATAGCATTCTCTCGAAGGCGCTTGCCAAGCAGTTCTACCATGCCAAAGCCGAACCAGGAGAACACAAGAAAATTACTGGTCTTGAACATATCGACAAGGTCATCACGGTGAACCAAGACCCGATTGGGCGCACACCACGCAGTAATGCGGCTACGTACACAGGTGTGTTTGGGTTGATTCGTGATTTGTTTGCCGCTACTCCCGAAGCCGAGCGTGAGAAATTTAGTGCTAGTCACTTTAGTTTCAATATGCGTGGTGGCCGTTGTGAGGAGTGTCAGGGTGGTGGTATGAAGAAAATCGAGATGTATCTTCTTCCGGATGTTTACGTACCCTGTGAGTACTGTCAGGGGACTCGCTATAATCAGAAAACCCTTTCTATCGAATACCGTGGTATCAATATCGCTCAGATTCTTCAGATGACCGTTACCGAAGCTAGGCGCTTTTTCCTTGACCAACCAATGATAGAAGAAAAACTCCGTGTCCTTGAAGAGGTCGGTTTGGGCTATCTGGTCTTGGGTCAAAGTGCTACCAACCTTTCTGGTGGTGAGGCTCAGCGTATCAAGCTCGCGACCGAGCTCGCTCGCAAGTCTACCGGCAAGACTCTCTATATCTTAGATGAGCCAACTATCGGACTGCACTTCGAAGATGTACGACGTCTTCTCGAGGTTCTCGATGCTCTAGTTGATAAGGGGAATAGTGTCTTGGTAGTCGAGCACAATATCGATGTCATCAAAGCGTCAGACTGGGTGGTAGAATTGGGGCCTGATGGGGGAGCCCTTGGTGGAGAGCTGGTCTTTTCTGGAACACCCGCCAAACTCAAAGCAGTCAAGAAGAGCTTCACCGCTAAGTATCTCTAACAGCACGGAAATGGTAACGAACCTCCACAAAAACATTATCGCTACCGTTACCTATTATGATGTACTTGATTTCCCACTGACACCCTACGAACTGTGGCGCTTTCTTATTTCTTACGATGGCACAGCGCTGACGGACAGAGCTCTTCTGCGTGATGTGATCTGTGCTTTAGAAACACCAGAACTCCAAAAACAACTCGCTTCTGTAGACGGCTTCTTCTTCTTGCCAGGGAGGGGACGTTTGGTAGAAGAGCGTATAGAGAGAGAAAAACTCTCGGCTCGTAAACTCAGCCAGATGAAACGATTGGCTGGCTGGATGAAGCATGTGCCTTTTGTACGGATGATTGGAGCCACTGGCAGTCTCTCGCTCAAACACGGTACTAAAGAGAGCGACTGGGATATGTTTATCGTTTTTGAAAAAGGGCGCATCTGGCTAGGGCGTTTCATTATGACTGCTTTTCTCCATGCTCTTGGTAAGCGTCGCCATGGGAAGCTTATCCGTGATCGAGCCTGCCTCAACTACTTCATCACCACGGATCGCCTTGAAATCATGAACAAAGACCTCTACGGAGCCCATGAGTATCAATCGATGAGACTGCTTTTTGGTAAGAAGGTATACAAACAGTTTGTGCTCGCCAATCAATGGATACGGGAGTTTAAGCCTCACTACACCGTGAGTAACCTAGGGGAGCGTTTTACTCTGAGCGAGAGCGTGGGATGGCTTCAGGCTACTCTAGAAAAACTCGTAGCTCTCTTGCCGGGAGAGAACAAGCTCATTGCTTGGCAGCGGCGCAAAATTGCTCATAATCCCAACACTGATCTACCCGGCAGTCACATCGAAGCTAGTGATCAAGCGCTCGTCTTCTTGCCGAAACCACGCGGACCAAAGGTGTTTAGTGAGTTCAAGAAACGATTGACTTTTTAAGACAAATGAAGAGGACTGAGGGGGAAGATTTGGTCTGCGCCAAGTCTTTTTTCGTGTTATACTAAGTATAGAAAACAAAACTAAAAAGAGACTATGCCGAAATTTTTATACACGGCCAAAGCGATTGATACCGGTCAGCCGAATTCTGGAGAGCTAGTTGCAAAAGATGAAAAAGAGCTCGCCCAGGATCTCCGTGGAAAAGGGCTTCTTCTGACATCACACCATGAAGTGACTGAGAGTACTCAGATCAACATCAAGTTCCTTGACCGTTTTCAGTCTGTCCCGCTCAAAGAAAAAATGGTCTTTACGAGAAACCTGGCTGTGATGGTGTCTTCTGGTTTGACGCTCTCACGAGGGATTCATAACCTGAGTCTCCAGACTAGTCACAAAGGTTTTCGGAAGATTCTCGAAGATGTTTTTGAGGAAGTACAAGCTGGAAAGTCCCTCTCGGAGGGTCTCGCCAAATACCCGAAGGTTTTTAATGAGCTCTTTACCAACATGGTAGCCGTTGGTGAAGTATCCGGTAACCTCGAAGAAGTGCTCGATATTCTCGCCACTCAGCTTGAGAAAGAGCATGATCTGGCCAGTAAGGTCAAAGGCGCCTTGATTTATCCGATGGTGATTTTGGTCGCGATGTTTGGTATCGGTGTTTTGATGTTAACGTACATTTTGCCAAAAATCACATCGGTTTTTCAGGACATGGACGTCAAGCTCCCAGCTACCACTTTGGCTATCATCGCGTTTAGTGATTTTCTCCGTAACCACTACATTATTGCTTTTGGAGGACTTTTTCTTTTTATTGTTGCCGTTAAGGTTTTTGCTAATACGGTACCTGGACGGAACTTCTTTGACTGGCTTTTTCTTCATCTTCCTATTATAGGTAACATTGTTATCAAGGTGAACTGCGCTCGTTTTGCTCGTATCCACAGTTCTCTTCTCAAGAGTGGCGTGTCGGTAGTGACCGCTCTTGGCATCGTCTCTAAGACTCTCGGTAACGTCTACTACAAACGAGCTATCGAAGAAGCTATCAATGGTATCCAAAAAGGAACGGAACTCTCTAAGATTATTGGCAGTTATCCCAAACTGTTTCCTATTCTGGTACCACAGATTATCGAAGTGGGTGAAGAGACGGGTAAAACAGAGATGGTTCTTCAGCGTTTGGCAGAATTCTACGAAGAAGAAGTTTCTCAGATCACCAAGAACATGTCCTCTATTATTGAACCGGTATTGATGTTGCTCATTGGTGGGGGTGTGGGATTTTTTGCGGTGGCGATGTTACAGCCTATGTACAGTGTCCTCGAAAACATAAAATAATAGATTCAAAGTATTTTTTGGCGAATTTCATTGTTGCAAGTTCCAGTACTTGCTCGAGGTACCTGATAAGTACCTCTCGCTCCGTGCTTCACTTGCGCCTCGAACTTCTCTCAAAAAATACTTTGAATACTGAATGTGTATTGTTTTGGGAAAAATTATGAAAAGCAGAATGAGAGAAAAAAAGATAAAAAAGAATACACGAAAAGGGTTTACGCTTATTGAGTCGTTGGTTTTTCTGTTTATTTTTTCTTTGATTTCAGTTGCTTTCTTTCAGGCTTACTTTGTGACGGTACGGACAATTCTTGAATCCAAGAACCGTCTTGGGGCTACCGCTCTCGCTAACCAAAAAATGGAAATCATTCGGAGTATCGAATATGACGATATAGGAACCAAGACCTGGAACGGCAGTGCCTGGGTGTACGGTATCCCAGCCGGAGAGCTCGTAGAAAACGAGTCGGTCAGTGTCAATACTATTCAGTATCAAGTAGACACCTTTGTCCAGTATGTTGACGACACCTTTGA
>CAYHND010000013.1:6346-14837 GCA_964357915.1 uncultured Bdellovibrionales bacterium
GATACCACAGTGACTACTGATTCAACGGGCAATGTTACTTTGCCAGGCGCTCCAGCAGCTACTGAGGGCTACACCCTGACTGTATCAAAGAGTGGGTACTTTGGGGCAGTTACGTATCCAGCCTATCCTACCTCTACCTACGCGCCAGTAGATGTCCATGCCTCTGTGGTAGTAGCGGTACTGAACCAAAAAACGATTGTGATGGATCAAGATGTTGATATCCTCTTCCGCACCCAAGACCCTTTTGATACGGATATTCCAAATATGAACTTTGATATTGAAGGTGGGCGAGTACTTGGTACTGATCCAGCTACCACTCTTGCTGTTTATAACTTCAGTCAGTCAACCGATACTAATGCAAGTGGGGAGAAAGATTTTACGAGCCAAAGCTACGGTCAGTATGTTTTTGATATTCCAGATACAGCTGCTTACGAGTTTTGGAAAATTACTCCTGAGGGAGCGACTACTACTGAGTATGATGCCTTGCCAGGTACCAGCACGGAAGTAAAGGCTATCTTCTTGGACAAAGCCATTGCTTCACTCAAGGCCACTATTGTACGGAGTGATGATGGATCAGCTGTGACCGGAGCCACGGTGCGTATTTCTAATACCACTCTTGCGTATGACGAGACTGTGACTACCGACAGCTTCGGGGTAGCCTATTTCCCCAAAACGATCACGCCACTGACTCCAGGTGACTATGATATCGAAATTCAGGCAACTGGTTTTCAGACAGAAACAGACACCGTGACAATCGGAAGCGCACTCACCAAACAAACTTTTGATCTGGTAGCCAACTAGCTTATGAAGACACGCTCTCTAACAGGGATGACGCTTATCGAAATGCTGGTCGCTATAGCGGTGATGCTTATTGCTATGCAGGGTTTCACCTATATTTTTGTCACATCATGGGATAACAACAAGTCAATTATTGAAACTGGCCTTGCTTCAGCTACCGCCTCTCGATCAGTGAACCAGACTATTATTCAGCTCCGCGCTATCAAACAGGGTGATAATGGAGACTATCCCATTGAGGAAGCCGATGACTTTGATCTCACTATCTATACTGATATTGATGATGATGGGGTGACTGAGCGAGTCCATTATTACTTGGACTTGGCCACAGATGAGTTCAAGCGAGGTATTACTGATCCAGGCGCTACTGTGCCGGTTACGTACGCTGCCTCCGACACGACTACTGCAGTCATGGCAGAATACATAGTCAATGAGAGTGATGACCCAGTATTCTCGTACTATAATGATGACTACCCAAGCGATACCACCAATAATCCATTAGCGACACCGGCCAGTCTCGGCAGTATTCAACTGATTCGTATGAAGTTGCGGGTCAACATTGATCCAGTGCATGCGCCAGAGAATATCAATGTAGAGTCATTCGTTGATTTGCGTAATTTACATGGTTATGAATAGAAACTTTTTGTCACAAAAAGTAAGAGGAACGGCCTTAGTGTATGGCTTGGTTATCATGACGGTGGTAGCTATTATATTGACCTCAATCATTTCTTTTGTGGCAGCTCAGACGAAGTATGCACTCCAGGTTCATGCACGGGAGCAGTCTTTCCAGATAGCGGAGTCGGGGATTCAGTTTTATCGCTGGTACCTGGCTCATCAAGTAGAAGGACGCACAGCAGCTCAAGTGGCTGATTTTTGGGTAAATGGCAGTCCATATGGAGTAGCTACTCCCTATGAATTTGACTATCGTGATCCATCGGGTGATTTGATCGGGCACTACACACTTGAAGTGACTCCGCCTAGTGGGTATTCGACCGCAGTAACGGTGCTCGCTACTGGCTGGACCTTTCGTTATCCTGATAACAAAAGAATTATTGAGGTTCGTTTTCGCAAACCTGCCTGGAGTGAGCATATTGTTCTTGCCAATGATAATCTCCGTTTTGGAGCCGGCACGGAAGTATACGGCAAGATTCATTCCAATCAGGGTATTCGTTTTGATGGTTTAGCCCACAATATCGTGACGAGCTCAGTGTCATCCTACAATGATCCAGATCATACAGGAGGAGATGAGTTTGGAGTACATACTCATGACAGCCCTACTGACCCGCTCCCTCCAGCAGCTGTGCCTGATAGATCCGATGTTTTTGAGGGAGGGAGATCATTTCCAGTGGCCTCGACTGATTTTAATGGGGTTTTGGGAGACTTAGCTTACATGAAGACGGTGGCTCAGGCGGGTACAGATGGCAGTCTTTACTTTGACAATGTTCATCAAGGAAGGCATATTATTCTTAATACCAATGATACGTTTACTATTCGGACGGTGCAGAGCTTCAATGCCGCAACCAATCAGATAAATAACTACAGTGGAGGCTGGGCTACCTACGCGATTCCTGATGACGGAGTGATTTTTGTTGAGAATAACGTTTGGCTTTCTGGGTCAGTCAATGGTAGGCGAGTGACAATAGTGGCTGCTAATCTCATTTCTGCTTCTCAGAAGAGTATGTACATTGGTAATGATATTCGCTATACCAACTACGACTGTACTGATATTATTGGGATTATTGGACAAAATGATGTAGAGATTTTTCGTGCCAGTGAAGATGATTTACGTATCGATGCTGCTCTTATCGCTCAGAGTGGTCGCGTAGGGCGAGCTCACTATACTGGAGGGGGAGGTAATCTCTACAAAACAACCATCACTATTTATGGAGCGATGGCCACTAATGAGCGTTATGGTTTTGCTTGGACAGATGGTACTGGTTATGCAACTCGCAACTTATATTTTGATAACAACCTGCTCTACTGTCCGCCACCATATTTCCCAACGGGGACTCAATACGAGATGGATCTGTGGGAAGAGCGCTAAAACTCTGCTAGAATAGAAGCAGAAACACAAATAAAAATGAGTATCCTCCAGAAAAAAATTATCAATCTTTTTCCGACCTCTTTTGGCTTGGATTTGTCTGACCTCTCTGTCAAAGCGGTCTGGCTTGAGCGTAATGGTAATCACGAAGCTATTGCGAGTTATGGCTCGGTGCCCATTCCACCTGGCGCTATTGCTGATGGTGAGATTATTGATGGAGAAATCGTAAAATCAGCCATCAAAACTCTTCTTGAAAAAGCTGGACCTAAGAAGATATCAACCAAAAAAGTTATCTGTTCCCTTCCAGAAACCAAGGCCTTCCTTCGCATCATCACTCTCCCTCAGATGAAGGCAGATGAAGTCAAAGAAGCTATCAAATGGGAAATTGAGGCCAATATCCCACTCACTCTTGATCAGGTCTACTATGATTGGCAAGTTCTTGATCTCAACCTGGCCAACGAAAAAGATAAAATGAGCGTACTGGTGGTGGCGGTGTCACGTACTAATGTCGATCAGTTCCAAGAAGTGCTTGAAGGAGCGGGTCTGGAGCCGTTGGGCCTGGAAACAGAGTCTATCGCAGAAGCCAGAAGTTTACTCTTGGAAAATGATGATAAACGCACAACACTGATTGTCGATATTGGTGATCGTCGCTCAAGCTTTTTGGTTGCTATTGGTAATAGTCCGTGTTTTACATCGAGCGTTCCACTTTCCTCCCAGATGATGACGGATGCTATCTCTAAGTCTCTGCAGATCTCCTTTGATCAAGCCGAAACCATGAAAATCAAACACGGTCTTGGATCATTGGCTGAGAAAAGTCCAGCTTTTTTGGCTTGTGAACCGATCTTGGAGAGTATTGCTATTGAGATAGAGAAGTCACTCGATTTCTTTCTTACCAACTTCCCGGTAGTAGAGAAAATTGACCACATTGTGTTTTGTGGAGGAGGATCCAATATGCAGGGAGTGCTTCCGTATATGGCCAAACGTCTTGGGAGGCCGGTAGAAGCGGGTAATCCATGGGTCAATCTCCGTCTCGGTAAACGCCTTCCCCTTATTGATCGTGATCATTCAGTACAGTATTCAACCGCTATCGGCTTAGCATTACGCGGCCTAGATGAATATGAAGATTTTACTTAACCTCCTCCCAGAAGAGAAGAAGATGGCCATAGAGCGAGGGCTCCATGCGCGTATTTTGCTGTGGCAATTTTTTTCTCTTTTTCTCCTCGAGCTTTTTTTCTTAGGCATCTTGTTTACGATTATTGTCCTTCTTAAGGTTGACCTCAATGGAGCGAAACTTTCTTCTGAGAGTGCTATCCAAGCCATTAAGAATGATGAGCAAGATTTAAAGAAGTATGAAGACAAGTTCTTGGGCATCAACGAGGCTATTGGCACAGTAGGAAGAATTGAGGCCAGCCATCTGCACTTCACCCAACTCTTTCGTATTCTCGACACCGTCCAACCTAAGGAAGTCTTTTTGCGCCAGATGACGACGAAGGATAGAAAAGTCATGCTGTCAGGTATAGCGAGTACCCGTGAGGATCTTCTCCTCTTTGAAGAGCAACTCAAATCTTCAGCTTGTGTTGAGAAGGTGGATGTACCACTCTCGAATCTTTTCTCACAGAAGAATTTAGAGTTTCAGATAGAGTTTACTATTACTCTTGAGTGTCTCCGCAAGAACAACCTATGAAAAATTTTCTCAAACAATACCAGCTCATTTTGACAGCCATAGTTATCCTTTTGGCCATGGTTTTGACTGCCTGGTTCCTCGTCAAGCCGATGTACCAACAGATGCTTGGTTTGCGTAATGAGATACAGCAAGAACGTGTTCGCCAGGAAAATCAGCAGAAACAAATCAAGCGTCTACCGGAGCTCAAAACCCAATACGAGAGAGTGGTCAGTGAAGAAGGATTTTTTGATATCCTCCTTACCGAGGACAAGGTGGTCGGTTTTATTCGTAGACTCGAGGGCCTCGCTAGCGATACCAAAGTAGAAGTAAAGATTCAGTCTAACGAGCTTAAGATAGAAGAGGTGGTTCAAAGAAAGAGTAGGGCACAAGCTACCCCTGAGGAAGGAGAGGCAGTGGCGGAGGAAAAGAAAGACAAAACCCTCTCAGACTATCTACCCTATGCAGACTACCTGCGCCTTACACTGACTGTCTCTGGTGACTACAGTGCCATTATTGCTTTCCTATCAGGTCTTGAGACATTGCCGGTAGCTCTTGATGTGATAGGTATTGATGTCAAGCAACCACCACGTGACGATAGTTCTCAAGAGGGCGATGTGCGTGCTGTGAACCCCTTTGCTTCGGAGAATCAGGCACCCCCAAAAGAAGGGGAGACTGTCTCGCCTGAAGCAGTACCGGCAGAACTCACCAAACCGCTCTCACCCAAGCTAGAGGCTGTGATTGACTTGATAGTATATGTCGATAAAAAATAGTGTATGAAACTTGCATCTCCACAATTGGAAAAATTTCTAGAACGTTTTTCATTCCGACACCTGACACTGGCTTGGTATCGTTACTTCAAGCTTTTTTTCACACTGCTCTTTTTCATCATAGTAGCTTTGGGTGGTTATCTCTGGTACGTCAGTCTCTATAACTATAGTTGGGACGAAGCTCAGAAACAGGCCTATATGGAGAAGACTTTTACTGAGACCAATTTGAAAGAAAAAGAGTTTTCACGTCTTTTAGAAATCCTCAAGACCCAAGTAGCAGAACACCAAAACCCACTGACTATTTCTCGCAATCTCTTCACTGGAGAACCAGCTATCAATCAATAGTCCCGCACCTTTTGAGGTCATTTTAAGAAATCTTTTAGCCTAATGTAGATTTTTTACGACTTAGATTCTTTGAGAGCAGAAAGGGGACAACTTTATGTGCTTTAGCACAGACCTCAAAAGGTGCTGGATTGACGACTCTGTAGAAACATGGCAGAATAGAGTGCTATGTTTATGGAAAATCGCTCTCAATTTTTTCAAAATACTTTCCCCGAAAGCCCAGCCTATCGTTTGGAGCAGTTTGAGCGCGCTTTTTTCACACCTGGGTTTCGTTCTATCGAAGACATCACTACGCTCTCTAAGACTGATCGAGAACTCTTGGGTCAGACGATGACTTGGCTTTGTTTCAAATCTTCTACCGTATTAGCGAGCAAAAAGGGGGATACCTACAAAGCTATTATTACTTTAGCTGATGATGCCCAGATTGAGACGGTTTTGATGCAGAATGCTAGGGGGCATTGGACGGTCTGCGTTTCTTCTCAGATAGGTTGCGCTATGGCCTGTACTTTTTGTGCGACCGGTAAGATGGGTTTCACGAGGAATCTCACAGTGGATGAGATTGTCGACCAGTACCGTTTTTGGAATATCTTTCTCGAAGATCGACCAGACCTTCCGAGCCGTATCAGCAACATCGTCTTCATGGGTATGGGCGAGCCGCTGGCTAACTATCAGAATGTCAAAACTACCATCGAGACCATTCTCCGCTATACTGATATTGGTGTTACCCGTATCACCGTGTCGACCGTGGGTCTTATTCCTATGCTCAATAAGATTCTGGAAGATGAGTCTTGGCCAGCCGTACGGCTAGCAGTATCTCTCCACAGTGCTGATCCAACTACTCGTCGGGAAATCATGCCGAGTTCGTATGCTAATTTTCTCGATAAACTTCTAGAGTGGAGCGAGAAGTATTTCGCTCAGTTTGCTAGTCGCCGTCGTCATATTACTTTTGAGTACCTGATGCTTTCTAAGGTCAATGACACCACTCATCACGCCAAAGCGCTGATCAAGTTTGCCCGTCGGGTTGGTAAGGTACGTATCAACCTCATTCCCTATAATTTCACCGGAGATATCTATCGAGATAGTCTCCCAGAAGATTTTGCCCGTTTCGAGAATGAACTCCGTGAGGCTGATGTCCTAGTGACCCGCAGACGTACCATGGGAGATGACATTGCCGCTGCCTGTGGACAACTCATTGTCGAAAAAGGCCAAAAAGTACAAACTCTATGAAAAGTGATAAATACATTATTGGGTTAGTGGGTCATACTGGATCCGGCAAGGATACACTCGCAAAGCTCCTTGTTGAGGCACTCCCTGCCGGAGCAAAGAGTATATCGTTCTCTCAGGTACTTCGTGAAAAAATACTGAGCCCGGCTGGTATAGAGCCTACTAGAGAGAACCTCCAAAAAGTCGGCATTGAGATTGATCGAGAAGAATTTGCGAGAACAGTCTATGACTATATTCAGGAACAACCCGAAGACACCTGTCTTTTGCCAGGCGTTCGTATGGAGCAAGATGTAGAACTGATTCGGAGTTTTCCACGTAATCTGCTTATTGCTATCACTACTGATGACCAACTGTGTTTTGAGAGGATGAAAGCGAGAAATGAAAAACTCGGTGAGGCTACACTTACGTGGGAGGATTTCACAGAGTTACGACGTGCTCCTATAGAATTGCAGATAGGGGAGTTGATGAAGCAGGCCGATGTCACTATCCATAACGATGGCACCCTCGAAGAATTGAAGGAAAAAGTAGCTGCCCTAATGCCATCAATAATATGAGCACCTATTTCATAAAAACTTTTGGCTGTCAGCAAAATGTAGCTGATAGCGAACGCATGGCGAGCTTTTATGAATCTCGTGGTTTTACGCCGGCGCTCGAGATGGAGAGTGCGGATACGCTTATCCTCAACACCTGCGTTATTCGTGATAAGGCTGAGGAAAAAGTCTATGGTCTTGTCCGAAGCCTTGAAGAACGTTTGAATAAAGAGGGAAAACCAATGCCTCAGATAGTGGTGACGGGTTGTCTGATTGGAGCAGCTGCTCGTGAACCATCGGGTAAGATGATGAAACGTCTGACCTCGCGCCTGCCAGGTGCTGAGATTCTCCCACTCGAAGAAGTGGGCTTTGAGCATGCCCCGAAACGCAAGCCGGGAAAGATGGCCTCTATCGTAATCTCCAATGGTTGTAATAACTTCTGTGCTTTTTGTATCGTGCCATTCTCTCGCGGTAAAGAACGCTCACGACCTTTTGAAGAGATTATTCTTGAGGTAGAGCAGTCAGTGGCTGATGGTTATGATGAAATCATGCTCTTGGGTCAGAACGTCAATTCTTATGGAGCAGATATCTTGACCCCACTAATCGCTAAGAAAGAGAAATACCCGCTGCCAAGTGGTGAGTTTATCGAACCCATCATGGTCAAACATCTCAATCGTCATCGTATCCCAACCATGTTTCCACAACTTCTCGAGGCGGTAGCCAGTATCCCAGGTGTGCGTAAGGTACGTTTCCTAGCATCGAACCCTTGGGATTTTAGTGATGAACTTATTGAAGTGATCAGGAAGAATGAAAATATCGACCGAGTCATCCATCTACCAGTCCAGGCGGGGAGTAACGAGGTCCTCAAGCGTATGAATCGTTGGTACACGCGCGAAGAATATCTGGCATTGATTGAGAGGATTAAGACGGCTATTCCAGAAGTTGAATTTACCACCGATATTATTGTCGGTTTTCCGGGTGAGACCGAAGAGCAATTCCAGGAAAGCATTAGTTTGTCCAAGACCGTAGGATTCCGTCAGACGTTTATCGCCTGGTATTCACCGCGTCCTGGTACGGCAGCCGCCAGGGGGATGGAAGACACAGTATCGATAGAAGACAAGCAACGTCG
>CAYHND010000013.1:14937-16855 GCA_964357915.1 uncultured Bdellovibrionales bacterium
GTGCGGAAAGAGCTTTTCCAGCCTTTTCTTGATACCCATAACCCTGATATTATTTGCCTTCAGGAGACCAAGGCCATGCGCGAGCAGGTGGAGATAGACTTGCCTGGCTACATAGAGTATTGGCACAGTGCAGTGAAGAAGGGTTACTCAGGCACAGCTATATTAAGCAAAACCCAACCCCTTTCAGTCATCAATGGTTTCTTACCAAAAGTTTCCAAGAAGTATGCACCCCTTGCTGATAAGTATGGTGATCCAGAAACTGAGGGTAGGGTAGTGACTGCTGAATTTCCTAAGTTCTATCTCGTCACAGTCTACACTCCGAATGCTAAGGACGATTTGTCTCGTGTAGCGTTACGGCTCTCATGGGATGCGGCTTTTCTTGCACACTGTAAGGAGTTGGAGAAAATTAAGCCCGTGGTGTTCTGTGGTGACTTGAATGTTGCTCATACTGAGGATGACCTGGCACGACCGAAGGAAAATATTGGTAAGAAGGGTTTTACTGATGAAGAGCGTTCAGGATTTCAACACTTCATCGATGCTGGTTTCATCGACACCCTCCGTATGTTTAAGAAAGGTAACGGTCTCTATACCTGGTGGAGTAACTGGGGCGGAGCCAGAGAACGTAATGTCGGTTGGCGCATTGATTATTTTTTGGTGAGTAAATCACTCAAGGGGAAGGTCAAAGATGCATTTATATTGCCTGAAGTATTGGGCTCTGATCATTGCCCAGTAGGAATCGTCTTGGAATAGCCTTTTTGGAAAAATTCTTTGTTCCTGATTCCGATGCTCGACACGATACTATCTTAGTATCGCTTACTCCGCTTCTCATCAGCGCCTCTAATTTTCCTCAAAAATACTATCCCATGGTATCGTGTAGTTAGATTAGGATGGTTTAGAAATTAAACATTAAGAATTCAAGAGTATGTACAAAAAAGTAGGCACCAAGGCACCGGCCTGGAAAGCGCTGGATCAGGACGGTGAGATGAAAGCAAGTAAGGACTATCTGGGTAAATGGGTGATTCTGTATTTCTACCCTAAGGACGACACGCCGGGTTGTACCACTGAGGCTTGTAGTTTTCGAGATGGGTTCTCTAAATTCAAGCGAGGTGGTATCGAGGTGATAGGAGTCAGTGTGGATAGCGTGAAAAAGCATGCTAAGTTTGTAGAAAAATACAGTCTGCCATTTACGCTTCTAGCTGATGAAGACAAGAAAATTGTCGAAGCTTATGGAGTATGGGGGCTAAAGAAATTCATGGGTCGTGAATACATGGGCACCAACCGTGTGAGCTATCTCATCAACCCAGAGGGTAAGATTGCTAAAGTCTACGATAAGGTTAAGCCAGACGAGCATTCAGACGAAGTGCTGGCCGATGTGAAAGATTTGATGAAAAAATAATGAGTAATCCATTTGAGAATTTCAAACCGAGAGAATTGGATGAAAAAGAAAAAGAAATATTAGAGTCTCTCAAACAGATTGAAGGGGCAGAAGTGACACCGGGCATTCGGGCAGTCTATAGTTACGCTCTTCGTTTTGTGAATGATGAATCAATGGTATCGGTATACCTCAGCTTTTTTGATGAAGAGAGTGGGGCAGATGTAGCCATTACCAATATGACTAATCTACCGATACATAAGGAAGATAGACTAGAGAGTGTTCGGGGCAAGGGCCTAGGTACAGAAGTAGTCCAGAGAGTGATTGCTTGGAGCGAAGAGCATTCTTATAATCATATTGTAGCGACACAAGTACAAGAAACAGCCAAAAATTTCTGGACGAAGAATGGCTTTGTCTATGATGAACGCGAGAATAATGTATCCGAAGACTGGATCTATCGTCCAGGAGGAAAGGTAGAGTAGTAGTTTTTGGGTATAAAAAAACGGGTTAGGAGATGTGCGCTACACACTCCCTTCCCGATTTACT
>CAYHND010000014.1:0-7736 GCA_964357915.1 uncultured Bdellovibrionales bacterium
GTATACTTGAAGAGTATAGCATATCTTATTTAATTGTCAACCAGTCCTATCCTTATGCGTCTTATAGAACTTCTTCAAGAGCAACTTCAGGGTAAGAGCCAGAAAATCCTTTCTACAAGCGCCTTTCTTATGGTAGCTGTCCTTTCTTTTGTTGGAGGAACTCTCTTCCAAAAAGACCGCATAGTGGAAGAACCTAAGCTGGTCATCACAGTTCCAGACTATGAGACCAAAAAACAAACTCTGATTGAGGAGCAAACAGGTACCTTACCAGCACCTACAGAAAGTTCTCTGGTTCCTATAGCTCAGGAGATAACTCCAACAACCCCACCTGAGTCTCAAGCCAATTGCCTATATGTTGGTAGCAAAAACTCGGATAAGTATCACAAGGCAAGTTGTGGAGTAGTCAAACGCATCAAACCAGAAAATAGACGTTGCTTCGCATCACCTCAGGTAGCAGAAGCTTCCGGTTACAAGCCTGGTTGTGTACAATAGATTCATGTCACCGCACAAACAAAAACAACAACTCAAAAAAATTAACCTCACTATTTTCTTCCTCGGTTTTCTCGATGCTTTTTTGGTCTATATTCTTTCAGCGTATATCACTCCGCTGACTGGAGAGAAAGCGGTGGGTTGGTTTTATCTTTGCACTTTTAGTACGGTCTTTGTAGTTCTCTTTTTCTTTCATCACATCGTACGCAAGCTCGGTCAATCACGTACCCTCTACTTTTTCCTAGGCACCGCTATTCTCACCAGTGTCTTACTCTCTCATTTCAACCTTTCCTGGGGAACGGTTCTTCTCGCACTTATATTTATAGTCACCGTCAATGGAGCCTATGTAGCTCTTGATATTCTTCTTGAGGGATACTCGAGCGATGAGATGTCCGGTCACATCCGTGGCCTTAACCTCACGTTGATGAACCTAGGTCTACTCCTAGCCCCTCTTCTCTCTGTTTTGGTGCTCAAAGACTATGGCTATCCGGGAGTGTTCTTTGTCTTGACGCTTGGATACTCACTCACTTTCCTCTACGCTCTTTTGGCGTTTAGGAATGACAACCATGCGCTCAACGAAAAAGTTTATACTTTCCACAGTATCCACAAAATTTGGCGGGAACCAGGCCTACGTATTATCTACAGCGTTTCTTTTGCGATGGAGTTTTTCTATGCTCTGATGATTATCTATATGCCACTGCACCTTCTTGATCTAGGGATATCGTGGGAACAGATCGGAGTACTCTTTACCATTATGCTTATCCCATTTGTCCTTATTGAGTATCCTCTCGGTATACTGGCCGACAAAAGGAAAAGTGAAAAAGAACTCCTTATCCTGTCACTTGTTATTGCAGTAGTTTCTACCGCTTTGTTGATACTTATCACCACTCCTGATTTCTTGGCTTTGGCCGTTCTGCTTTTCATGACGCGGGTTGGTATCGCGGGAGTGGAAGTTCTTCGTGATTCATATTTTTATAAGCAGGTTGATGCTGATGACACTGATGTTATTGCTTTTTTTCGTACTACTCGTTCATTGGCCAATATTATTGGCACAGTTGGACTCCTCCTCTTGTTCATCTTTTTCCCCTTAGTGACGTTTCTCTACCTGGCTGTTTTTGTCCTTATTTTAGGTCTTATGATGGCCTTTTTTCTGGAAAAGAAGAACTAGGGGAATGGGGGTTTGAATAAATCATTTTTTAGTGATAAAATGCTTTACTAGAGCACTAGTATCTCTGTTATGGCGTATCATTTTGAACTTGAGCAGTTCCAGGGGCCACTTGATGTTCTCCTTGAGCTTATTGAGCGAGAAAAACTCGACATCACAGAAGTCTCTCTTGCCAAAATCACTGATCAGTTCCTGGCCTATATTGATCGCAATCAAGATATTCATCTCGAACACCTAGCTGGTTTTCTCTCTATCGCCACTCGGCTTATCCTCATCAAGTCTCGTGCGCTTCTACCGGTACTCACCTTTACCGAAGAAGAAGAGGAATCTATCCATGATCTTGAAGAGCACCTGCGTCTATACCAACTTTATAGGGAGCAAGCTAAGAAACTCGACGCTCTTTCCAATACCAACAACCGCTTATTTAGTCGAGAGAGTTTTCTTGGCTTCAAAAGTGTCTACTACCCACCTACAGATATTGATGTTCATGACCTCAAGGATGCTCTCCTTGGTATCATCGGAACTATCGAGCCTCTAGTGAGTCTGCCCGAACAAGAGCTGATGACCATCGTCACCTTAGAAGAACGTATCCTTCATTTCAAGCAACACCTCACCGAGCGAGTGGAGACGAGCTTCCATGAATTTCTGGGAGATACGAGCGAACGAGTGGATATCATTGTCTCTTTCCTCGCAGTCCTCGAACTCATCAAGCAACGTTACGTTCACGCTAGCCAACATACCGCTCTGAGCTCTATTACCCTTACTCGTACCAAGACAACTGTATGAACCAAACACCACACATCCAGGCAGGTATCGAAAGTATCTTGTTTATCGCGGGTGAGCCCGTCACTCTCAAAAAGCTAGCCACTATTCTTAGGGTAACAGAGAAGAAAGTAACAGAGGAACTAGAGCTACTGGCTACTCGCTATGAAAAAGACCCTACATCAGGTCTCAAACTTGTTTTTCACAAAGAGGCCGTCATCCTGACTACTAAACCCGAACAAGCAGCTCTTATCGAGCTTCTGACCAAAGAAACTCTGCAAGCCAGTCTTACGAAGACTCAGCTTGAAGTTTTGGCTATTGTTGCCTATAGAGGTCCCGTGAGTAAACCCGAGATAGAGGCTATCCGCGGAGTGAATTGTAGCTTCACCTTACGCAACCTGCTGATGCGTGAGCTGATTGAACGAGAGGGGAATCCGAGTAATCTGCGCGGTTTTGTCTATACGCTTTCTACTCAATTTCTGATGACTCTCGGCATTGCCTCAATCTCTGAACTGCCCGACTATAGCAAACTCCGAGAAGATGAAAAGCTCACCCAGGCACTTGCCAGCACTCTTACTGACATAACTTCATCCCATGAATCCTAAGCCTACTGTCCTGGTATGAAAAAATCCATACTTGTTATTTTTGTTTTGGGGACGGTCTTTTTTTTGCTACCCGAGACAGTGGTCTTTAAGGCGGAAGCGATGGATCTGTTTGGTTCTGTTTTTGGCCAAAAAAGCCGTTTCGAAAAAACAATCATCCAGGAAAAAACACCAGAACCTCTAGTGGTAGAAAGTCGTGCCAAAACAGCTGGCTATCAACCTATTCCTCTTCCGGGTATAGGTATCTATGCAGTACCAACAGCCCATGCGGCTATCATCATTGATGTTGGTTCTGGTAATATCTTGTTCGAACAAAAGGCTCATGATCAAAGGCAGATTGCCTCACTGACCAAGATATTCTCAGCTTTACTCGTTGCCGAAAACGTCAAAGACTTTGATGAACCAGTCACCATTACCGAAGAAGCCTTAGATGTTGATGGTACCAAAGTAGGTTGTCCTAATTCAGGTGTGTGTCCCGGCAACCGTTTGGTCTTGGGAGAACAAGTAAGCGTCCGTAATCTTCTCAAGGCTTCACTCATGAATAGTACCAATGACGCTATTACCGCTCTCGGTATTCACGTGAGTGGTTCAGCTGATGCATTTACGGCACTTATGAACCGTCGCGCCAAAGAACTTGGGCTAACGGACTCTCATTTTTGTACTCCATCAGGACTTGAGATTGATGGTCATGAGACAGAATGCTATTCTTCAGCACATGATATTGCTCGTATTACCGCTATCGCTTTGAACTATCCGGCACTTTGGGATATTATGCGTATACAGAGTGAGACTATTACTTCTGTCGACGGTGTCCATAGTCATGATATCGTAAACACCAACAGACTCCTTGGACAAATACCCAACCTCCTTGGTACTAAGACGGGCTTCACCCCACTGGCTGGTTATTCTCTTCTCGCTGCGGTAAGTGACAACACCGGTGAACGAAAAGTAGTAGCCGTAGTCCTTGATGACCAAGAACGATGGGGGAGTATCACCAGTATGTTTGACTGGACTTTTCAAACCCACGAGTGGAGATAATTCTAAACTTCTATGAACCCTGAAATACCTATTGCTCAAATTCAAGACATTCCCATGGTTGTCAATGTCCTCAAGGTTCTGATTACGGGCTTTTTGGCTTTTATTCTTGCTTTTCTGATTACGCCTCTTTGGACGAATATTCTCTACCGCTACAAAATAGGTATCAAGATTAAAGAAAACTCTATCGATGGAGATAAGTTGAGTGTTGTCAGTAGTCTTCATAGTAAGAAAAGTGGTACACCGACTATGGGAGGGCTCATTATCTGGTTCTCTGTCTGTATCTTGGTTTTTGCCTCACATTACCTTTTCCCACTCATTGCTACCTGGACGGATACCAACTTCATTGCCCGTCTTGATTTTCTAAAACGTTCTCAAGTATGGCTACCGCTTTTTGTATTGGTAACAGCGGGTGTACTGGGACTCTTTGATGATTACATGAGTGTTCGTGGTATTGGAAGCAACAAAGGGGGTGGTATGCGCTTCGCTATTCGTTTTTGGTGGCTCTTTGCTATTGCTTTTGCTGGAGCTTGGTGGTTCTACTCCAAACTTGGTTGGGATGTACTCCATATTCCAGCTGTTGGAGACTACATGATTGGCTTGTGGTATGTACCGCTCTTTGTCTTTGTTATTCTTTTTTCAGCTATTTCTTCCAATGAGACCGATGGCCTTGATGGCCTCAATGCTGGGGTGCTTCTCGCTGCTTTTGCTTCTTTTGCTCTTATTGCCTTTGCTGAGAATAAGATGGATTTGAGTGCCTTCTGCGCTGCTGTGGCTGGTGCGCTCCTGGCTTTTCTGTGGTTCAACATCTATCCTGCTCGTTTTTTTATGGGAGATACAGGAGCTATTTCTCTTGGTACTACCCTTGGTGTGGTAGCTATGCTGACCAACTCCGTCCTCGCTCTCTTTATTATTGTTTTTATCTATAGTCTGGAGTCAGGGAGTGCTGCTCTGCAAATTCTTTCCAAGAAGTATCGAGGTAAGAAAATTTTTCTCGCTGCTCCGCTTCACCATCATTTTGAGGCTAAGGGTTGGCCAGAGCCGAAGATAGTTATGCGTGCCTGGATCTTCACCAGCATCACGGCGCTCATCGGAACTATGGTCGCTATTCTTGGTATGGGTGTATAATACAAACATGGATATACGGAGCATACAGGGAGTCGATTTTACCGATGCACGCATTTGTCTGCGTGTTGATTTTAATATAGAGCGCACGAATATAGGCAACACGGAAGAGCACTTCAGAATTGCCATTATCAAAGATACTCTTGACTACCTTGCTAAATTCAAAGGTGTCAAAATAGCTCTACTTACGCATCTTGGTCGACCCGAAGGCAAACCGAATGCCGAAGACTCTACAGAAAATATTCTAGCGGCTGTCAGTCAATCACTGGGACGTAAGGTAGTCTTTGTGCCAGCTATCACTGGATCAGTTGTGACAGAGGCTCTCGCTACTATGGCTTCAGATGAAGTGCTTCTCCTCGAAAACGTGCGTTTTGATCCGGGTGAGGAAGCTAATGACATTGCTTTTGCTGCCAAATTGACAGAACCCTTCACCCACTACATCAATGAGGCTTTCAGTGTCTGTCATCGCTGTCATGCTTCGATGGTGGCGGTCACTCATCTTTTACCCGCCTATGCTGGTCTCCATATCCTCCGCGAACTTCGTGAACTAGACTCTGTGCGTTTCACTCCAGACCGTCCAGCGGTAGCACTCATCGGTGGTGCTAAGATAGAGACGAAGCTCCCTCTGATTAGAGCCTTTGAAGCTAACTACGATTGTGTTTTGGTAGGAGGTAAGATAGCTAACGAAGCTATTGATCAAAAACTGGTCTTTAGTGAGAAAGTCCTGCTTCCACGAGATTTCAATGGTGAAGGTCGTCTCGACATAGGACCCAACACCATCGCCTACTACAGTCAGATTCTAAAGATGGCCAAAACTATCGTCTGGAATGGACCTATGGGCAAGTTCGAAGAGAAACCCTACAATCTCGGTACTGATATTCTGATGCATACTATTCTTGAGTCCAAAGCCAATGTCGTAGTCGGTGGTGGAGAAAGTCTTTCTGTCCTAGAACAAGCCAACGCACTGGCTCGAGTGACTTTTGTTTCATCAGGTGGTGGAGCTATGCTTGCTTATCTCAGTGGTGAAGCACTACCCGGACTCCTCGCTCTCCGCACTTCATAAACCTAAATCTTTTATACCTATGGCCATCATCACAGCGATTCACTCCAAAGAAATTCTTGATTCTCGCGGTAACCCTACTCTCGAAACCACAGTCATTCTTGCTGATGGTACCGAGGGGGTAGCTAGCGTTCCCTCAGGAGCTTCTACCGGTACCTTTGAGGCCATTGAGCTTCGTGATGGTGATCAGAATCGTTACCTAGGGCAAGGTGTACTTCAGGCAGTCACCAACGTCAACACGGTGCTCGCTGAAGCGCTCATTGGTATGGATGCTGGTGAGCAGGCTGCCATTGATACAAAAATGTGTGATCTCGACGGCACTCCCAACAAGGCTCGTCTAGGAGCTAATGCCATTCTTAGTGTCTCTCTCGCTGTCTGTCGAGCGGAAGCACTCTCCCAAGGTACTCCACTCTACCAACATATTGCGAAGTTAGCTGGCTATACCTTAGGTGACAGTAGTTTTCCAATTCCACTTTTCAATATCATCAATGGTGGCAAGCACAGTAACTCAGGTCTCTCAGTCCAAGAGTTCAAGCTCGTGCCCTCTGGCATAGTCAGCTATCCAGAGCAACTACGGGCTGGTAGTGAAATATTTCACACACTCGAAAAACTTCTCGCCAAAGAAAACTTTGCTACCAGTGTTGGTGATGAGGGAGGATTTGCACCACGTGTAGAAAGTCACAAACGCCAGCTTGAGATACTTCATCAGGCCATTACAGAAGCGGGTTATACGCCGGGAAAAGATATTTTTCTCGATCTTGATGTAGCCGCAGACTCATTCTATGATCATGAAAAAGAACAGTACCACCTCAAACCAGAAAATGTTTTTCTCACTCGTGAGAGTATGATCAACCTCTACCGTGAGTGGATAGAAAGCTATCATATTGTATCTCTCGAAGACGGTTTGTACGAAGAAGACTGGGAAGGCTGGGTCATCATGAAAGAAAAGCTCGCTCGTGTGGATGCCTCTTGGGGTAAGAAACTCCTTCTTATCGGCGATGATCTGCTGGTGACCAATATCACTCGTCTTGAGAAGAGTATTGAGATGGGTGCTTGTAACACTATCCTTATCAAGCCTAACCAGATTGGCAGTCTTTCTGAGACTATTGCCTGCATGAACCGTGCTCGGGAAGCTGGTATGGCTCGGGTCGTCTCACACCGATCAGGAGAGACCGTAGATGACTTCATTGCTGATCTGGCCTATGGTACTGGTGCTGAATACCTCAAAACAGGCTCTCTGTCTCGTGGTGAACGTATCACTAAGTACAACCGCTTGCTCGCTATCTGGCAAGAAACCAACAAAAACTAACACTATGTGGAGGGCACCCAAAAAAGTCAGCGTTACTTGTGTTGGCTCTATTTCCAAAGACATCTTTTTTCCTACCGACAGGGGAGTTTTTGTCGAGACTCCAGAAGATCTACTTGCACCACACAAGGTTCAGTTTCCTCTTGGTGGTAAAGTTCTCGTCGAAGACCGTTTTGAAGATATTGGGGGAGT
>CAYHND010000014.1:7836-16775 GCA_964357915.1 uncultured Bdellovibrionales bacterium
TAAACGGTGACTGGAAGAAAAACATTGAGACGGTGCTAGCAGCCAAGAAAAAATATGGATTCAAAATTGCCCTCAATCCCGGTCAACACAACCTCAAGGCAGATCCTGAGTTGATGAAAGCACTTATTCGGGAGACATCTATCCTTGTTCTCAATCACGATGAAGCCACTTTTCTTCTGGGAAGTAGCCATGCCTCAAGTGATGAAGAAGTCATTCTCCACGCTCTTTCAGAGCTTGGACCTCAGTGTATAGGTCTCACTGATGGCGCTAGGGGTGCTTGGGTATTTGATGGTAAGAAAATGTACAGTACCGTACCACCGCATATACCAAAAGTAGTAGATAGCACCGGAGCGGGCGATGCCTTTATCTCTGGATTCTTTGGAGCTCTCTTACATAAATATTCCACCGAAACAGCCCTCAGATGGGGTATCTCTAACAGTGTCTCTGTCATCCAAGAATATGGTTGCACCAAGGGCCTCCTCACGGAGAGAGATTTAGCATAAAAAAAGTAGAAAAAAGCCTCCATTAGTGGTATAATGAACGTCATATGGGACTTTTTTCACGTTTTTCTTGGAAACAGGAAACCAATCTTTTTCTCGCGCTTGATATCGGTACCGAAATAGTCAAAGCGCTTATTTTTCGCGTCGATAATGACCAGAATCACGCTGTTGTCATTGGTGTGGGGAGAACCTTCCAAAAGTCGGGCAATATGCAAAGTGGAGCTGTCTCTGACATCGCTGGGGTTATTGAATCTTCTCGAGAAGCCATTCTTTTGGCCAAAGAACAGGCTGGGGTCAAACGAGTAGAACAAAGTATCATCGGTATTGCTGGTGAGCTGGTCAAAGGAACTACTACCACCGTCCACTATGAACGCGTCAATCCAGAAATCCGCATTGGTATTCCAGAACTCAAAATGATCATTCAGAAAGTTCAAGAAAAAGCCTACGAACGCATCAAACGCCAACTGGCCTGGGAAACTGGCCAATCTGACATCGAAGTAAAGCTTATCAACGCTGCTATTGTTGATGTGCGTATCGATGGGTACCACGTGGCCAATCCAGTCAACTTCCAAGGCAAAGACGTTTCTATGAGTGTCTTTAACGCTTATGCGCCAATGATCCACCTGGGAGCCTTGCAGACTATTGCTGACGAGCTTGACCTTGATCTCCTCTCTATCGCAGCCGAACCATACGCGGTGGCTCGCTCTATTGAGGTAGAGGACATGTTGGATTTCAGTGCTATCTTCATTGATATTGGTGGAGGGACATCAGATATTGCCGTTATCAGAAACGGGGGACTCGAAGGCACTAAAATGTTTGCTCTTGGGGGACGTGCTTTTACCAAGCGTCTGGCTCAGGAATTCAACGTCTCATTCGAAACAGCCGAAAAACTCAAGATAGAATATTCCCTTGGCCAACTCCCTGCTGACAAAGCTACTCAAATCCAAACTATCTTTGCTGATGACTGTCGCGTTTGGCTTGGTGGGGTGGAATTGTCTCTCATGGAATTTGCCGAAAGCGACCTTCTTCCATCACGTATCTTTTTGTGTGGCGGTGGCTCAGCTCTCCCGGGTATCCGTGAAGCCCTCCTCAGTGACGAGTGGACGAAGACTCTTCCTTTTTCCAAAAAACCAACAGTGAGTTATCTCCAACCCCAAGATATTGTCCGTATCAGTGACGCTACCGGAGAGCTCAACAACCCTCAAGATATTACTCCTATCGGCCTGGCTAATCTGGCTCTCCTCGATCACATCGAGGAAGAAAAAATGCTCTCAAGTATCTTGCGTAAAAGTATGCAAGCAATTGATAAAAACTAGGGTACAATAGAGATACTGATTACTGTACAAATAATTTCAAAAATAATGGCACAAACATTTTACATCGAAAGTGACGAGGAGATTATCTCTGCCATTGGCCGTCTACGTCATTCTCCTGACCAAGAGAACTATTTTGTCTTCCCGAAAAGAGCTCTGATACTACAGAGTATTATCAATTTGCGCTTGTTTCAGAAAGAAGCCCAAAAAATGAATAAGACTATCATTGTAGTTACCCAAGATGAGACAGGTCGCATGTTAGCTGAAAAATCAGGTATCAAAACCGAAACCTACTCTGATGAATTTGCCCAAAAAGCTAATCATCTTGAACTCAAGCACAGTGAAGCAGATATCGATGCAGTAGAAGCAAAAGCCGAGGAGCTTTTGCAGAAAGAGGTTCCTCATATGAAAGCGGAGGCCATTGGGAGCAGTAGTTTTTTTACAGGATCATCTCCAAAAGAAGCTCTCCTCTCAGTAGAGACACCTTCACAACCGGCAGTAGCTCCAAAACCAGTTCAGCAACTACGTATCAGGAATGTTTCTCCAGAACGGCCACCAGGACTCAACTCTATCCGTACCGAAGAAGCCACCGCACCCAAGATGATGCCTGATGTCACCAGGATGCAAGTACCTGTAGCGCCACCTCGTCCAATGGTATCAGCACCTACTCAACCACAGTCACAACCACAACCAAGACCACCGGTCTACCAGGCTCCAGAGAGTACTGTCAGTGCACCACCCTCACCCCAACCAACCAACCCTCTCGGTGAGAAATCTCAGATGCTCAAAAACTTCTTTACTGAGAAGGCGCCCTCTCAATTTTCTGCTCCCATAGTTCCAACCCCTCCAAGTATGCCTCCTCAAAAGAAGGCTCCGACTCCATCACCCATTGCTCATGGTAGTGCTAAGAAACTGATGTATTTTTTCGGATGTATCTCCCTTCTTTCAGTAGGTCTTTTGGGCGCTTATCTTGTTTTCCCGAAAGTGACTGTCAAAGTGACTCCTTTTGTAATTGAAGAAAAGATCGAAAGCTCTCTCCGGGGTGTGACAAGTGGTGGTGAAGCACTCGATAGCACCGAGGTACGCCTCCTTGAACGTGATATCCCTATCACAGTTACTGGTACTGCTACAGATAATAGCTCTTCTACAACAGAAAAAGCTCGCGGTACTATCGTGATTTACAATGATTTTAGTGCTGACTCCCAGCCTCTGGTAGCTACTACTCGTTTTGAGGCTCCAGATGGCAAGATATTCCGTCTTCAGAAAAGTATCGTCGTACCAGGTAAGACCACTAGCCCAGGCGCTATCGAAGTAGAGGTGACGGCTGATCAGTCTGGTGATGCCTACAATATTGACCCGACCACGTTCACCATCCCTGGTTTCAAAGGAAATCCAAAGTTTGAAAAGTTTAGCGGTAAATCTGTCAAAAAAATGAGCGGTGGAGGCTCAGGGGGATCTGAAGTGAAGTCTATCGCGCGAGCTGACCTCGACAAAGCAGAGTCTGAAGCTCGCGTCCAAGCCGAAGCTGCCTTCATAGCTGATCTCGAAAGTAGCCGTGTTCCCGGAGAGTTTTTCCTCAAGGAAAGCCTTGAGCTCACCCCACTTGAATCAGGCAATCGTCCCAAAGAGGGTCTCACTGGAGCTACTTTTGAGTATGAAAGAACCTTCAAGGCACGTGCCTTCCTCGTTCAAGAAAATACCCTCAAGCAAAAACTAGAGACAGCTGCCCAAAAAGAGAACAACGGTGTCCCTCTTGAGGTAGCCAAAATAGATCTTGAGTACGGTGAAATAACTCCCAACTACACAGATGGAACCGTCGGTATTCGTATTCACGCCCTCATCCACAAAAAGGCTACCCTCGATCTAGAAGCAATGAAGACCAAGCTCCTTGGCCGTGATGCTACTGGTATCCAAACTTTCTTGGGAGAAAATCCAGGTGTTCAGAAAATAGAGCTTGACTTCAAACCGAAGTGGTTTGGTTCGAGCATCCCTAAGAGTGCCGGTCGAGTAGATATGCTCATTATCCCAACCGAGTAGACTCCCATTTCCCGCCCTTAAGAAAACCTGTTATGCTATCTGCTGAAGAAAAAAAGGCTCTCCACCAACTAGAAAACGAGCTTCTCATGCAAGAGGAAGAGAAACGTCACCTTCTTATACGAGACCAAGCCCTCAACCAAGAAGAACGAGTGCTCCACAATACTCTGGCTCATGCCAACAAAAGTCTTGATGAGAACAAGGTCGAGAAAGCCAAGATAGCAAGTGAACTCCGTCAGGTAGGAGAAACTATCCAGAGTCTTCAGACTAAGATCAAGAATCACCGTTAATATCTCTTCGCGTTATGCAAGCTTCCGAAATCCGTTCTAAATACCTCAACTTTTTTCAGAGTCAGAACCACGTGATTATTCCCTCGGCATTACTAGTGCCAGAAAATGATCCTACTACACTCTTTACAGGCTCAGGGATGCAACCGATTGTTCCGTATCTTTTAGGAGCACCTCATCCAGAAGGCTCACGTATTGCTGATTCTCAGAAATGTTTCCGAGCCCAAGACATCGAGGAAGTTGGTGACAATCGTCACACGACGTTTTTTGAAATGCTCGGTAACTGGTCATTTGGTGACTATTTCAAAAAAGAACAGATTACTTGGATGTGGCAGTTTCTGACCGAAGAACTTAATCTTGATCCAAATAGACTCTATTTCACCTGCTTTCGAGGTAATGATGCCCTTGGGATTCCAAAAGACACCGAGTCAGCAGAGCTTTGGAGAGAGCTTTTTAGAACCAAAGATATTGAAGCGGGTATTGGTGAGGACTCTGAAAAGGATGGGATGAAAGAAGGGGAACACATCTTCTATTACGACGAAAAGAAAAATTGGTGGAGTCGTTCAGGTAACCCTGGCAATATGCCTATCGGTGAACCAGGTGGGCCAGACACAGAAATGTTTTGGGATTTTGGTGTAGAGCACAACTTTCATGCCCAGTCTGCTTGGGCTGAGCTACCCTGCCATGTCAACTGTGATTGTGGACGCTTCATGGAAATAGGAAATAATGTCTTCATGGAGTATAAGCGTACAGAGAACGGTTTTGAAAAACTTGCCCAGCATAATGTTGATTTCGGTGGTGGACTGGAGCGTTTCATGGCAGCTGTCCAAAATGAGCCAGATATGTTTAAGGGAGATATTTTTGATACCCTCCGCACACAGGTAGAAACACTCGCAAACAAGAAGTATGGCCAAGAAGAAGATCAGACTTATGCCTTCAGAATACTTCTTGATCATATGCGAGCTAGTGTTTTCCTGATTGCGGATGGTGTTTTGCCGAGTAATACTGACCAAGGCTATGTCCTTCGTCGTTTACTTCGTCGAGCAATTCGCTACGCTGATGTTCTTGGTATAGAGGAAAATCAACTTTCTTCAACAGTTCTTCCACTTGCAAAGACTTACGAGAAAGCGTACCCGATTCTCGGTAGCAAACAAACTACTATTGAAAAAGTGATTACTGATGAAGAAGTAAAATTCCGCCAAACACTCGCTCGTGGGCTTAAGGAATTAGAAAAGAGACTCGCCAAAGGTACTCTTACTGGTCAGGACGCTTTTGATCTGTTTACTACGTATGGTTTTCCACTGGAGATGACTCAAGAAATTGCTATCGAAAAAGGTGTTACTGTGGACGAACTTGAGTATCGTGATGAATTCGCAAAACACAAAGAGCTTTCTCGCACCGCAAGCGCTGGTAAATTCAAGGGTGGTCTCGCTGACAATAGTGCCAAAGTGACTGCATATCACACTGCTACGCACCTCATGCTGGCAGCCCTCCGCAAAGAGCTTGGTGAGGATGTCCATCAGGCTGGGTCTAATATTACCGAAGAGCGCACTCGTTTTGACTTCACCTATCCTGAGAAAGTTGCTCGTGAAATTCTCGATCGCGTAGAAAACTACGTCAATACGGCTATCCAAGCAGGGGCGACTGTCTCTACCGTAGTCATGGACAAGGATGAGGCTCACCGCACTGGGGTAGAGGGCAGTTTTTGGGAGAAATACCCCGACAAAGTGACTGTTTACCAGGTAGTAGCTCCCGATGGTACTATCTACTCTCAAGAGCTCTGTGGAGGCCCTCATGTGACCAATACAAGCCAAATAGAGACCTTTGGACGCTTCCGTATCACCAAAGAAGAGGCCTCATCAGCTGGTGTGCGCCGTATCAAGGCCATTTTTGAGTAAAAACGTTTGACAGTCAGGCGTATTTGCCGTATACTCTGTAAGTATCAAAAAGGATCAAATTTCCCTTATATATGACTATGATTGCAGTTATCACAACAGGTGGCAAACAATACAAAGTAACCGAAGGCATGAAGATCAAGGTAGAGAAACTACCTGGAGCTGTTGGTGATTCTATCACCTTGGAGACACTCTTTGTGGGTGACGAAAAGGCTGTTTTGGTAGGTGCTCCTCTCCTCGAAAAGAATGCTGTTACCGCCAAGATTATCGACCATGATAAGCATGACAAGGTCACCGGTATCAAGCACAAAGCCAAGAAGCGCTACCTCGTCCACTTCGGACATCGTCAGCCATATACAGAACTCGAAATCACTTCTATCAAAGCCTAAAGCAAAACCCGGCCATATAAGCCGGGTTTTTTGTTACATTTCTTGTCTATTATCGAGAGCTGAACGGAGAGTGAGCTCATCGGCGTATTCGATATCGCCACCAGTAGACATGCCCCGTCCAATCCGAGTCACGTTGACCTCATAAGGTTCTAGTTTTTTCTTGAGATAGAGAGCTGTCAGATCACCTTCCGTAGTGGGGTTGGTAGCCAGGATGACTTCTGTCACACCAGCTTCTAGGCGTTTGAGGAGCTCACCAATCCGCAGGTGATTATTGGTAGCGTTCTTGGAAGTCTCGAGCACTCCACCGAGGACGTGGTAAAGGCCATGATAGGTACCCGCTCGTTCAATAGCAATAACGTCTAGAGGTTCTTCCACCAGACAGATAGTATTTTGTTCTCGTTTGGAGTCCTCACAGATAGTACACAGTTCATCTTCGGCAATATGAAAACAACGCACACAGCTCTTCAGTTCTTGGAGAGCCTCAAAACTATCAGCAAAATCTTGCAGTTTGGCCGCATCTTGCTTGAAGAGGTAGAGTACAATCCGCTCGGCCATCTTAGGTCCCACCGAAGGAAGAGATGAAAAGTGAGAAATGAGCGACTGAAAAGCTTTTGGATAGAGCATCTTTTTTGTATTAGTGAATCAAGTCTTGGCCTCTAAACGAAGCTGTGTCTTCCATAAAGTGAAGTTCAATATCACCGGTGGCACCATTACGATGCTTAGCAATGATAAGTTTGGCCACATTTTTCGGTGCATCATCTCTCACTTTATCTTCACGATAGAGGAACATGACCACATCAGCATCTTGCTCTATAGAACCAGATTCACGAAGGTCAGAGAGTCTTGGCTTTTGATCGTTACGCGCCTCAACCGCACGAGAGAGCTGGGAAAGAGCAATGATAGGAATATTTAGTTCGCGAGCCAGTTGTTTGAGGCCACGAGAAATCTCAGAAATTTCCTGGACACGGTTATCACTTTTGTTGCTACGGCCCTGCATGAGCTGGAGGTAGTCAATAATGATAAGACCGAGCTTGTGTTCTGCTTGTAGACGGCGTGCCATAGTACGCATTTCCATGATATTGAGTGAACCTGAATCATCGATGAATATAGGTGCCTGAGCCAGTACTCCCATAGCATCAGAAAGACGCTCAAAGTCATTATTCTCACCCTCACTCGTCAGTGACTTACCGGTACGAATCTTCCACAGCTCCAAGTTACCCTGAGCTGCCAGCATACGGTCTACCAGTTGGTCAGAACCCATTTCCAGCGAGAATATTCCTACCGGCACATTAGATTTCACACCTACTTGCCGAGCGATATCGAGGGCTAGCGAAGTTTTACCGACAGATGGACGGGCAGCCAGGATGATGAGGTCAGATTTTTGCAAACCAGAAAGAATTTTATCCAAATCTTCAAAATGAGTCTCCAGACCACGGAAAGTGTGATCACCCTTATGGAGTTCGTCGATACGATTGAAGGCGGTCTCAAGGATAGACTTAATTGGTATGAAATCTTGCTTGAGGTATTTCTGGGAGATAGAGAAGAGTTTTTGTTCAGCCAGGTCTAGCACATTGTCGACATCTTCACTTTCATCGTAGCCCATTTCTACGATCTCACTCGCTGAGGTAATCAGACGACGCAAGAGGGCTTTCTTCTGGACCACCTTGGCATAGTGCACGACGTTAGAGGCAGAAGGAACCGAGTTGACCAATGATGCGAGGTAACTAGAGCCACCAATTTTTTCGAGCTTACCCTGTTCTTCCAGACGATTGGAGAGTGAGAGCACATCTATAGGTTCACGTGCTTCATAGAGAGCCAGCATCGCCTCATAAATATCGTTATGATCGTTTTTATAGAAATCACCAACTTTGACCACATCAGCAATCTTGATGATAGCGTCCTTATCCAACATCAAAGAACCCAAGACTGAAGCCTCAGCCTCTATGTTTTGCGGGGGAACGCGGACGTGATCTTGATTTGCTTTTGGTGCCATGGAATATATGTATTGATAATCCAGTATACCGTGCGCACTAAAATTCTTCAATGAGGAGAACTTTGTATAACATCCTTGACAAAATAGTAAATAGGTGATTATATATATCCGTGAAGGTTCCTCCCGATGACACCCACCATTCTTTAGCTAAAAGGAGTGAGTGACTAGTGACGACCACTTTCGGTCGTTATAATGTGGAGAAATATCGATGGCTCATTTGTCCATCATCGCCGCAAGGCACGTCTACGGAGTCCACTCCTTCACCACCGGTTTCGTACAATGTCCGAAGCCTAAAATCAAGAATGAAAATGACGCTCTTGCGTACGCACTCTGGCTTGAAAAGCATGGGTTCGAACGTGAAGCAGAAGACTTTCTTAACCGCTATTGTCGTAACAGGCTGTAGCCGATCAAGACCGAAACCCGAATGTGGGGAGTAGGTCTTTTTTCTTTCTTAAAGGACTATTGACAATAACCTATTTTAGGTGTATAATTGCACTTGTACCCAAAATCACTTTTTGCTTACTACTT
>CAYHND010000015.1:0-9365 GCA_964357915.1 uncultured Bdellovibrionales bacterium
AGAACGGCAATCATTTTGACAAGCGCAATCTCAAGAGGAAGCTCTGGGATGACTGCCTGAGAACTATTCTTCTGAGCTTCAGCCAGAATCTCGAGAAGACGAACAACGGCCAGACTCTCAGTACTAGAGGCAAGACTTTGGAGTTCTGCTTGTTGGTCTTTGGTGAGACCACTTTTGAGGAGTGGTGGTACAACATCGCTGGCCGTAAAGAGCAATAAATCACGGAGGAAGTACATAAAGCCAGTAATGAGTACACGAAAGTCACGACCTTCTTCACTCAAAGTTCTGACATGAGAGAGGGCAGCGAGGAGTTCGCCTTTTTGGATATCAGTGAACAATTCGACAAATGTTTCATGTTTGGCAGTACCAAGAATATCAATGACCAGATCTTCAGTGATTTTTTTGACTTCGAGTGAATGAATCTGGGTGAGTAGTGACTCAGCATCACGCATCCCACCCTCGGCAGCCAGAGCAATGACTTGGAGCGCCTTGGGCTCGATGGTCATTTTTTCGGCCTTGGCGATACGTTCCAGCTTCTCGATGATACTGGTTACCGGAAAGCGGCCAAGATCAAAACGTTGACAGCGGGAAACGATAGTATCAGGTACTTTGTGGAGAGCGGTGGTAGCGAGGATAAAAAGAACATGGGAAGGAGGCTCTTCAAGAGTCTTCAAGAGAGCATTGAAAGCTCCGATAGAGAGCATGTGAACTTCATCGATGATATATATTTTACGAGCACCGAGGCTCGGCGGAAGGGCAACAGTTTCGCGGAGTTCTCGGATATTATCAACACCTGTGTGGGAAGCGGCGTCTATCTCAATAATATCCATAGAGCGACCCTCTTCCATGAGGATGCAGTGTTGGCATTTGCCACAGGGCTCAGCTTTCTTGCCACGATCGAGACAGTTCACTGCTTTGGCAAAGATGCGAGCGAGAGTAGTCTTACCGGTTCCACGGGGTCCAGTGAACAAATAAGCCTGACCCACTCGATCAAGAGTGAGTGCGTTGGTCAGTGTGGTGACAATGTGTTTTTGGCCGACAACATCTTGGAAGGTCTTCGGGCGGTATTTGCGGTACAGAGTAGACATAGAGGTAGGGGGATTCAAATAGTAGTCTTAGTATAGCGTGAAATGAGGAACTAAAAAACCCCGCACCTTTTGAGGTCATGAGAGGATATCACTGTTTTATTAAAAGATATTTGCGGTATGGATTCTTAACTTTGTAGAGGTAATCTCATGCGCTTTGCGCAGGCCTCAAAAGGTGCGGGGTTACTTCTTGAAGACAAAAAACTTGTAGCCAATGAAGTTCCAAGCCAGACCGATGACACTACCCATGGCAGCGCCAATGAGGCCAGCTTGGGCGACGGTAAATGCACCGGCAGATGAGAGAGAACCAAAAACAACAGAAGCAATGCTGACATTGATAGCAAAACCAATCAGACTGACCAAGAAAAACTGAAAAAATTGCTGTGTAGCTTGACTCCGATTCTCAGCACCGAAGGTCCAGTATTTGTTCCAGAAAAAGCTGTTGATATTGGCGACGATAAAGGAGATAGCCTTGTAGAGTGAATAATAGGTAACGACAAGAGACACAATCGTAAACCAAGTAGTTTCTGAGGCGTGGTTTGCATCAGTAGCTACGAGGATAGTGATGAGAGCGAGAACGCCAATGTCGACGAGGGTATTCATGATACCAATAACGAGGAATTTGGCGAGCTGCCAAACAAGAGCAATCCTTTTGGCAATGAATGAAGCCACTATGAGACCCGCGGGGACACCGATAGCAAAGAAGGGTACTACAAAAAGCCAGACCGTATCATAGAGACTTGGTTTGGCATTTTTGAGGATAGGGAGTAGGAGAAGTCCAATCAAGATACCAGCGAGCAGACCGAGGAGATAATCTTTCTTGCCACCACGGTATGATACGGGGGTGTTGGTTGGGATAGCCATAGGTTGTTTGGGAGTTTAAGAGTAAAGATTTGAAATTTCAGAAATACTTCAAAGCTTACTTGCCTTGGTTTATCTCACGTTCAATTTCTTCCATATCACGCACCCAGTCGTTTAGGAGTGGAGTGGCTGTAGGCTGTAGGTCATTGTCATGGAGAGAGACAGCCGGAGCTTCTTCCGGAGTAGCTGGGTCAGTGGGAGTAATATCTTGCTTCCAAGCATTCATGACACTGTGTACCTCAGCGGCACGCTCGTGATCATTCTTCCAGTCAGCGTGGACACCTTTTTGAATGATGTTTTCGATGGCTGCCCAAGTGGAGTCCATCCCTGCCGGGACAACAATAGCTACTTCATCACCTGGTTCTGCCTTGAAATACGTGACAGAAGCCAAAAGAATACGATAGGGCTTACCATTTGATACCACGTAGTAGTTGCTGTTTTCATCTTGAGTGACAATACCAAGGGCGTGACGACGCTCAATAGGGCCAATTTGTTTGTAGAGAAAAGTGCCTGTTCCGGTAATAGTCAGTTTGAGCATGTCACCTTCGACGAGTTTGGACTTAGAGGCATAGTTAGCAGGGACGGGATATTGTTTGCCGTCAGTGCCAATCATGATTTGTCCATCAAAGGTACCTTCAATAACCGTCCCAAGACTTTCTTCGTGGGAATCAAGTTTACGAGGGCGACCGGTTTTTTTCTTCCCCTCAATTTGTAAGAGCATGGCCTTAGCGCTCTGGATAGTTTTCTCAGCACTGAGAACCATCTCGCGTAAGGTTTGAATTTTTTGGAGCTGCTCTGTTTCTGATTGAGACTCATTGGCCTCAGGAGCAAGATGCGACATAGAAAGGAGTTTTGTTTTTTGATTTTTATCTATACTTAATTATAAAGGGTACTGCGCTCCAGGGCAAGCCCTGGAGCCAATCCCTTCGCGGCAAGCCGCGAGGTGTTTACCCTTTGTTACCTTTCTTCGTTCGGAAACGATAATGATTTTCGTTTCACTCACTTCAGACGGTAATAGTAAAATTTTCTGAGTCAAGCAAGGTGAGAGGGGTTGAAGAGTGAATACATTGTGAAGTGTGGAGACAGGGGAGAGTAAAGAGTCAACAAAAGAGCTGAGATGTAGAAATTAGGTAGCCACCGAAGGAGCCAAACTGGCAACCCTTGACAAAAACAGGGTTCATGCGTTAATATAAGATGTTGTTAATTGACCCCAAATTTATCCATTTTTTGTTTCCCTATGACTGATCAGAAGAAGAAAACTGAGACTCTCCTGGTGGAAGGTACGAATTTGTATGGAGAAGCCATGAATGCTTTTCTAGTACGACTCCCGGAGCGTTCACAGGCTATCGTCAAAGCTCGTTTTGGTATTGGAGGCGGTAAAGCAAAGACCCTTGAGGAAATTGGTAGTCTGTATAGTATTACTCGTGAGCGAGTACGTCAGGTTATTTGCAGTGCTCTTGAGCAACTAAAGAAAGCACTTGTGCATGAAGAGCAGTTTGCTATTATTTCCAAGACAGTCGAATCGACCTTGGCGAAGAAAAATGGTATCATGGTTTCAGAAGAGCTCGTTAAAACACTTTCCGGAGGGAATAAAAATGAAGCCGGTGCTATCCTCGCTTTCTTAGAAGCTCTGCCGACTATTCTTTCTGAAAAACTTTCTCTAGACCATGAAAAGGTTTACTTCTTGAAAGATTTTTCATTAGAGCTTTGGCAGGATATGAAAGAGGGTACGAAGGAAATTCTTTCAAGTATGAAAGAAACTGTTTCTTCTGAGGAGCTCTATACTCTTTTTACCAAAAAATACGGTAAGAAGTTTTCATATGAGCACTACCTCAACTTTCTCACTGTAGCTAAAGATGTGAAGCAAAACGTCTTTGGTCGCTGGGGACTGGCTACGTGGAGTGATATCAAGCCACGTGGTACCCGAGAAAAGGCCTACCTTGTTCTCAAGACCGGTGGTAAGCCACTCCATTTCCGTGAAATTGCTCGTTTGATTGATGAACATGGCCTTCACACCAAGAAGCGTCAGAGTCATCCACAGACGGTACATAACGAACTCATCAAAGACAAGCGCTTTGTCCTGGTAGGAAGAGGTATTTATGCTCTTTCTGAATGGGGCTACAAAAAGGGGACTGTCAAAGAAGTCATCGAAGAAATTCTCGCTGCTGCTACCAAACCTTTGGCACGCGAAGAAATTCTCGAACAAGTTCTCAAAGTACGCCAGGTCAAAAAATCAACTATCATCATCAATCTGAATACTTTCTTTGAACGGGTAGCTAAGAATACGTACGTTGCAAAGAAGAAGTAAAAGATGAGAAGATAGAAATAGTTTTGTTTGCTTTCACATAACTCAAAGCCGTTAGGCGACACTGATCTTTTAGTCTTAGATCTGTGTCGGTATGTAACGGGGTCAACGAACCTCACACTTACCATGGATATTCTATTCGGCGCTCTCGCCAATTTCTTCTCATCACTTGGGCAAGCTGCTGGTATATTTTCGTATATCTGGTTCATTGCTTTACCACCAGTGCTCTACTATATTTTTATGAATCTTTGGATGCCACATATATGGCATCGTTTTGGCGCAAAAAAATCTTACATTACATTAGAGATTATTCCACCCCGTGATATCGAAGCCAGTCCACTTCCCATGGAGTATATTTTTGCTGGTTTGGCGGGAGTGAAGAAAAGCCTAATAGTGCACGAGGAATACCTCGATGGGGAGTACGCTGAATCATTTGCCCTTGAAATTGCTAGTATCGAAGGCCAGGTGCATTTTTATATTAACTGTCGTAAAGAATCACGTAATCTCGTGGAGGCGCATTTCTATGGACAGTACCCAGACATAGAACTGGTAGAAGTGCCTGACTACACAGAGCTGGTGCCGCGTACGGTGCCCAATAAGGATTGGAATCTCTGGGGGACGGATTTTGAGTTGGTCAAAGACGACCTGTATCCTATTCGCACCTACAAAAAGTTTGAAGAATCGGTCACGGGTAAGATGCTCGATCCACTGGCGGGTATTATCGAAATCATGAGCAAGGCTGGTCCAGGTCAGCACATGTGGTTTCAGATTCTCATTACATTCGAAGAAGACGACTGGGCCAAGCGGGTGGGTCGGGGTACAGTGGATGAATTCATTGGTAAGAAGCAGGTTCACAAGGCTGGTTTTTTGTCACAGATACTGACTGACATCAAAGACGTATTTCTCAATATTTTCAATATGATTATAGGTGCAGAGCTTCATTTTGGTGCAGCTCACGAAGAAGAGAAAAAAGAGTTTGATGAACAAAAAATTACCTACGGACAAAAAGAAGTCATCAAGGCCTTGGAAGAAAATCTGGGCAAGATGATGTTTAAGACCAAGATGCGTTACGTCTATGTGGGTCGTCGAGAAAATTTTGACAAACCCACAGGAGTGTCTGGTTTTATTGGCGGCATCAAGCAGTTCAATGATCAGAATCTCAACAGCTTCAAGCCAAACGGTGCTACTAAGACGAAGGCCGAATTTGTTTTTGTTGGAGCACGTACACGCTATATGCAACGTCGTATTTTTCGTCGTTATATAGAGCGTGATCCACAGCCGTACGATGTACGCTTTCTTCTGAGTACCGAAGAGCTCGCCACAGTCTTCCATATCCCTGACATGGCAGTGACGGCACCGACTCTGTCACGTGTAGCAGCCAAGCGTGGCGGAGCACCGACCAATCTACCGATTTAGTTAACAGTACAACGCCATGCCCTCACCGGTTGAAAACGAAATTACTTTTTTTGCTAAGACGAACTTCCGTAATCAGGATGTTGCTTTTGGTATTAAGACTGATGACCGTCGTCGTCATATGTATGTCATTGGGAAGACGGGTATGGGTAAGACCAATCTACTAGAGAACCTGGCTATCCAAGATATTCAGAAGGGTCATGGTATTGCCTTTATCGATCCTCACGGAGATACTGCCGAGAAGCTTATCAAAGCTATTCCGAGTAATCGTATTAATGACGTTATCTACTTCAATCCAGCCGACCAGGCTTTCCCGATTGCTTTCAATGTGATGGAGAAAGTGGATCCCGAGTTCCGCCATCTGGTGGCATCGGGTTTGGTGGGTGTCTTCAAGAAGATTTGGGCTGATTCATGGGGACCGCGATTGGAGTATATTCTCCGCAATGCTATTTTGGGACTCTTGGAATATCCAGGGAGTACGCTCTTGGGAGTGACACGTATCCTGGTGGATAAGTCATACCGAGAACGAGTGGTTGAGAAAATCACGGATCCAGTAGTGAGGAGTTTTTGGGTGGATGAGTTTACCCAGTGGAACGACCGCGTGTTGCAAGAAGTTATTTCACCTATCCAAAACAAAGTCGGTCAGTTCCTCTCGAGTGCCCTGATTCGTAACATCGTGGGTCAAACCGTATCATCTTTCGATGTGCGTAAGATCATGGATGAACGCAAGATCCTGATCATGAACCTTTCTAAGGGACGCCTCGGTGAGGATAACAGTGCCCTTCTTGGCGCCATGATGATTACCAAGATTCAGCTGGCAGCCATGGGACGCGTCGATATTCCCGAAGAGACCCGCGCCGACTTCTACCTCTATGTGGATGAATTCCAGAACTTTGCTACAGAGTCTTTTGCCAATATTTTGTCCGAGGCTCGTAAGTATCATCTCAATCTTATCCTAGCCAACCAGTATGTCACTCAGATTGATGAGAAGGTGCGTGACGCAATATTTGGTAACGCTGGTAGTATTATTTCCTTCCGAGTGGGGGCGATGGATGCCGAATTTCTTGAGAAGGAGTTTGAGCCGGTTTTCATGATGAATGACATCGTCAACCTGCCAAAGTTTCAGATTTATCTCAAGCTGATGATTGATGGTATTGCGGGAGACGCTTTTAGCGCTACGACCCTGCCGCCAATCGCACTGGAAGATGTGGGTAATGACGAGAAAGTGATTGCTGTATCTCGAGAGCGTTATTCAGGTGCCAAAGATGAAGTGGAAGACAAAATTCGTCGTTGGAGCGGTATGCTGACGGAAGAAGAGAAACAAGCTGTCTACAATCAGGTAGCGAGTAAAAGTGGAGAGAGTGCTCCTCAGGCGACTCCCACAAAGAGCGTCCCTCCAAAGAAATCACAACCGAGCGGTGATACCCGTAAACCTGTGATGAATACTAAACCACCCGTTGCTACCACCAAGCCAGTCGCACCCAAACCTGTCTCCCCTAAACCAGTTATTGAAGAAGCGGTAGTAGTGCCAGCGCCAGTGGTAGAAAAAAAGGCAGAGGCAATAGTGGAGAAAGAAGTCATAGTCGCCCCTGAGTCCATAGAATCTGCCACTCCAGAAGTAGCGGAAGCTGTAAGTGCTGAGCCTGTTGAAGCGAAAGTGATGTACACAGCTACGTGCGCAACGTGCGGCGAGGAAATCCAAGTGCCTTTCAAGCCAGATGGCTCTCGACCAACTTTTTGCAAAGACTGTCTTCGTGACTATCAGCGAGCCACGGCCAAGGTGCGTCTTGAGATAGAACAGAAAAATGCTGCTGCAGGAGAAAAGCAAAAAACTTCCGCACCAATCCAAAGCAATCAACCCAAGAAACGAGTGTACGCGCCAGAGGGTACACCTATGAAGCTTTCCCAGACTCGTACTATGGGTCCCAAAAAATTCAAAAGCCTGCGTCAGAAACCCCAAGTCAACTTGGGTGAGCTCCGCAGTATGATCGAAGCCACTCGTGAAGGAATGAACGAATAGATTTCTTGAGAGCAGTTATTTTTGAAGATTTATATAAGAAGTTGCGCTTCAAAGTAATTTCACAAGAAGGGATTAACCTGGCTAGCCTAGCAAAACCGCTATAGAGGTGAGCACATTACCTGGTGCCCTTGACTTTTAGGAGTTTTGGGTGTATAATGGCGGGTTGTAGTGGTAATTCTGCCTCTGCACAACTGTTCTTTAGAAAGGGTAACCAATGAAGAATAAGTCATTTCATGACCGAGCTTTTGAGCTCGGCAAGCTTTATCTTCAGTCGTTGGGAACATGGGAATTCACCAACGATAAGTGGGCCATGACAGGGCTTCGCGAGGTAAGAAGGTTTTTTGGCCTTTTCCATCACAAATGTCCGTTGTGCCAGGTGGGGATGCCATACTACACCATCCTCTGTCAGGCACGGGATACCAACGGTGAACCCGTTGGTGAGTCGGGGCCGTTGCCACTTTACACCAATACAGGTGCCTTTCTTCCTGGGATGCTATTTCCATTGGGCGGTCTCCAGTTTGGAGTTTGCCCTTTTGGCCACGAGACCGCGCGGATCTATGTGAATCATGGCGGTGGGGACGGTTTCGATGGATATCTCATCCACCAGTTCAAGGTCGACGAGATGGTGCAAATCGCTTGCCCATAGCTTACGACCCTAATATATTCCCATTTTTGGGAGACCCTCTCCACGTTGTGGAGAGGGTCGATTTTTTTATATTCCAAAAAAGGGGAGAATTTGCTATACTATCTCTATGAGTTTTCGAAAAATGCACAAAAAAGCCTATGCCTTCTGGGTGGTTTCGTCCGTCCTGGTGGTTTTGTCTATGGTGCTGTTTTTGTTTGCGCCGTTCTTTCTCTACTAAAGCGTTATGCAATCATCAAAATGGCTGATGCGGATATTTCTTCTGTTCGCACTTGCTGTCACAGCGTGGGCCTCGTTTGTATCTTGGGGTCAACTCGAACGTCACAAACGTATTACCGAAGAGGTGAGCCTTTTGGAAGCTGAGGCTAAACGTATTCAAGCAGAGAACCAAACTCTCGAAGAACGCATGAGCTATTTCTCAACTCGAGAGTTTCGCGAACAAGAAGCTCGTGAGAAGCTCGGACTCAAGAAAGCTGATGAGACGGTCGTTGCTATCAAAGAAGATATCCAAAGAGACTCTGTGCAAAACGATGTGAATAGCCAGAATACTACCAAGACAGAAGAAGTCCTCATTCCCAATTATCGCAAATGGTGGCAAATCTTTTTTCACTAAACAACATAGAGCTAAACGAGTATGAAATTTCCTAAACTTCCCTGGCAGAAGACCGAGGATACCGTAGCCACTAAGGCTCGGCCTACTTTTTCAGTGCGTATCGTAGGATATGCTGTGCTGACTTTGCTGGTAGTCCTCTTTGCGCTTTCACTCTTGTGGGTCTACGCTTGGCCAAACATGTTTGGCAATCGCGGAGTGCTCTTGCGAGAGCGAATGCCATATCCTTTGGTGTTTATTTCACCCAAACAAATCATTACGTATAGGGAGTACGCTGAGAATAGTAGAGCAGTGAAACGCTTTTATGAGAGTCAGGATTTTTCACAGATTGGTCTACGCGTAGATCTGCATACCGAAGACGGACAGAAACGTTTCATGGTTCGTAAGAAAGAAATTCTCAATAAGATGATTGAAGATGAGGCCTTACG
>CAYHND010000015.1:9465-14191 GCA_964357915.1 uncultured Bdellovibrionales bacterium
TGGTTTCAGTTGGCCGACCTTGCCCCAGAACTACAGGGGGTTGTGCCTACCCAGACAGTGGGTATCGCGGGCAGTGTAGTTGAGAGTGTCTTGGGCTATCACATTGTCATGCTTCAGGAGATTAAGAAAGAGGACGGAAAAACCCTCTACCGTATTAGTCAGATATTCACTCGTAAGGCTTTGTTCACAGATTGGCTGACAAAAGAAATGCAGGGTATGCCTATCTACGTACTGTCTCCAGAATACCGTTTTGATTCTGAGACAGCTCAAGTAGAGTTTAAGAGTGAAAGCATGCGTCAGTTTGAGAAAGAGCTCTTTAATAAATCTGAAGGAGATGCCCTCTTTCTTTTCTAAGTAGTGTCTATGATGAATGATATCCAGCCTCCTGTATCCAACAAAGAAGAAAAACTTTTCCAGCAAGAGCCTCTACCTCTAGTATTGCCAGAGACTCAGCAGTATGTGCCAAGTGCCGGGGGAATGTTTTTGCAGATGATAGTGGCTGGGCTAGTAGGAGGTGGACTCATGTTTGGCTTGATCAACCACTTCGGAACTCCGGACTCAAAAGATACTCTCGAAAAAGAAGCACAAGGTCAGCTGGATGTGTTGCCAGGCATAGAAGATGAGAGTCTCATTCGTCTCGTAGAACAAAGAAGTACAGCTGTAGTGAGTATCGTTATATCCAAAGAGGTGAAGCAGGCACCTGCTTTGGGGGGACTGCCTTTTTTCTTTCCATTCAATGACACTCCGTCACAAGAGGATACCACTGGAGAAAGTAAGAAACAGCAGGTTGGTAGCGGATCTGGCTTTATTGTGACTGAAGATGGTCTTATCGTGACCAACAAGCATGTGGTGAGCGATATTGATGCGACCTATACCGTTGTACAGAGTGGAGGCAAAGAATTTGAGGCTAAAGTATTGGCACGTGACCCCAATAATGATGTAGCCATCCTGAAGATTGAGGGGACTGGGTTTCCGGTACTCCCACTCGGCGATTCAGATAAAATCAAAGTAGGTCAGACGGCTATTGCTATCGGCAATCCCTTAGGGGAGTTTGCCAATTCGGTCAGTCGGGGCATCATCTCTGGTATGAAGCGAGAAGTGACAGCTGGATCTGGTTTTGGACAAGAGGAGCGTCTGACCAATATCATCCAGACGGATGCGGCCATCAATCCTGGTAACTCAGGGGGTCCCCTCTTTGATATCAATGGACGAGTCATCGGTATCAATGTCGCGGTAGCTCAAGGAGCTGAGAATATTGGTTTTGCACTCCCTATCAATGACGTCAAGAGAAGTATTGCTCAGGTACGAGAAAATGGGCGTATCATCACTCCATACATAGGAGTGCGCTATGTACTACTCAATGAAGAGTCTGCCAAAACTCTTAATCTGCCGTATAGCTACGGAGCACTTATCTTACGCGGGCAAAACATCACTGATTTTGCTGTTATTCCGGGTGGCCCAGCTGATAAAGCAGGACTGGTCGAAAATGATATTATCCTAGAGATTAATGGCAAAAAGATAGACGAGGCCAATCCACTTGGGAAGGTGTTGGCACAGATGGAAGTCGGCCAAGAAGTTACTCTGCTGATTTGGCACAAAGCTGAAACAAAACAAATTAAGCTCACCATTGAAGAAAAGAAATAGTGCCAAAGTAACTCTCTTAATTCTCACCGTCATGCAGTCACTCATCATTGAAAAAAACTCTATTCTGGCTCCAAAGTCTTCATGCTCCTTCTGGTTACCAATAGGTAGCCATCAGTCGCCTTCAAACTTTTCGCTCAGAATAAAGCTTTTTTCAAAAGATGTGAGAATTGAGAGAGTTACTAATCCCGTCCTCTCCGTATGATTTTTCATTTCACAGTTTTTCTTTGGACAGTCATTTTTTATGGAGTTCTTCAAGGTATCTTGCATCTTGACACAAGTGCTACCTGGAGCTGGTATTTCTTCAGCATCAGCCCCTTGTTGATTGTCGTTGCTTTGGCAACCAAAAGAATCACGGGACGTCTGCGAGATATTTTCTTGCCAGCCTTGTTCGCCCTGACAACACCGACACTCCTGTCCTTTATCGACAACTCTTCTGAACAACAAGTCTTTGTTTTCCTCGCGAGTTCCATGGTGTATCTGGCGTTTATGGGATCCTATCGTCTGAAGCAGGCTCCACAAGATCAGACAGCCATAGCGTTCTTGCAGAGTGCTTCGTTGGCGGGACTGTTTCTCTTCTACGGCAGCATGTACGGTTTTTACTTGAACTTCAATTTTCCTTTATGGGCTCTCATGGTACTTTTTTTCATGGGCACTACCTTCACCAGTTTTGCAACTCTGGTACCAGATCTCCCCAAAGAAAGCTACCCACAGGCCAAGCTCTACAGCGTCCTTTTGGGACTCACTCTCACCGAATTAGCCTGGGTGGTTAGTTTTTGGCCTTTTGGGTACCTGACCACCGGTACCATCAGCCTTATTTTTTTCTACCTCTCTTGGGATATTGCTTGGCAGGCTCTCCGTAATACCCTGACCCTCAAACGAGTGCTTTTTCGCATGGCTTTCTTTTTTGCACTCATAGGACTCCTTCTTATCAGTACCCCATGGCGAATCCTCGTCTAGGAACCGGGACTCTTGCCAAATAATCAGATTTGTGTTACAAGTAAGTGTTAGCCTTTTAGTAATTTATGACCCTATCTATCAAAAAAACCGTATCTTTAGGACTATTTGTAGTAGTTATCTTTTTTCTAGGAGGGCTCGGGGGAGTCTTTTTTGAGCGTTTTGTCTTGCCGGCTCTTTCTTCAATAGAGCTACTTTCGGATTACTCACTTTTCAAAAAAGCCGGTGAACGGACTACTATTATCAACAAGACTGAACAAGTAGTAATTCGCGAAGACGATTCAGTAGAACGCATTATTTCTCAACCTGCGACAGCAGTAGTGAATATAGTGACCGTTTTTGATGAGACGGTTGCGACCAAGAAAGTTACCTCAGTGTTAGGTGGTCGCCAAGTGGAGACCCGTACAGGTGTACTACTTACCAATGATGGACTTATTGTTACGTATACTAATGAAGCGCCAATCAAGGATGGCGTGAAGTACTCAGTTCTTCTTTTTGATGGCAAGAACTATAGTGCGCGTTTAGTTGGATACGATACCCTTACCAACCTTGCGTACTTCAATCTTGATGAAAACCTCACAGTGCCTGCTATCGCTCTTGCTAACTCAGATGATGCTCGTATTGGGAAGCGTATAATCGCTATTGGAAATAGTTTTGCAGAGTACCAAAATCGTATTGCTTTGGGTGCGCTACAAAACAAGAATCGCACATTGAACCTTAGCGCCCAATCAGTTTCCTTATCTGAGAAGTGGGAAGGGGTATTTGAGATGGATATTCCAAATATTAGAGAATTCGTCGGAGGACCAGCTATCGGCTATAACGGAGAAATGGTAGGACTGATTGGTTCATATGTCTATAATAATCAAACAGTTGGATTTATTTTGCCAGCGAATGCGGTGAGAAGTTCATATGAACGTGTAGTAGCAAATAATCTTGAGAAGCGAGTGACCCTTGGTGTGTACTATCTTCCTCTGACCAAATCATTTGCCTTGAGTCAGGGTATTGATCGTGATCGAGGAGCTCTCATCTTCTCACCAAGTGGTGAAACGGGATTAGCAGTAATTGCTAACTCTGCTGGAGCAAATGCGGGTATGCAGGCAGGAGATATCATCATTGCAGTGGACAAGCAAGAAGTAAATCTTGATAGCCCGTTACCAGTGCTTCTGAGTAAGTACAGTGTTGGAGATAAGGCCGAAGTTCTTATTATCCGCAATGGTGTAGAGAGCGCTCTTCAGGTACAGTTCTAAATATAACCGAAAGAAGTCTCTCGAACCCGCACTCTTCCTTACAAGAGTGCGGGATTTGTTTTGACAGGGGCTTTTGGCTCAGCTATCATAAGGGGTATGAAACAATCACAACTTTTCACCAAAACCAGAAAAACCGCTCCGAAAGACGAAGTGAGCAAGAATGCCGAACTACTCATTCGCGCTGGCTATGTGTACAAAGAAATGGCCGGAGTGTATGCGTATCTGCCACTCGGGATTCAGGTACTCGAAAAAATTAAAGCGATAGTGCGAGAAGAGATGGATAGTATTGGTGGACAAGAGATTATCATGACCAGCTTGCAACGCAAAGAGATTTGGGAAAATACGAATCGTTGGAGTGATGAGACTGTCAACGTATGGTTCAAGTCCCAACTTAAGAATGGTGTAGAAGTTGGTTTTGGTTGGTCTCACGAAGAACCAATTACTGAGATGATGAAGGACTTTATTACGAGTTACCGGGATCTCCCAGTTTTTGTCTATCAATTCCAGACGAAGCTCAGGAATGAATTACGTGCTAAGAGCGGTATTATGAGGGGACGGGAGTTTGTTATGAAAGATCTCTATTCATATGCCACTGATGAAGAAATGCATGAGAAGTTTTATCAGTCTGTAATTGAAGCTTATAAGAGAGTTTTTGAGCGTACTGGTGTAGGTAGCGATACTTTTGTGACGTTTGCCTCTGGAGGAGCTTTTACTCAGTTTAGTCATGAGTTCCAGACTATCTGCGAAGCAGGAGAAGACCAGATATATATCAACCGAGAGAAGAACATTGCTATTAATGAAGAAGTCTATAACGATGAAACTCTCCAAAAGCTTGGTGTCACTCGTGATGAATTAGAGCTTGTCAAAACAGCAGAGGTAGG
>CAYHND010000015.1:14291-16564 GCA_964357915.1 uncultured Bdellovibrionales bacterium
AGAAGTCTTGAATCAGGTAAAGCTGAAGTCAAAAACCGCTCTACTGGTCAGGTAGATGAGGTGGCCTTCGAGGAGCTTGCAACGTACCTAACAAAATAGTATGCGTATCGCTGTTCAAGCCAGTGATTTGGATCGAGAACGTGTTGATGGTACGCGAGTGTATCTCAAAGAACTCTTGAAAGCTTTTGGTGTTTTGGCCCCAAAAGTTTTTTTTGTTTTGTATCATGAGCGAGCTTTTAGTAAGGCACTAGCTCCTACCATGCACAGCAATTATCAGGAAAAGAAAATCCCTTTCCCTATTGCCTGGATGCAGACCCGCTTTGCTTGGGCACTCTTTCGAGATGTCCCGGAAAAATTGTTCCTCCCTATTCAGGCAGCACCACTTCTGCTACCCAAAACCATAGAAGTAACAGCTACTATTCACGATTTGGCTTGGAAAAAATATCCCGAAACATTTACTTGGAAAGACCGTCTGAAACTTGATATTCTGCTCCGACGCGTTATCGAAAGGGCTGACAAACTTATCGCTGTTTCCGAAGCTACTAAGGAGGATGTGCTACAACACTTTCCCAATCTTGATGCGAAAAAAATACGGGTGATTCATCATGGTTTTGATGGCGCATTTTTTTCTCAGAGACTCACGTCTGAAGAGATTGTCTCTACCCTTGATTCTTATAGCTTAGTTCCTGATTCATACTGTCTCTACGTCGGAGCGCTTCAGCCTCGTAAGAACTTGGTACGTCTCATAGAAGCTTTTGAAAAAATGAAGTCAGAAAACCCTCAAGCTAAGCTCGTCCTAGCAGGTGAAGTAGCCTGGTTGGCGAGTGGTATTCTCAAGACACGTGAGCGAAGCCTCTACAAAGAAGATATTATCCTTACAGGCAAAGTATCATTTGATGAATTAAGAGCCCTGTATCAAGGAACAAGAGTATTTGTCTTTCCATCTCTGTACGAAGGTTTTGGGATACCGATTCTTGAAGCATTTTCGAGTGGGGTGCCAGTCCTGACCGCTAATAACTCAAGCCTCCCTGAAGTGGCCGGCAATGGAGCGCTCTACTGTGAGGCACTCAACACAGATGATATCGCCCAAAAACTTGCTCTTCTTTGGCAGAATGCCAGTTTACGAGAAGCACTGGTACTCAAAGGCACCCAACAACTGGCTGGTTTTTCTTGGGAGCGGTGTGCTCGACAAACCCTTTCCTATATTGAGGAATAAGCTTAGGTGTTCCTTGTCTTTTTGAAGAAAGAACGCCAGAACCAAGTACTCACGATAGCGAGTATTATAAGTAAAAGAACAATCACCCACCAAGGAAAATCATGAAGAGAGAGGACTGTGATACCAAGCGCCCACAAGCCACTCAGGATAAGGAAGATTTTTTCAAAAGGGATGTTTTGAGAGGGTTGTATGTCGGCATTCTTTCCAATGAACAGAACTAATGAGGTAGCAGCGAGGATGCCAATCAAGTACCAGGTGAGGTTGAGACGAAGAGAGATAAAGCCGGGAAGAGTAATTTCAGTAGTTAGGAGGAAGGCGAAGAAAAGAAACAGGAGTATCAAAAGCTCACTACCAAGAGAATAAAAGAAGAGAGTCTTTACTGGGTGACGCTTGAGAAGTCTCAATAGGTGCTCTCTGAGTGAGAATGAAGGAAAAGAAATGTGCATAAGGAATATTAGTTAGCGCCAAAGCGGCTGAGGAATAGGTCTTTGACTTGAGTGGTGATGAAGAGAAGATTAGCCTTGTTTTTGGCGGTCTTAAAGCGAGCCTCAAAAAAGCTCAGATCCATGGGCACACCCTGGTTAGTTAGACGGATTTCATAGTCACTCCCAATAGTGCTACTAATACTAGCTAGAGGTAGGGTGCAGTGGAGGCCATGACTCAAGAGGTTGGGAGTGGCAGCACAGCTTACGGTCTTGTCACTAGTCACGCTTGAGAATACAATAGGGCGGGCTTTGCTAAGGAGGAAGTCGAGATAGCGGCCAGGCAAAAGTTTATGAAATTGACCCTCTTCGACAAGGAAGTAGTCTGAAGTTTCTTTGTCCTGAAAAACAGTACCATCAGGATGACGATCACCAGAGAGAAATATTTTACCCCGCTTGTAGATACCCAACTCTTCAGCGTTGAGGTTTTGGACATCTTCGAAACGATAACCAATCTCCTGAAAGATACGGGCGCTTCCTACTGGTCGCATCTCAATCTCATTCATGATAATAAAGACGCCATCACCATAGGCAGCGAGGAGTCCTGGACGAAAACCAATAACGCCCTCTCCTTC
>CAYHND010000016.1:0-2696 GCA_964357915.1 uncultured Bdellovibrionales bacterium
GGCGCGGATTTCATCGCGAATAATAGCCGCGGTTTCAAAATCAAGCTGCTCTACTGCTTTTTGCATTTCTTGATTCTTCAATTCAAAAAGTTTGTCGGGATTGTTTTGAAAAATCTCTTCATCAAGTAGAACATTGGCTCGAACGGCTTTTTCGTGTTCACTTTCAAGCTGTTCAGTGATGTCTTTGATACTTTTGAGAATAGTCGTCGGGGTGATGCCATGTTCTTGGTTGTAGGCGAGTTGTTTGATGCGACGGCGATTGGTCTCGTCTAGTGAGTTACGCATGGCGTTGGTCATACGGTCAGCATACAGTATAACCCGACCCTGGGAGTTACGGGCGGCACGTCCAATAATCTGAATGAGAGAAGTCTCTGAACGGAGAAATCCCTCCTTGTCAGCATCAAGAATACCAATAAAGGTCACTTCGGGAAGATCAAGTCCTTCACGAAGAAGGTTCACTCCGACCAAACAATCAAACTCTCCCTTACGAAACTGGGTGAGGATCTTGATACGGTCGATGGTTTTGATATCACTATGTAGATATTCCGCTTTGATGTTTTTTTCTTTGAGGAAACGGCTCAAATCTTCGGCCATTTTCTTGGTCAAAGTAGTAGCTATCACTCGACCGCCCTTAGCTATCTCAATCTCTGTTTGGGTAATAAAATCCTGAATCTGGCCATGGTACCCTACCTCATCATTCGGCAGAATACCTTTAACTTCTACTTCGGGATCCACCAGACCTGTTGGACGAATAACTTGTTCGGCGATGTTCCCACTCTCAGTTCGTTCATAGTCAGCAGGTGTGGCTGAAGTAAAGATGACCTTGTCTATACGTGGTAGAAATTCATCGAACTGCAGTGGTCGGTTATCGAGAGCACTCGGTAAGCGAAAGCCAAATTCTACCAACGTTCTCTTGCGTGACTGATCTCCAGCGTACATACCGCGAAGCTGTGGCAAGGTCACGTGTGACTCATCGATAATGGTTAGAAAGTCAGGCTTGCCGTCAGCTGTGTGTGGAAAATAGGAAAGTAGAGTCTCTGGTGGTTCGCCAGGAAGTTTGCCTGACAAATGACGAGAATAGTTTTCAATACCGCTACAGTAGCCAATCTCCTGAATCATCGCCAAATCATAATTGGTTCGTCGCTTGAGACGCTCCACTTCCAGGAGCTTACCCTCAGCCTCCAGTTCTTTGAGGCGCTCCTCAAGCTCCTGGCGGATAGATACCACCGCTCGCTCTTGCTCTTCTTTATCGGTCACAAAATGTTTTGTCGGAAAAAGAAAAATAGCATTCTCTTCACCATAGATCTCCTGAGTGACAGGATTGAGCTTGGTGATACGGCCTACTGCTCCACCAATAATCTCAATCAGATAAATATACTTCTCAGACACAGGCATGATCTCTACCCGGTTACCCATACTGCGAAACTGACCAGGGTTGAGGTCAGCATTAGTACGCTCAAAAAATATCCCTACTAGTTTGTGAAGGAGTTCACTTCGTCCCATGGGCTGACCTATCTCTAGGCGTAAATTACTTTTTTCGTACTCAGCCGGACTCCCCAGACCATAGATACAGGAAACAGACGCTACGATAATAACGTCTTTTCGGGTCAGAAGTGATTGGGTGGAAGCATGACGCAGGCGGTCTATTTCTTTGTTAATCTGAGCATCTTTCTCAATATAGGTATCAGAAACAGGCAGATAGGCTTCTGGCTGGTAGTAGTCGTAGTATGAAACAAAATAATGCACAGCATTATCCGGGAAAAACTCCTGGTACTCCTGAGCTAGCTGAGCAGCTAGGGTCTTATTGTGGGCGATGACGAGGGTTGGCTTACCAATACTCTGAATGACATTAGCCATCGTAAAGGTCTTGCCCGAGCCAGTCACTCCCAAAAGCGTCTGCTTGTCGTGACCCGCATGGTACCCGTCTATGAGCGACTGAATAGCTAAGGGTTGATCTCCGGCCGGCTGGTATTTGGATTTGATTTGGAAGACAGGCATAGGTGTTTATGATGATAGTTTCTGATAGTACTTTCGAAGCGCCCTGACCACACGCCTCCCTCGCCCCCGATGCAGATAGAGGGTGACCAGCAAAGCTACAATCAACGCCGCTACGCTCACATCCACGTACCACTTATAGTCTTGCACTGGCTTCCAAGCCTGTTTCATTGAGGCAAGCCCTATGTACCCTACCGTAAGAAACAAAAAGTCCTTACAGAAATTCCCCAAGAAAGAGGCCGTCAGATAGACCTTCAAGTTCATTTTGATGACTCCACAGGCTATTGAGGTAATGGTGACGGGGAAGAATGGGGTGACTCGCATAAAGAAGAGAGCGACACCATCACGGTAGTGATGTCCACTAAAACGCTGGCCAAGACCCTCCACCTCTTCATGACCCACTCCCAGAAATTTCTTGACGTACGGTATAAGAATATCCTCTAGACGGTCACCGAGCCAGTAGTAGAGATAGGCACCAAGCAGTCTCCCTATGTTGCCAATGAAGGCTAGGAACATGAGATAAAAAATATCATAACCCCTGACCAAAGAAACCGACCCAGCCAGTCCCATGACTAAGGAGGCCGGAATGAGACTCACCAGCTCTTCCAAAGCAGAACCAAAAAAGACAAACCAAGGCAATGGCACCATCAGTGCAAAACCCTGAAACCAAACCTCAATTGCGGCAAAGTATTCTGTCATTC
>CAYHND010000016.1:2796-4687 GCA_964357915.1 uncultured Bdellovibrionales bacterium
GCATGACCCTTCTTACCAGCGCGACCGGTACGACCAATACGGTGTACGTAGTCATCGTAGGTTTCTGGGATATCGTAGTTGATAACATGACTGACATCATTGATATCAAGACCACGAGCAGCTACATCGGTAGCTACCAGAATAGTCACTTCATCACGGGTGAAACGCTTGAGCGCACGGCTACGAGCTGACTGCGTCTTATCGCCATGAATAGCATCGGCTTTGAACCCTCGCTCAATCAACTGCTTGACCAATTGTTCGACACCACGCTTGGTGCGACCAAAGATGATCACTTTCATAAAATCTCGATCAAGAAGCATCTGGTGCAACAGATCAATACGTACATCGTTCTTACCAACACGGACAACGTCTTGAATAACATTCTGTGAGGTAGCGCGAGGTTTGACGGTGAAGGTCAGCGGGTTGTGCAGGAATTGCTGAGCTAGGTCTGAAATAATACGAGGCATAGTAGCTGAGAAGAAGAGCAGGTGACGTGGCTTCTCAATAGACATAAGCATCTGCTTCACGTCTTTGAGAAATCCCATGTCGAGCATACGGTCAACTTCATCGAGGACTACAGCCTGAAACTTACGGATATCGAGTTTCTTACGATCAATAAGATCAAGAAGGCGACCCGGTGTCCCAATCACAAAGTGTGGGTCACGAGCAAGTCCTCTCATCTGCTCATCAAGGAACTTCCCTCCGATACAGACCGTAGAACCCATACGCAATCCATGGGTGAAAAGCTTGAGCTCACGATCAATCTGCTCAGCCAATTCTCGGGTTGGAGCGATGATGATGGTGCGGTGCTTCGGGTTCTTCAGTGTTCTATCGATAAGTGGCAACAGAAAGGCGGCTGTTTTACCAGTACCCGTGTTGGCAACACCGATAACATCACGTCCTTCAAGAATGACTGGAATAGTCAGTCCTTGGATAGGAGTTGGATGAACGAGCTTACGATGCTCGATGTTTTTCTTGATACGAGCATCCAGCTTGAAATCATCAAAGTGAGCTACTGGGCTCTCAATGACCGGGAGATCTCCCTCAGAGATTTCACCTTTAGTAATACGGTTCAGATCAAATCCGATCTTCCCCTGCTTCTTCTTGTGCTTTATTTCCCCACGACGCTTGTTCATGAGGACTTTCTTTTTTCCTGGTGATACGGTACGCGAACGTTTACCACGAGTAAGTGGTGCTGACATAGTGTTAGTTCTACTAAGAATTATCTTGCAAAAAACGGCAAGATAATCCATCGAGAAACCAATGTCTTCACTTGCGAGCCAATCCCTCTTGTAAGTTAAGAGGTCTTGGAAAGAGCACCCTGCTAATGTATAAAAATAGGGAGCAACGGCTTTTGCTGGCCATCAAAATGAGGCTCAAAAAAAGCTCATTTATGCGACTCCTTATTAAAGCAGATATTCTGAGCTGTGTCAAGAAAAAATTACCGTTCTAGGGGGACGACCAGAATCCTCTTGTCTTTTTTGGTATTTGGGACATGAGTAGCGCCTGTCGGATAATCCCGTATCGCTTTCCAAAGGACATCTGGTTGGTAGTGGTAGAACGCTCCCCTTCTCGTACCTGGATCATGGGTGATATACTCACCCGTCTTCTCATCATACTTGAGCACCACCAGCATGTGATTAATAGGTCCGGGTGGCGTGAAGAATGGATTACTGAGCTTCTGCCCATCGGCTGGAATAATCAGTATACTCCCCTCACTGACAAGTTCTTTCATCTCTTGCTCATTGCTCATCTCCATCACTCTTCCCTCGATGTCAAAATACTCCTCCAAAATCTTATTGGTATCGGTAATAGAAGTATCTACTGAGTGTCCAAGCTTTTTCTTTTGGTAGGCTGCCAAGGCGAGGAGCTCTTTCCGAGACTCTACTTG
>CAYHND010000016.1:4787-10902 GCA_964357915.1 uncultured Bdellovibrionales bacterium
CCAAAAAATGCAATCAAAAAAATCACCACCCCTCCCCAGACATACTTATTCATAGCCTAATGTAGGAAGAATCTTCTCTTTCGTAAAACGAAGAGTTTCTTTGATGCTTGTCGGATAAAGACTGAGCGGCTGGCTACAGAACTGATTGAAAGCTTGTTGATCTTCTTTGGTCAGCACTATCTTTCCTTTGGGTTGTTCTCCCATGAGGTAGTACATGAGCGAAGCGCTATTCTCTACATGATTAAGCCCTAGAGTATGCCCCAATTCATGAGCCAGGACGAGGACAAGATCTGCTTCTGTTTTGTATTGGTAGACATTGAGTTCTTTGCCTCCGTATTCGCCCTGATCAAAAACTCCTTCTCCCTGAAAACGTTCTGCAAAACTCTCCACCTGACTGTTGTACTGTTCGACTATTTTTTGTTCTTTGCCGGCCAAACCATTCAAACGACCCGCCAGACTATTGAGCGCCAGTCTCTTTTTTTCTATCACCGTGGCCTCCCTATTGAGATCTTTGGCAACTTGTCGAAGACGATTGCTATCGCTCTCTGTCACGCCACCGTGGGTATTAAAGTTTTCTACTTCATCGTTATACTTGTCTAGACGACGTTTGTACTCCGCCACTTGACTCTCGTATTCTTTTGACTGCTTTTCAAAGTCTGTTTGTAGTGCTCGATAGGAAGCATCTATATTTTCTTGCTGTGTATTAATCTGCTCTTCAGCAGCATCAAGCTTTATCTCTTCTTGGGTGCGTTCTTGACGTTCATCATAGATAAAATTGACAGCGACAACGCCATCGGTTGCGTAACGAAAAAGTTCTCGCCCGGCCAAATCTTCCCAAGGATCTTGAGCGAGCAGAAGAGCCTTCTCAAGCTCCTCACTCTCCAACCCAAAACGCGGATCAACACTCCCCAGGCGATAGGTAATCACCTGCTTACAGGGTACCTGGAGACCCAAGAAAAAGAATCCCCCCGCCATCACGAGTAATAATACCAGTATTTGAATACCTACTTTCATAGCGAAAAGGAATTCATTGTTTAGAAGAGCTCTCTAATTTTTCTTGCTCAAATCAATGAATTCTTTTTGGAGTCGAGCAATTTCAATGTCAGTTTCATCCTCAATATCGAGCAAGTGATTACGTGCTGCTTTGATCGAACGGATAAGTTCATCGAGCTTGAGGTGAATCGCCTTACTATCACGATTTTGAGTGTTTTGAATCAAGAACACCATCAGAAAAGTCAAGATAGTCGTACCCGTGTTGATGATGAGCTGCCACGTATCAGAATATCCAAATAGTGGTCCCATCAAAGCCCAAACAGTAACTACGAATACGGCCAGGAAAAAAGCCTTTGGTGAACCCACCCATTCAGATATTTTCTGGGCAATTTTGTGAAACATAGTCCTTACTGTTGAGATGACATTGGTACCTCTTCAGTCGTTGCTGGTGCTTCTGGGGCTGGCTCCTCACTTGGTAGTGGGAGTGCATAGTCTACAAAATACTGAATATTAGCTTTCTGCTTCTGCTCAGCCAACCAGATCTCTACTTCTGTGCCAAATTTCTGGCTCTTGATTTGCTCACGAACCTTGGCATTGAATTCCTCTTCAGTCATCGTAGCTGGCCTTGTTGCCTTAGTCTCTGTGAGGTACCGAGTAACCTCTTCATCAGAAACGGCCACCTTATCAGCAAGAATTTTCTCAAGAGCTTTCTGGAGAATAATTTGCTCTTTGAACTGGTCAAGAGTCATACCCTGCTCGGCCAGCGCTGCATCTAGAGTGGTACCCTGCTCTGTCATCCGACCCTCTAGCGTAGTGATCTCTTGGTTCACTTCTTCACCACTAATACTCACGCCTTGTTCCAAGGCACGTTTGAGGATGATCTTCTTGATGACTATGGTATCAAGCGCTTGACCACCAGAGCGCTTCTCAAGCTCATGAATGACTGCCAAACGACTAATGGGCTCACCATCAACAATAGCGGCCACAAAAAGACTCCGTCCCCACCAGACGCCCAAAGCTACCACCGCTACGAGCACGAGTGGCAGAAGCACCTTCCAATTGTCTTTGATTTTCTGCTTCAGTGTCATCACAGTCTCTTTCACACTTTTCTCGTTCCTTGGGGCTGTTTTTTCAGTTACCTCCTCTACTGCTTCATTTTGGATTTCATTGTTATCCATACAATCTATAAGCCACGAATTACCTCTTTAGTATAGCGAAAAGCAGCAAAACTGTCTAAAGGAGTCTCTATTTCTCTTCTTCAAGTAGTTGAGCCAAGGTGTAGGCTCGAACCACATACTGACTGGAATCCCGACCATACCCTCGTATGCGGCGTATACTGTGACCATCCTCATCTTTACCAACTACCGTCGAACAAAGCTTGGTCATCAAAAGATACGCATCGTACCCAAAACCTTTAGGATATTCTCCTATAGCCTTCTTGAGAGAGGCTGCTGTTGGATAGGTCTCAACAAAGAGTCTAATACATTTCGCCAGACGCCCTTCTCCACTATTGTACGAATTGATAAGTACCGGCGCTAAGAAATAATGCTCAAAGGCTTCCGCATCACCACCAAAAAACTCCCGCTGAATCAACTTGAACTCCTGTCGTACATTATCGTCTTTATCATTCTGAAGATAGTCATATTTACCGCTAAAAAGCTTGCTCGCAGCGGCCACCTGATCAGTAAAACTCAAAACATCATCTATCTCACCGCCATCTACTCGCGCCCAAGTACCTGACATAAACTGCATAATACCCCTGGCGCCAGTACTACTCACTACATCATTCACATACTTGGATTCCTGAGCAGCTAGTCCTGGTAAGACAAACTGTATTTCATCTCGTGCTCCAGCAGGTATGCCTTCTGCCTTTTTCATACCTTCTTGTCTGAGATACTCGATACGGCTCCGAGAGTCTGCCACAACTGTCTTATCTCCCATTTCCTTGACGATATCAAGATATGTATTGGCTTTGATGTTCTCATCTGCCAGAGTAGTGACCATCTCTCGAGCAATGTAGATAAGATTAAACTGGCGAGGCCTACTCTTCGCTTTATCGTAAGGCACCTTATAAGTATCGCAGATGTGTTTGCGAACTACATCGAGCCAAGCCTGATTTATATCACCTTTGATAATCCCATGCTGATCTCGACTACCCGGTGACACTCCGTTGAAATCCTCTATCTTGATTGGATCGCCCAGTGGACGACCCTTATCATCCACGAACATAACCTCATCAAACTTAAGCTTGCTGTAGAGCTCCGTATAGCCAGTCATCTCATCAGCAAAACGCGGACTGTACTGACGCTCGAAGTTCTCTTCTTCTTCCTTGGTTACCTCTTTATTCTTCTTGTCTTTCTTAAGATACTCCGCCGTTGCTAATCCACCGAGCACTGAAGCAATACCGAGACTACCCACTACTTCACGTCGAGAAAAAACCTTCCCAAGAGAGGCTCTGTCTTTAGAATCTTCAGTTTTTGGTGGGGTGGGTTTCTCAAAACTCATACTACTCTTAAGTATAGCAAACCCTCACCCTGAGCCCTCTTCAGGCTAAAAAGGCACGTGGCAGACTACTGGCAGGATACAGCCGAAGAGCAGTGACCCTAAGCCACAAGCGATCCCGATGATACCAATTTCAAAGGCATAAGGCCTAATCTTGTCAGAGACTTGCTTGAGAAGCTGGTATTTTTGGAAATGAGGCGCGGCCAATAAAAGACCTAGTAATATGGCTGGTATTGCTTGTGGATAGCTAGCACCCAGGGATGAGATAAAAATCGGCAGAAGATCTATGCGTATCAAAAATCCGATTACTCCCGCTACTAACCCTATTAAGCCAAGCGTAGGAACATATGAAGAAATCTTCCCCTCAAATTCTGTCTGAGCCTGAATCAAACCTCGTTTTTGGAGACCCGGTAACGCGACTACTACACCCATTAGGATATTAAGAAGTTGCAGTAACATACTCTACTATATTAATTCTTACTCTTTTAATTATACACCTGATTTTATAGAGAAAAAACAAAAGGGGTGGTCGGGAAATATTCCGACCACCCCTCAGGGTTCACCAAATAGTGGTGTATCTTCCGGTAAACGAAATTGATTCTCGCCACCCTTACGCAAACGCTGCGCGTTTAGTTCCCAGAGACCTTTTTTGAAATAGGATCTCGTAGGAATAGCTCCCCGACACTCTTCATAGATGGGACAAAAATGCAGAGCCTTTGAGCTTTTGTTACAACCAGTGCAAAGACGATTGCCCAAAAACCAAAGTGCATGAGCAAGTTCTAGCACGTCCCAACCTTCTTCCTTGGCAATCTGAGAGAATAATTCCCGAAGAACGTTTTCGAGCATGTCATTCCTCACGTTGCCCTCACCCCTGATAATGCCCGTAGCGAGCGCGATGCGCTGTACATGGAGATCAATAGGGAAAGTGTTTTCAGGCAGTTTCTCAAGCGCTCCCACCTCATGGAAAAACAACGCCAAGAGTGACAGCAATTTAGCACCATAGCCAGGAAGCGGAGCTTTCTTCTTAGCGAGAAGTGCTCCTCCAATACTTCCAGACTCATACGTGCGAAGCGGATTACCTTCAAATTTACCATACAAAGTATCCGCACATGCCACCCAGTTACGCGCTGATGTTCCTGGCATGCTGACCTGTTCTGCCACGAGGATTTTCTTAATCTCCCCTTCAGTCAAAACGGTCACCTCATCAAGGTAGAGTATTGGCTGACGAACATACAGTCGTTTGTGAGCTGCGTAGACGTTTTCGCTCGCATCACGCCGATCAGTCAGAACAGCAAAGAAAAGCCACCGCAAATGATCCTCTCCTCCCTTCACAATACTCTCGGGGAGGTGTCGTGTCTGGGGGGCATCAGATCTCACCACGTGGGCGTACAGTAATCGCTCCTCCATGTATGCCTCATAGAGAGACCTGAGCACCCTTCGTGCTTGTTCGGGGTAGGCTTCAATAGTCACCGCCCCTCTAGAATGGACAATCCTCTTCATTTTCGAATCCTCTTCTCATTTGTTCCTGAAACTCTTCTGCTGAAAACTCACTTGGAAAGTGGATATGTACTCGAGACTCTATCTCACTAATCCACGATGTCTCAGGAATAACCTCAAAACGAGCACAGCCCTTAGCTTGTAACTTGAAACCATTCTCGGCTGGCTGATCGAGGGTCTTGTAGAACCACAGATGGTCTTTCTGAGGAAACGAAGCATACGGATCAATATAGACCAGCTCCATCTCCTCATCAAGTGTATGTATGTGGTTATGTAAGTCTGACAAAATAGATCGGATTAGATCCGCCCTTCCTGTCATCCTCATGAGAGTTTCCAGGAGAAGTGGCTCTCTGAAATAACGACTCCGTCGAATTTCCTCACCCACCTGCCTTGCTTTGGGTCCATACTGCCGTGGCGAGTAACGATTGAATTTACTCGTCTTCAGCCTGTCCTTTATCCATTTAGCAAACTTTGGCAAATGAGTAGATTGGAAGTACCTCATATGCTGAAACAAAAGTTCCCGATACAACCAACGGTCACGCTTGTGAACCGATATTTGGACTCCCTTTTCAACCTGATATGCTCCAAAGCTCACGAACCAGCGACTACTCTTACTTGTCCACCGGGCTCGTGTTTCTAGAAGATGTTTTTCCAGGCATTCCAAAATAATGGGGAATGCCGCCTGTTGCTGTTCGGGGCTTATCTCACATACCGGTTCGCGTTCGCGTGAAAAAGTACCTGACAGTGTCGGTCTGTACGGACGCGTACGCTTCAGGCCAATTTCAAGCAGTATGGTCTCACTGATATATTGGCCCAGATATTCACCTGGTCCAATCACTGCAATCAGTGGGATAATTTCTCGTGATATACCTTCAACCGGTTGGTTTTCGATAAGGCTCGGCTTGTTCTCATCATCAAGGATGATTACAAACCGTGAATGATTCCTGTGCTTCACTACATCTCTCGCCAAACGATTTTTTTGGATGCGAGGATAGCTACGACGGGATACCTGGGTATCCACGACAACATGTTCCATGGATACCTCCTAGTATTGTTAAAGATCAATAGGTAAGCATACCAAAGCCTGAAAATAGGGTCAAACCAGGGGGTTTACATGAAAAAC
>CAYHND010000016.1:11002-15201 GCA_964357915.1 uncultured Bdellovibrionales bacterium
TCATCTTCCTCATGTTCGTCTTGTTCTTCTTCATGGTCATCTTCTTCTTGTGAGTCGTCCTCAGACTCTTCACTACTCCTTTTGCTTTCTACATGTTCTTCATCTGAATCTTCTTCTTGTCGGTGAGAGTTTTCCCACTTTTGTATCTCTGTTGCGTGAAATGTATCTTCGTCACTTTGGCTGCCGATTATCTTCACCTCATCATCAATCTGGAGCTTGGTATCGTCACTCACCTCAGCCCCTGTATATTCGACAGTCCAGGTTTTTTGGGCGCTATCCAGAAGCTCTATACTTTTTTCATCTGATTGCAATACTACGCCACCAAGCAGTCCCCTCTCTGGCTGGGACCATTGTTGCTTCGTTGTAGGGAAAAGACTGACTGGAAGTTTCTCAATATGTGGTAATGACTGCAACAAGAAGCGTTCAGCAGGATCATTGAGTGGTGACTCCTCGATGAAGTATCCAAGGGAAACACTCGAGAAAAAGAAAACCCCAAAAAGCACTCCTATTGGATACCGATATCCTCTACGAGTGTGTTGGAGAAAAAACACACTTCCCCAAAGAAAAGAGGCTAGTAACAGGAGTGAGAAAATTGGCACTCCAGAAAGCAGCATCTCTATCCATGAAAAATGTGCTTTCTGATACGCCTGCCAATCAATCTCAAAAATAGCGTGGAAGGAAACTGCTGTAGCAAGAGCTGAAAAAACAACAAGCAACAGCGTGCCCACCCAATAGACAGTATTCTTCGTCTCTATCTGCCAACGTGAAATAGGCTGAATATTTTTCTCAGTAATTTCTTGGAGGGTTTTTTGGGTGAGAGCTGACATACGCGAATTGGGGCTATGTATTGGAATTAAGTTTTTCTAGAAGCATCGCACGACCACGACGAATGAGTGTGGCTATAGTGCCTTTCGGTTTTTTGACAATGTCTACTATCTCTTCATAGCTCTTCTCTTCTAGAAACCTCAAGATAAGTATCTCTCGGTACAGGACTGGTAGGTCGAGGATGGCTCTACGTACTTTCTCAAAATCATCTTTCTGCATAAAGTCCGATTCGGGATCTTTATTGGTTGGAATGAAATTGGCCACTTCTTCTAGGGATACCTGGGTAAGAAAAGGTTTGGTCTGAGAACTTCTAATTATATCAATTGCCTGGTTATGGGTAATACGATACATCCAGGTAGAAAATTTCAAATTGTCGTCATAATCATTCAAATGGCGATATACCTTGATAAAGGCTTCCTGAAGAATATCACTCACTTCTTCACTCCCCCATCCCGTTAGACGCATGAGATAGCGACGAAGTGGTTGTTCATACCTTTCCATAAGAAGACCGAATGCTTCGGGATCTTGCCTGGCTCGCAGCAACAAAGCCTGATCACTCGGTGTATCAGAGTCGTCTACCTCAGGAGGATTGTGGCTTAGTATAGCGACCATAATCAAGTAGAACTGTGAAAAAAGACATTGTTTATGAAAACTTTTCTCCCTGAGAAACGTTTTACTGTATACAAGGATACTTATAGCTAACCCTATACTATCATATGAAAAAAATCATCACGAGATTCCTACTCTTCCTTTTTGTTATTATGGGCTTTTTTGGTCCATTTATTACTATCATCACTCTGGAGAAGGTCAAAAGGGAAAATGAACTTCTGGCTGCACAAGACGCCACTACCGCTTCACAAAACGCGGCAGCTGAGGCTCGCTACCAATACTACCTTGATGTAACTGAGCGCAAAACAAATCTCCAGCAAGCAATGTTGGATTCTAAGACTCAATATGAACAACTCATCAAAGAGCAACCTACCCTGATCAATGACAAAAAAACAACTACCACCAAAACTGTCATCAAACCAGTCGCTACTCAAAAGGTCGTCCAACAAAAAGTAACCGCTTCTAAGCCTAAGGCATCAACCAAAACCAAAACATCTTAGGTATATGTTCCACTCTCTCAAAAAAATTCTTGCGACGATACCCCTCTTATTGATGGCTTTGTTGGTGTTCCAGGGATCCCTCAGTACTTCCCGAACTTTTTCTTCGAACCTCTACCCAACGGCTCTCGCAAGAGAGGAAGAAGACGAAGAAGATGAGGATGAAGATTATGAAGATAGAAACCAAGAAGAGTCTCCTAAAACAAAAGAAACTAAGACTGTCGATGTTATCAAGGAGGTCATAGAATACAAGCCCGTCGTAGAGACAGTCACCGTACTAGAAGAAGCCTACAAAATAGATACCGATGGTGACAAACTCGTCGATGCTCTCGACCCTGATCCTCTCGTAGATCAGCGCGAATACTTCACTGACACTGATGAGGATGGTATCCCCAATGCCCTTGATCAGTATCATGATGAAGATGATTTTACTTACTACGAGGCTGAGACTGATGATAATAATAACGGCATTATTGACTCCTATGAAGCCTAAAACTTGGCATTCTCTCAAACAAGAGACCTCCAAAAAAATAATGAACACCGATATCCTTTGTGAGGTTATGTATTCTGCTGGGCAAAAAAACAAGGCAAAGAAATGCCTTGAGGAAGCATTCGCTATGATGCGTGATTTTGAAATTCGTTACAGCCGTTTCAAAAAGAACAACGAGCTCTGGAAGCTCAATCAAAGTACCAAGCGGACGGTCTCCCAAGAACTTTTTAATATTCTCTCTGGCTCTCAATACTTTTACTCCCTGACTGACGGACTCTTTGATCCAAGTATCCTCCCCGCTCTAGAAAAAGAAGGATATATGAGTGCTCCTTATAATGACAAGGCAAGCACTCCCCGCAAGAAAACTCTTTCTCGTTTACACCTCGATAGCACTGCACTGACGGCGACAAAGCCGAGTGATTTACTCATCGATCTTGGAGGTATCGGCAAGGGTTATATCGTTGATCAAGTGACTGCATATCTCTCACTTCACTTTGATAATTTTATCGTTGATGCCGGCGGAGATATCTATGCCCGTGGTACTAATAGAGTAGAAGACTATCCTTACTGGGTGGTCGAAATAGAGCATCCTGATGCCGAACACACCCCTGTTGCACTCTTACTCCTCAAAGATATGGCCGTAGCTACCTCTGGGAGAAATCGACGTCACTGGGTTAAGGATCAAGAAAATAAGCATCACATCATAGATCCCCGGACAAACAAAAGTGCCTCTCCAGACTTTCTCTCCGTGACCGTGATTGCCGCGAGTACCATCAGCGCTGATGTTTTAGCCAAATTTCTCTTTATCGCGGGTAGAGAGAAGGCTTACCTCTTAGCTGAAAAGTTTCGTATTCCTGCTATTTTTATCGAAAGTGGAGGAGATATCTCTATTAATCATTACGCAGAACCCTATGTCTGGAAAGCATAAAAAAATATTCTTTACCCTGCTGTTAGTCCTTATTGGATGCATGACTTTTTCGCCACTCCGGGCAACAGTCAAAGATAGTGATACTGATGGACTCACTGATCAGGCAGAAATAGAGGTTTACTTTACCAACCCTACCAATGCCGACACTGACAATGATGGCATTGATGATGGGGTGGAGATTCTCAACACCACCAATCCCCTCTTAAAAAACAGCCCCTCTGACGAGCCTGATACCTCCAAACTTGCTTGGTATATCGGACGAGCAAGTGGTATCCTCGCTTTTATCTTACTCACTATTGTGGTCGTCAATGGCCTCCTCATGTCTACCCGTGCAGCATTTCGTATTATACCGCCAGCTCTGAATTACGAAATGCATCGATTCTTCGCCTGGATGGCTATTCTCGCCGTCATTGGACACTTTGTGAGTTTTACTTTTGATGGATTTTTTCACCTCACTTTTCTAGAAGGATTGCTCCCCTTTATGCTCGATCGTGACTTCACCTCCGCACTTGGCTACGGCTTCCGTTTTTCGGTCGGAATTGGTATCATCGCTTTTTATGGCATCTTGGCACTCGTAATTACCTCTGAGCTCCGACGCTTTGGTTTTCCACTCAAAAAATGGCGCGCACTGCATTACACCAGCTTTCTCGCCTACCTACTCTTCCTCGCGCATGGTATCATGGCCGGCTCAGACTCTCTTAGTTGGTGGATGATGTGGATTTATGGTTTGTCTGGAACCCTTGTCTTCGGACTGACTAGTCTCCGTATATACCTCTCTATTCAGAAAAAGAAAGCTGCCCCTGTGACTTCCCCTACTACCACTGAACCTCAACGTATTAGAGCCTAATTT
>CAYHND010000017.1:0-14903 GCA_964357915.1 uncultured Bdellovibrionales bacterium
ACAAAACCTCGTCTTTTAGCCAAAGAGACGATTTTTTCCATGGTCACTTCTGTTTTCTGTACTTCTGCCATAGTGTTATTGGTGAATTGACAATTTTTTGGATTTATGTCACTTTGTAGACGTCTTCTTGGCTCTCGTAAGCCGAGTATACAAGGTTTTCAGCTCTTTTGAAAGGCTCTGGTAGCATGCTTATCTCCCCTAGCGCTGAGACGCTTCTGCGTCTTGGCAAACAACTCCCCCTCAGTGACGCTGAGGTCGAAGCTGCTTTGGTAGATTTTTTCCCTCATAACCCTGATGTTGGAAGGAGCTATTTTGTCCGTTGGCAAAGACCTCGCCAAAGTAGTGGCAGGCAAAGTTTTTTTTCTCGACTCGAAATTCTCTATAAATCCCTGGAGAGTAGCTTGCCTTTGGCGTCCCTCGGGAATGGGGAAGATTCACAAAGAGCGATCCAAACCAAAAGACAGTTGGAGGCACTTCATCTCCTTATCAAAAAGCTAAGGCGACAAGAGCGGTGACTGGGGAAACATCCAGCACCGCTTTTCTCTTTTATGAACGCAATTTCTCCATCATGCGGAGATAGAAGCGCAGATTGTGCACTGAGGCCAGACGACCAGCCAGTGGCTCACCAACCGCAAAGAGGTGGCGCAGATAACTCTTGGTATAGCGAGTGCAGAGGGTACAATCACAAGTCGAGTCCACTGATGAAAAATCCTCTGTAAACTGCTCGTTCTTGATATTCAACGTTTCGTAAAATTCACCCTCTATATCAAGCACTTCATTTTTATATACAAATAGTCGGCCATGCCGTCCTTCGCGAGTGGGTATCACACAGTCAAACATATCTACCCCAGCTTCCACTGCTCTAACTATTTCTTCAGGACGGCCGAGACCCATTAGGTAACGAGGTTTGTCTTGTGGAAGAAGTGGCAACGTCCAAGCCAGCACATCAGACAGAGTTTCTCGTGGTTCTCCTACTGCCACTCCGCCAATAGCGTACCCATCGAAATCTAACTCAAGTAACTGCTTGGCGCTCTCTTGTCTCAAATCTTCATAAACTGATCCCTGCACAATACCAAATAAAAGTGGTCTTTTAGTAGCGTCTACTTCTTTCATCTTTGTATCAAAATGTTCCTTCGCTCGCTTGGCCCACCGAGTTGTTCTCTCTAACGACTCTCTAGCGTACTCACGCGTACATGGATACGGTGGACACTCATCTAAGACCATAATGATATCTGAGCCAAGATTGAGCTGGATATCAATAGAAATTTCTGGTGAAAGAAAATACTTCTTACCGTTAGTAGGATCAGCAAACTCAACACCTTCTTCCGTGATCTTCACTCCATTAATACCGAATCTTTCGGCCGCCCTGGCTCCTAAAGAAAAAACTTGGAACCCACCCGAGTCAGTCAGGATAGAACCATTCCAATCCATCATCTTATGCAGTCCTCCTGCCTTAGCCACTAGTTCATCTCCCGGTCGGAGCCACAAGTGATAGGTATTACCCAAGATAACCTCTGCCCCAAGTTCACCTACCTCAGAAGGCAGTAAGTGTTTCACAGCGCCCTTGGTGGCAATAGGCATAAAAACCGGAGTCTTGATAACTCCGGATTTAGTAGTGAGTGTGCCCACTCTTTTTTGTGTATCAGTGTTTTTCTTCCAGCTCATTACTGTGCTTTTACAAAACCATTTGTTTCTGTCACCCCTTTGTCTTCATGCAAAGAGTTTTTGATCTCACTTCTTTGGGTGGTGACATCTTTCTTGGTAAAACTTTCCTTGGCTGTGAAGGTAGCTGTTTTGACGAGCTCTACATCTTTCCCAACCTGACTAGCATTAGGTGTAATAGCTACCTGAAACTGAAACTCTTTTTCTTTACCAGAAGCCAGAATACCGACCTGCCAGATAAGTTCGTTGGTACGTGCGTTCCATTCCACCGTTTCTCCACCTGGATAGGACTTTTCTTTATACACCACTCCACTAGGAAGCACAAATGTCATTCGAGCTTGAGAAAGATCATTGGAAGAACTGGCCACCTTAGTACGAACAGTGTAGGTCGTCTCGCTTCCTACCACTGGTGGGAGTGGTCCGCTGTTAGTGATATGATCACCGCTAAACAACGGTACTACCTGTAGTGCTACCAGTGCGCCTACCTTCACCTGTAGCAAATTACTTCCAATAGTCTTGTTACCGGTTAGAGTGGTTTTGACATCAGGACTATCGATAGTGGCGAGAGAACGGATAGTAATGTTTTTGGGATTCGTGTTAGTGGGGAACTCTCGCACTACCGGCACGCTAAATGAAATTGTACCTGACTGCCCTGGTTCGAGACGAGCCAGAGCCGGGATATCTGAAGCCTTCCAAATGATTTTCTTGGTGTTTTGATCATAAAATCCTTCACCCAGCTGGAGTTTAGATATATCAAGGTAAGTAGTATCCAGAGTTAAGGTCACGATAACATCGCGCATACCAAGACTAGAGTCATTTTTGTAGCTAATAACATAGTTCAAGCTCTCTCCAGGGTCAGCTACTATATCGTTGTTGCCGTTGACCAACTGTGAGATGACCAGTGGGGTAGCAATCATCTGTGTCCGTTTCTCTACCGTGTTGTAGGTAAAGAGTGAGTTATCTCCCTGCAGAATACCGATGGTAGCGGAGAAGGTTTTGGCGGTATCACGCATACCTCCAAGGCTCCCATGAACCACTATCTTACCGCTCTGGTTAGGTTTGAGTTCTGGTAGGAGCCAAGTGGCATTGCCTTCACTCGGTGCTGTATCAGAGGAAAGGTATTGAAAGTCTTCAGGGTACTTGGCAACGACACGAAGATTACGAAATGTTTCTGGGCTTCTGTTCTCATAGGTGATGACGTAGTCAAGCTCTTGCCCAGTAGCGAGTTCACTCGGTGCGCCTACTTCAAAGAGAAGTGGTGACGTAGCCAGAATCGCCTGGAATGTTGCTTTGGTATCAAACTGACTGCTGGTACCCTTGGGTGTATAGCGAAGTATGGCTTCAAAATTAGCTTTCTCTCCCTTACCCCCATAAAACTTCCCGCTGATAGTCAACTTCTTGCTTGCCCCCCGAGCGACTCCACCTACCGGTATTTCTATCCGTTGACCAGACTTCTTCATTTCTGGAGTCATCTCAATTTGAAATGTGCCCGGCAAAACCAATGTGAGGGTCGTGTTTTCTATCTCGTTCCAGCTATTGTTGGCATAGGTAAGGTCAAAAGAAACACGCTCAGCGCTCGCTACACTGGCTGGGCCATCTATAGAGAGATCCACAGCACTCTGACGATTGAAGTAGGTATAGCCAGCAAATCCTGCCCCGCCTAAAATGAGCAAGGCTGCGAGGGAGCCAAGGGCAATGTAGAGTTTCTTTAGTCTGGCTTTTTTGACATCAGGACTGACTAGATAGATTTCTTGTTTGGGCGCTACTTGCCACTCTTCCTTTTTCTGGAAAGCCTGTCGCTCCTCGGCAATTTCTTCTGCAGTATGTTCTTCGTGCATCGCCAAACGAGCCTTATCCAGGTGCGTATCTCGACTATGCAGTTGTTGGTTCAAATCTTCAAGACCCATTTGTGTTTATTTTAGTACCTTTATAGTAGCAAAATTGAGCATCAAAAGAAACGCTCTCTCGTGAAAAATCTTTTTAATGAGCGACCCAATCAGCGAAGCGTCGGGTGACCAGTTCAAGCTCCCGCATATCCTGTTCATTGACCTGGATTTTCATACAAGGGCGCAAATCATTAGTCGCAAAGAGGCGCATGAGCTTGATGGTGTTTTCCTGAATATAGAAACTCTCCTTGAATTCCCGTGATTCTGCTTCAGTGAGCACTCCCCCGGCCTTAGGGCTAAAAAAATGTCGCTCTCCTGTTTTGAGTTTAACGCCCGACTGTACTGACATGTGAGTCTCGATGTGGTACCCAAGATGACTGAAGAGTTGGAAAAGAAAGACTTGCGAAAGCAACCTCACTCGTTCAGTTTTTTCTTCCTTCGCTAAATCATTGGCCTGTGTCAGATACTCTTTGGTCAGAGTGAACAAAGCCTCATCAGGCTCTTCCATATCAACAAACTTCTCCAGAATACTGAGGCTCTGAGAAACCAGAAGGAGTATCTCGTACTGTTCTCGTAACGCTCCAAAAACATCCTCGGCTACCGCAGCCGTCACTCGCCCCATGCCTTTGGTCTTGTTGATAATGACCAAGACAGAGCTCAGGTTCTCAAGCTGACCAGCCAGCTTGGCTTCGGGTTTGCGCACTCCTTTGGCCATCACTCTGATTTTCCCCTGCTCTTGGGTGTAGAGCGTATACAAGCGGTCAGTCTCACCCACTTCTTTCTTGCCCAGTACTATGGAGTTATAACGGTATTCCATGCCTTAGCTACGTTTGAGCCAAAAGGTAAACCGATCGCCTTCAATATCTACCGTGTTGGTATACTCAGCATCAGTAAGTTCATTCTTCTGTACTGTTGTCGCAAGTACTTCACGGGCAATGTCTTCCTGATGTACAGCAAAAACATCTTCCTTACCGCTATATCCTAGGACGATTCGATCTTCTACATTGAACTCAGCCTTCTTACGACCTTCTTGGATGGCTCGTATAATCTCACGAGATTCTTTTTCAAGAATAAGATCAGCATCTCTTGTTGAGTCAAGCTTGTAAAAACTAACCCATACATTTCTGTACGCATCTTGTTCTTGTGGATTGTTACTTTCTAGTATTCCAAACTCTGAGTAGTAGTCTGGATTCTTCCATACATTCTTAACATAATCTGGCTCATCGTAAAACTCTAACTCTTTTATATTTAATGCCTTCTTCAAGGCATACTGGAGTTCTAGACTAAGTATTACATCCTGTTTACGTATACAAACTGCCATTTTTCTAAGTGCCTGTTTTATCGGTTGCTTATTGTTTGTTCTTACAAAACGTCCTACTGTCAGTATCTCTTGTTGGACCTGAAACTGTTCTTCTAGAATGTTGTCCACTAGGCCATCATTAAATTTTGGCCACTCAGCAAGGTGAACTGACTCCTCGCCAGTAAGATTCCGGTAAATTTCTTCTGAAATAAACGGGGTAAAGGGTGCCATCAGTTTGGAGAGATCTACCAATACCGTATAGAGAGTCTGGTAAGCAGCGTACTTATCGCTGTCATTTTCATTTTTCCAAAAACGACTTCTATTTTCTCTGATATACCCATTAGATAACTCCTCGACAAAAGGCGCTATGAGTCTGGCTCCTTGAGCAGGTCCATAGCTATCTAGTTCTCTCGTCATGTTTTGTATTAACGACTGAAGTTTAGAGATTATTCTTCTATCAAAGATATTCTCTGATTGTATAATCTCTTCTGCTGGAGACCAGTTGTCGATAGTAGCGTAGGTGGTAAAGAATGAGTATGAATTCCACAGCATACGGAAGGTATTTCTCGTAATACTCCCCAGGTCACCCTCGGAAAAAGAGAGGTCTTCGGCGATGACTACCGGTGAGCTTAGTATGTAGAGACGCAAAGCATCAGCACCATAGGTATCTATGATGCCCATTGGGTCTGGATAATTGTTGAGTTTCTTACTCATCTTTCGCCCATCTTCTGCCAAGACCGTCCCATTGACTACACAATTCTCAAAAGCATTCTCGCCTTTGAGCGCAGTACTAAGGACATGCAGGTAGTAAAACCAGGCTCGCGTCTGATCAAGTCCTTCTGCAATGAAGTTAGCGGGGAATGCCTCGAGTTCTCCCTCCCCCATGTAGTGTTTGCTTGCATAGGGCATAGAGCCACTATCAAACCAAGTATCAAGAACATCTGGGATACGCTTCATGGTTTTGCCACACGCACACGGAAAGGTCACTTCATCGACAATATGCTTGTGAAGGTCATCCACCATCACTCCGCTCTTTTCCTTGAGCTCAGCTCGTGATCCTATGACTAACTGCTCACCACATTCACAGACCCAAAGTGGGATACAGCTCGCCCAAAAACGCTGACGACTGACAGACCAGTCTCGAGCCCCTTCGAGCCACTTCCCAAATCTTCCGTTTTTTATATGTTCTGGTGACCAATTAATCTCCTTGGCATTCTCTATAGCAAGCTCTTTAATTTTCTCTATGGCTACAAACCAACTACTCGTCGCGTAGTTGAGGAGCGGTGTGTCGCAACGCCAGCAGTGCGGATAGCTATGTTCATATTTTTCTTTGGAAAAAAGCAGTCTCTTGGTAGCCAAAGACTTGATGATTTCGACATCGAAGGCTTGTGGGTTCTCAATCGGCTTCACCTGACTGCCCGCGAATCCTGTCACTTCGTCTTTGATGGTACCGTCCATCCGTACATGCTGTACCCACGGAAGATTATGGAGTTTACCAAGCACCATATCATCCTCACCAAAAGCCGGCGCCTCATGAGCGATTCCTGTCCCTACATCCGTCGTCACAAAGTCCGCATGGTAAATCTTCCAACCATTGTCACGGTTCTCAAGTGTCTTGTTATTATAGTAATCCTGAAACGGCGGGATGTATGATTTTCCAATCAGATCTTGACCCTCAACTTTTTCAATCTGCTGGTATTCCTTTCCAGCAAAAACCTGTTGAATCAAATTAAAGGCGACAATATATGTTTCACCCTCACTTTCAACTTTTGTATAAGCAATATTTTGATTAATTGCTAAAGCAACATTACCAGGAAGTGTCCATGGTGTAGTGGTCCAAGCTAGTAAATAGGTGCCTGGTTCATCAACAAGCTCGAACTTGGCAGTGACTGCCAAATCCTTCACATCTTTATACCCTTCGCTTACTTCCTGCTGACTCAGTGTCGTCTCACAACGCGGACAAATATGCATCGTGCGGTAACTTTCGTAGACTAGCCCCTTTTCCCAAAGAGACTTCCACACCCACCAGATGCTCTCCATGTAATCCACATCCATCGTATGATATGCATGCTCCATATCAACGAAACGCCCAAAACGCTTCATAACCACCTCCCACTCCTTGGCATATGAAAGCACTTTAGTACGACACAGGTCGTTGAATTTCTCTACTCCAAACTCTAGAATATCTTTCTTATTCTTAAATCCCAGTTCTTTCTCGACTATATTCTCAATGGGCAGTCCATGACAGTCCCAACCCCACTGACGCTCCACCTGATAGCCCCGCATGGTCTTGTAGCGAGGAAAGACATCTTTCACTAACCCTGGTACGAAGTGTCCGTAGTGAGGCAATCCAGTCGCAAATGGCGGTCCATCATAAAAACGATATTTCTCCTTCCCTTCACGGTTAGAGATAGACTTCTGGAAAATATCAGCATCCTCCCAATACCTAAGAACCTCTTCTTCAAGCTTCGGAAAGTTAACTTGTGATTCTACCTTTTTCATATTCTTAGGTCTTGATGTATCGTTTTGCTCTCTTAACTATCGCTTCTTCGTTGATATCGTTTCTATCTGTACTATACCGCTTCCCCTGTTCAGTCATTTTTTCAATTAGAGAATCTGGCGTGTGCCACTCAAGCTCACTATGAAGTACTTCGTAATCTTCAAGTCGTCGAGTGAGGTCAAGAGAGCTCAACTTCACTAGAAAATAAACAGTTGTTTTTTCGATTCTTTCTTCTATTCCATTTTTTTCAAAGTAAGATACTATCGTTCCTAGAAACTGCTCAATCTTCCCTTCAGCTCCAATTTCTTCTCGTAGGCCTCTCTCTACTGCCACTTCAAGACTCTCTCCAGATTCTACCGTTTCCCTCATGAGAAGAAAAATATTTTCATACTTAGCTTCTCCCCTCAAGTGAAATTCTTGGAAATAGTGAGTAGCAATAAGCCCTTCTTCATTATAAAGGACTGCCCCAACAGAAAGATGGAATGGTGATTCTTGCGAGAAACGAAATATATTCTCCATATTACAGAAATTAAAAAATCCTCAGCACAAAAATCGTGCTAAGGACGTTTACCCGCCTCTGGAGGGCTGAGCTTCAAACGTGGTACCACCTTAGTTCACCCCGTCACAACATCTGTAAGATTTTGTGCGGTGGCCTTCATTATGTGGCTATTACGGGCCTACCCGATGAGGTCTACTGCTGTCGAAACAGGTTCTTCTCATAGCTCAGAGGTGATTACCTCTTCAATGCCTTTGTAGCTCTATCTTAGCAATTCTTCCCCTATTAGGCAATCTCGAGAATCATCGGCAAATGGTCAGAAATTTCATTCTTAGGTACCTGAAAATCTAGTACTTCTACATCGGCACTTACAAAACAGTAGTCAGCAAAAAGGTGTTTATTGTTTGGGTATTTAGCCCACGCCAGTTCATTCCTAGTGGTATCGATATTGTAGTCTTTGATAAGATTCCTATAGCCATACTCCTCAAAAATCTTCACGCTCTGTGTATCTGGGAAAAGATTGAAGTCTCCCATGATAATATGCTTGCCTGGCTTATCCTTAAGGAATTCTAGAATTTCTCTTGACTGAGCAAGACGTTCTTCTGTATCGAGCTTGTCTATCGGAAAAGCAGCTCCATGAATGTTACAGATAGTGTAGCGTTCATCCCCTTTCATAATATCCACCCACAACCCCAGTCCATGGTTTTTGTTGTGCGGGAAAAATATACCCGAAACAAGGAGTGTAATATCCTTAGCCAAACAGGTCATCTGACACAAATCATCTCCTGTTATATGTTCATACTTACTGGTGATAATATTCTGCCAACCTCGCAACTCCTCGCTGCGAATATGCTCCATTTCATCCGAAGCTTCTTGAAACAAGAAAATATCGGTATCTTTGGCCTCAGTGCGTACATACTCAGTAAGAGCCTTGGCACAGCCACCTCGCCAAGTATTGAGTGAAATAATCTTCATATCAAAATCAGCCTTATTACTTATACTCCCACACTACCTTGGTGCACGAAGCTGTCTTGGGTGACCAACCGCGGAGACTCATTACCACTCCTTCATCACGCAAAAATCCATAAATCTGTTCCAGAGTGTCTGCATGTGAAACCAGTACCACCTTCTTCCCTGTATATTCTTTGGCAATATCATGAAGGATGCTCTCCACCCGACCTCGCATTCCTTCTATACTCTCAAGCCCATCGTCCCCACTGGTCTCTACACGTTTGGAGGGTTCTGGATACGCCTGAAAAAAACGCTCTATAGAACCCATATTAAATTTTCCAAAATCTGTCTCGCGCAAACGAATATCCTGGGCGACTGGGATGCCCGTCGCCTCACTGATCAGCGTAGCTGTTTCAACAGTGCGAGTCATGGGTGATGAGATGATAACGTCTATAGCTTCACCGGCTAGCATTTGTGCCGTAACACGAACCTCAACGATACCCTTCTCAGTCAGATGTCGAACTGATTTACCTGGAATTTCTGGATACGAACTGAGTATCCCCAGAGCATTGGCTTCTGATTCACCATGACGCACGAGATAGAGAGTGATATTAGCCATACCCAACACTTCAATTAAGGGATAAAGTGATACAGATCCCAACCGAGACCAGTGCCAAGAAAAAGTACCATCAGGCCCATGAGCTTGAAAAGAAAAAAGATTGCTTTTTCACCACTGTTTTTCTTTACTGGATATTTCTCTTTATATTTTTTGGGTAAGGGCATATTGAATAAACAGGTAGAATTTTTTGTATTATTCTTCGACTTCGTTCAGATTGATTACATCACATTTTTTCTGGGGCAGCTATTCCCATGAGTGAAAGACTCTCTGCCAAAACCTTTTGAGTAGCTCGGATAATCTTCAAACGCTGTTGACTGAGTAGTGGGTTATCTCTATCAATCACTTTACACTGACTATAAAAAGAATGGAACCTTTCAGCTACCTTAAGGCTATAGTGTGAAATTTTGTGCACTTCACCAGAATTAGCTATTTCTTCAAGAATCTCAGGAAATTTAGAAATCTCTCGAATTAATTCTTTTTCTTTCTGGTGAAGCTCTTCTCCAAACACCGAACTCTCGTTAATTGCCAAACCTTCTTCGATCGCTTTATCAAGAATACTCGCTATACGAGCATGCGCATACTGTACATAAGGACCGGTAGACCCATCAAGACGCACTGATTCTTCAATTTCAAATTCTATTTTACTACCAGCGCTATGCTTGAGCATAGCAAAACGAATAGCTCCCAGAGCAATAGCCTGTATGTCTGGAGAATCTGGAAATTGCTCCATCACTTTTTCCTCAACGCTTTTGATAAGGGTGCGAGCAGCTATAATATTACCCTTGCGAGATGACATTGTTTCTCCACCCTTAAGAGCAACAAACTCATAGCCATAATGGATCATGTTTTTATGAAATCCGTAGAGCTCTAGAATCTTGAAAAGTTGCTTAAAATAAAACTCTTGACGAATATCCACCACATAAATACTCTTATCAATTTGATATTCTTCAAACTTCTTTTTTGCTAACGGGATATCCTTTAATCCATATAGAGCGCTCCCATCTTTTCTTACTAAGACTAAGATGCCAAGATTATATTGTTCTAAATCTGCAATAATAGCGCCCTCACTTTCTTTGACTATACCCTTCTCTAAAAGCTCTGGTAGTAATTTTTTACCAGCTTCTTCTTCAAGGCTCTCATAAAAATATTCATCAAAAACCACACCGAGCTCTTGGTACAATGACTGAAATTCTTCCATAGACCACTCTTTGGTTTTTTTCCACAAACTCACTAAGTCTGGCTCCCCTGCTTCAAATCTATTTTGTAAAGCCTTAAACTGCTCTTCATAATCAGGATTTTCCTCAATCTTCTGAGTGGCTTCTGTGTATACCTGTCCCAAAAATTCCGCCTTATTCTCCAAAGCATCAAGATCAACCTCTCTGTGAAAAGTCTGTATTCCCCAAAGACACTTAGCTATATGTGTCCCCGTATCTCCGATATAGTTTGCTGCTATTACTTTTTTTCCTGTTTTACGTAAAATATTCACTAATGTTGATCCAATAAAAACGTTTCTCAAGTGTCCAATATGAAACTCCTTGTGGGTGTTGGGCTGTGAATATTCAACCATTATTGTTTCACCATCCTCTTCAGAGAAACTATCCTTATCAAAGCTCTCCACTACATCTTGAAAATACGTTGACGGAAGGTAAAAATTCAAGTGTCCCGGTCCAGCTACTTCTACTTTTGCAAAATCACCTTCTAGCTTATTCTTAAGAAAATCTGCGATTTCTTTAGGGGACCTATCAGCTTGTCTACTTATCACTAGAGCAATATTTGATGTATAATCACCAAATTTTTCATCATTAGGTCGGGTTATGATTATCTGTGGCAAAGTAAAAAAAGGTATACTACCTTCTTCTTGAAGACTTACAAGCGCTTTAACAATTTTATCACTAATAAAAACCATATTTAAGAAATTTTTTCAAAAGTATATATGAAACATCCTGGTTTAATACTATAGCTATTATCAGTATTTTTATACTTTTCCATATCTTCTTCTATTTCATTTAAAATTTCCTCTATACTTAGAGCTTGATTAAACTCCATTTCCATATGGAAGTTGGTGAAAATTTCAAGAGCTTCATCAAGTGTAGAGTAATCTATTGCATCACCAACCAAATGAACACACTTGTATCGTATAATTCCCTTATCCTGAAACTTTAGAAAAATATTATCTAACATTTTTTTTGACGGAGATTGATCCTCAAGAGTAAAGATAGGGAAAAATTTTTTCCACTGACGGACAAGTATTCTTTGTTCATCGCTCATTGAGTCAAAATGGATAAGGAAGAATTTTCCTCCTATATTTAAATTTTCAACAATAAACTTCTCTAAAGCTTTCTTTGAATCCTTAGTGCCTTTTTCTAACCCATCATCAACCATGTGTTGATGTATTGAGTGTGACAAGCTCCATAGACTAAAGACAAAATCGTACTTACCTTCCAATTTTCTAAGAAAATTTATAGAATCATCTTGAATAAATTCAATACCTTTTTTTGTATTATATTTTTCTTTAACAAACTTTTTCATGTCTAGACTCATATCTAATAAGTCTAAACTTGTAAAATTTAGCACTTCTTTAAAGAAGACATCCGTACCTCTTCCGGTGCCACAACCCAATTCTAAAATTTTTTTAAAACTTAGTTCAACTACCTCTTCTTTTAAATAATCACTGAAATATTCTAGGTCTGTTTTACCAGAAAAGGTATATTCCTTTAAAAGATTATCGTAATATGATGGTGGTATATAATCTGCAATAGAGTTGTTACTCAACTTAATCCAAGGATATTTTTTCTCTAATTCAATTCTATTCATAAGTCTTTAAGGTATTTATTAATCTCTCTAGAAACTAGTATGGGGCTAGATATCATCTTATTGTTCTTATATACAAATGATGCCTTATTTCCATATCCTCCAAATTCTTTATTTCCATCTTCAAAGTCAAGGATATTTTTTTCATTAAGAATTATAGAGTTACCTAGGCATTCATACAATTTAAAATCTCCAAACACTGATACATACATAGTATAGTCTCTATACTTATTGTCGGCAAAATACCTTAAAAGATCCTCTTCACTTTTATATGTACACATAAAAAATATTGGGGCAAAAAACTCAGAATAATTAATTTTCTGGTTAACTTTAGTTTTAATTATTGTTGGATAAACAATACCACAATCAAAATCAATTCTCCCACCAAAAACGATATCCTCCTTATACGATTGTAGTATTTTTTCAATGTACAATAGATGTTTTGAATCTATCAAAGGACCTACCTCATTATCTGTTAAATACTCTCCAATACCCACACTACTTAAACTAATCTTTAGTAACTCTAGAAAATCATCCTCAACTTTTTCGTTCACAAAAATTATATCTGGTCCGGCACAATCTTGACCACTGTTAAAAACTTTTACCTCTTTAACTTTTTTTACTGCCAGTGAGATATTTGCTGATTCAGTTACAATGACTGGATTGACCCCTGCACCATTATAGATAAGCATTGCTTTATCTTGTATTTTTGGTAATAAGTCCAAGGCATTTTTATACTGACCTGTAAAAATAATTATATCTGAGTTTTTCACAAATTCATTCACAAAAATACTTCTCTCTACTTCACATAGTTTTATTGAGAAAGTACTTTCTATATCTAAAAGTTTAAAAATATCTTTTAAAATACTCCTCATTAAGACTGGCGGTCTTAAATAAACTATTTCAGCAAAAAAACTTGGGGTAATTGCAAATAGTATTGTCGAATATAAAGGTAGATTTAATGGAAAAAAAGTACTGATTTTAGATATCCTGTTTAAGTCAAAATACTCCTTCTCAGTTTTTATATTTTTTAAACATTTAATAGACCTCTTAATTTCATCCTCAATAACTGAACGACTTTCATAATTGATTAGAATATTGGTAATATCCTCTCTTTTCTGATCAATTAAGGTAGAAAATTCAAAACAAATCCTCGAAATATTAGAAAAATCTATTTTTTTATGATTCATATTTTATGACTTCTTTTAAAAATAGATCATTCGGTAGATTACACAGGTATTTAGAAACTTTTTTTCTACAAGCCAAAAGAATTGGTTCTGAAACTCCTTTCAAATTAATATACTCTTCTTTATTCCCTACAAAACTCATACTCTTACCTGAAAGCATCCCAGCCCAAACTAGATTGTCATATTCTTTTTTGCTTACAGTAGTCTTACTGGGGAGATTTTCTTTAAAAATATCCAACGATTTTTTTAAATAATCCAACTCTACAAATTCACAGAAAAAAGTATCGTCAAATCTATACCCCAATAAACCATGTACTTTAAGATACCAATTTTTAAACTTTATTTCTTCTTTAAGATCTCTTTTCTTAAGACACAGAAACATGTCGATATCACTATTACCCTTTACTGCAGAGCTACTTGCGTAGCTGCCACATATAAAAGCAAATACTAAATTTGAAGAGAATACTTCTAATGCTGACTTTTTGAATTCTTTATCTAGACTAAATTCGCTCATATATTCGCTAAATCAGAGGAAAATTAAACCAAGGAAAGACCGATACTTCTACGATAAACAATGTCACTTTTTTCCTGAGAAGGAACAAATTTCCCTTCTTTACAGATATCACTGCAATATCCGGCCATCTTCTGCTGACAACTCTCACACTGGATAAAGAGGAGGTTGCAGGCGGCTTCTGCACAGTTTACATAACTATCAGCAGTCTCACGACATTGATAACACGTACCAAGAACATCGTCAGTAATCGCTTCTTCCAGACGTTCATCAAAAACAAAGTTCTTCCCCTTGAACTTACTCGTCAGTCCTTCGCGTTCTATCTGATGTTTGTAATCAATAATACCGCCAAGTAATTGATAGACTTTTTTGAAACCGTGATGCTTGAGATAGGAGCTCGCCTTTTCGCAACGTATACCTCCCGTACAGTACAGAAGTACTGGTTCTTCTTCTTTCCCTCTTAATGCTTCAAGTGCCATCGGGAGTTCTTCACGAAAGGTAAAGGCATTTGGCGTGATAGCTCCGTCAAAACGTCCAATGGCAGACTCATAGTTATTACGCATATCCACTACCATGGCCCCCTCTTCTATCTTTTCATTGAATTCTCGAGCCGAGAGATGAGTACCTACATTGCTCACATCATAGTCTTCCGCTGTGAGACCATCAGCCACAATCTGCTTCTTGATTTTGATAGTCAGCTTCCAAAAGGCCTCGTCGTCCTGAAGAACGCCAAATTTGAATGGTACATCAGCAAATTCCTTGCGAGCGTAGAGTTTCTCCACAAACTCATCCCATCTGGGTACTGGCACACTCATCTGAGCATTGATACCTTCCTCTGCAACATAGATACGTCCTAAGCACCCGAGAGCATCCCATTCCTGATACAGCTCATGACGCAAGGCTTCAGGATTAGTAATAGAAACATAGCGATAAAAAGAAACCACCCTTCTTTCAAAGGATTCTTCCCCTATTTTGGCCAA
>CAYHND010000018.1:0-13024 GCA_964357915.1 uncultured Bdellovibrionales bacterium
CTGCTTGTACACTGAATGAAAAAACACCAAAAAGTATCAAAGAAAGGACAATGACTCTAGACATAGGGGTCTTAGATAAGATAATTATATATTTGTATTATGCTTCTAAATTATACCACAAATTCAACAGGAAGTGGAAAAGAGTCAAGACTTTGTACCATAACTACACAAAGAAAAGTATCTTACTACTTGTCTTTTTTCTTAGCCTACGCAAGAATAGAGAAAACAAATATGACCGAACTTGAACTTTCATCTCTCCACGCTCTCCGTTCACTCCCCCATGTTGGTGACAAAACACTTCGTCTTCTTGTAGAGCACTTCGGCAACGGCACAACAGCCTGGGAACACACTGGGAGTTTTGATGTTCCGGGGATCAGCAAAGCCGCTCTAGACGATCTTCTTACTAAACGACCCTCTATGAATAGAGAGGCTCTCTGGGCAGCACTCAAGAAAGAAGCTGTCACTATCCTCCATGCTGACGATCCCCTCTATCCGACGCTTTTGCACCAAATCCCCGACCACCCGCTTCTTCTCTATGTACGAGGTGACTTTGATTGGGCAACTCTCAACCACAAACCCACCCTCGCTATTGTGGGCTCACGTAAGTTTACCCAGTATGGCGAACAAGTAGCTCTACGCCTCAGCTATGACTTGGCTCAGGCTGGTTTTGTGGTTATTTCTGGCCTCGCCTTTGGAATCGATAAGAAGGCTCATGAAGGTACTCTCGAAGCTCATGGTGAGACGTTAGCAGTCTTGGGTGGCGGCATCACTGATAGCGACATTTCTCCACGTTCCAACCTCACTCTCGCTCAGAAGATTCTTCACACCGGAGCTCTCATTTCTGAGTACCCACCCCATACTGAAATTTATGCCGGTAATTTCCCTATGCGGAACCGTATCATTGCTGGTCTCTCTCAAGGCGTCCTTGTTATCGAAGCAGCTGAAAAAAGCGGTAGTCTCATCACCGCTCTCCTTGCCCTTGATTACAACAGAGAAGTCTTCGCTATTCCTGGCTCTATCTTTTCGCCAGTCTCTACCGGTACCCATGCCCTCATTAAACGTGGTGCCAAACTCGTCACCCATGTAAGCGACATCATCGAGGAGCTTGCTCCTCATCTGAAAGAAGCTTCTCTTACTCCAGAGAAATCTGAGACCCCTCTTAATCTCAACACAGAGGAAACAGCCGTACTTGGAGCTCTCAGTCATGAGCCTATAGACATGCACTCTCTCATGCAAAAGACCGCTCTTTCAGTCAGTGAACTTCAAGCTACTTTGACACTTCTTGAACTCAAGGGACTTGCCAAAAACATCGGAAGCATGCAGTATATGAAAATACACTAGGCGCCCCTAACTTCCTTTTGCACCCTTTTACCTATGAAACTTCTCATTGTAGAGTCACCCTCTAAAGCCAAAACCATTGAGAAGTACCTTGCTCATGAATACAAGGTGGTCGCCTCAGTAGGCCATATTCGTGACCTTCCCAAAAACAACAAGAAAGCTATCGACATCGAAGCTGGCTTTGTGCCTCACTATGAGATTTCTGCCGGCAAAGAAAAGGTGGTAAGCGAGCTCAAAAGCCTAGCTAAAAAAAGTACTGAGGTACTACTCGCTACTGACCCTGATCGTGAAGGTGAGGCTATTGCTTGGCATGTGGCAGAGACTTGTGGCCTCAAAAAACCCAAACGTGTCCTCTTTTATGAAATCACTCCCAACGCTGTCAAAGAGGCCGTAGCTCATCCAAGAGAGCTGGATCAAAACCTTCGTATCGCTCAAGAAGCTCGGCGTGTCCTTGATCGTCTCGTGGGCTATGATCTTTCTGGCCTCATCTGGAAAAAAGTCCGCTACGGACTCTCTGCTGGCCGTGTTCAGTCCCCCGCTCTTCATATCCTCGTAGAGCGTGAAAAAGAAATCCGGGCTTTTGTCCCAGAGAAGTACTTTGTCCTCAAAGCCACTCTCGCAACCGTTGCCAAAGATGTCCTTGAACTTACCTGTAGCGAAGAGCCTCGCGAGGAGACTCGTGCCAACGACATTGTGACTCGTGGAAAGGCCGGCACATGGAATATCACCTCTATCAAAGAAACCGAAGTGGCTAAACGCCCGAAAGCGCCTTTTACCACCTCTACTCTTCAGCAGGCAGCCAGTTCACGTCTCGGTTTTTCACCAAGTCGTGCGATGCGTATCGCACAGAAACTTTACGAAAAAGGTTTCATCACCTACATGCGTACCGATAGCACGAGCTTGAGCAAAGAAGCTCAGGCAAGTATTCTCTCTGCTATTGAGAAAGAATTTGGTAAGAACTATGTAGAACGTCGGGAGTACAAAACCAAAAGTAAGAACGCTCAAGAGGCTCATGAAGCAATTCGTCCGACCGATGCCGGTAAAAAGACTGCCGGTGTGACTGAGGAAGAAAAGCGTCTCTATAATCTGATTCGTGTTCGAACACTTGCCTCTCAGATGGTTGATGCCAAAGTCCTCCGCACCAAGATTACCGCTAACATCGGCGAGACAGACTTTCCTGACTTTAGCGTCACGGGCTCTCACCTCCTTTTCCCCGGCTGGCTGGCGCTCGACACAGTAGCCCGGAGTGAAGATGTCGAACTCCCTAAGCTTACCTCCGGTGCCGCTCTTAAACTCCTTGAGCTCAATTCTGAAGCCAAGGAAACACTCCCACCTAACCGCTATTCCGAAGCGGGTCTCGTCAAAGAACTCGAAAAGCGCGGTATTGGACGACCAAGTACCTACGCCTCTATCATCAAGACCATTATCGATCGTGGCTACGTCATCAAAGACGGAAAGGCTCTTCAGCCAACTGAGACTGGTGAAGTAGTTGATAACTTTCTCTCAGAACACTTCCATGATTTTGTTTCAGATACCTTTACCGCTGACATGGAAAACAAGCTGGATGAAATTGCCGAAGGTAAGCGAGATTATGTCAAAACCCTCCGTGATTTCTACACCCCCTTTACCAAAGAAGTGAAAGCCAAAGACAAGCTCGAAAAAATGACCAACCTCGGTGATGCTCCTGAAGGTATCTTATGCCCAGTATGCCAAGGCAATATGATCATCAAGTTGGCTCGCTCAGGAAAATTTCTCTCTTGTGCTAAGTTTCCTGAATGCACCGGTGCCCGTACTATCGATGGCGAGGAGCTCGAAGGCCCTAAAGAAATTGGCGAAGACTGCCCCGACTGTAAGGATGGCAAACTGGTAGAGCGCGATGGCCGCTATGGAAGATTTGTTTCTTGCAACAATTACCCAAAATGTAAGTACATCAAACGTGATGCTGGCAGTCAGCCCACTACCGGTATCAAATGTCCGATGTGCAAAGATGGCGAGATGGCTGAACGGCGTGGACGCTTCGGTATCTTCTATAGCTGTACCAACTACCCTGAATGCAAAAACGCCATCAAGACCAAACCAACGGGTAATATCTGTGATTATATTCGTGAGGACAAGGACAAGAAACTTTGTGGTGCTCTGATGATGGAAGGTACCAAGACCATCCCCGAAAGATGCTCAGACAAAACTTGTCCCAACCACCGGCCAGATAAAGTACAAAAATCATAAGCATTCACCCGGTGAAATATGACCAAAGGTCATCAAGGCCAAAGGCCTATTTCACTGGGCAAGCAAACTCGAACCAAAGAAGAAGTAGATAGCAAAAACCCTCGTATCACACGAGGGTTTTTCTTATTTTCCTGTTGATTCTACCACTTTTGAAAGAAGAAAAATCCTACCACGCCAATCCCCGCCATCGCTAACACTATCACTAAAACTTTTGACCACTGAATTTCAGTATTCATTTTTTTATTTTATGTATTTTTAGTGTAACAGAAAAAGAAAGATTCCAACTACTCAACAAACGTCAACGCCACCATCGCCAACACTCCGAGTATTACTGCTCCCAACTGAGCCACAGAGTGTCTCATCTTTTTGGTTTTGTGAAGTTCAGGGATAAGGTCGGCCACCGCAATATAGATAAATCCTCCAGCGGCAATAGGCAGGAAGTACGTAGTCAAAGACTCTGCCACCTCACCAATAGCGAAAAAAATGAAAGCGCCTAGGAGAGCAGTGAGAGCGGAAAGGAAATTAAGACACAAGGCTCGCCTCTTGGTATAACCAGAGTGAAGTAGTACAGCAAAGTCTCCGACCTCCTGGGGTATCTCGTGAAGAATAACCGCTATAGTAGTAGCGATACCGACTGGAATACTGACCATAAAGCTAGCCGCAATGATAATACCATCAAGAAAATTGTGGACACCATCTGAGAAGAGTATCAACTTACCCACCGGATGAATATGTACTTCTTCTTCTGTATCCTCACCATGATGATGCCAGTGAAGAAATTTTTCTAGTACAAAAAAAGAAAAAATCCCACCAATAATGAGGATACTGACTGTCGTAGGGTTTTGTGCTTCTTCGAAAGCTTCTGGTATCAGATGAATAAAAGCGTCTCCCAGAAGAGCTCCTACAGCTAGACTGATAAAGATAAAAACGTATCTCCGCAATAAATCTTCCCGGAAAGAAAGCGCTAAGATACCAAGTAAAGAAATAAGACTCACCACGAGAACACTTGCAAACGTATAGAGATATATGGTTATCATAAAAGTTTTTAAGTACACATTTTACACACACCAAAAAACTCAAGCGCATGGTGCGTCACTACGATACCCTGTTTTTCGAGCAACGCTTCGGTCTTTTCTATACTCTCCTCGGGAAATACAATATCTGCCACAGAATCACAACTGGTGCAGACAAAGTGATGATGGTGATCGAGACTTGCTAACTCATAAGACACCCTGCGAGAATCTATCTGAACCGCTCGCAGTTCTCCTGAGGTCACTAGATTTTCCACTTCACGATACAGAGTCGTCTTATTGATATGATGTTTGCGCGAAGCGAAGATTTCTAAAATATCAAGAATGGAAAGAGGCTCAGCACTTTCACTGAGCACCTCAAACAGAAGGGTCCGAGTCTTGCTTTTACGCAAGCGTTTCTCTGTAGGGATTTTTTCTTCTTTGGGAATGACTCTATTCATAGTTATATCTTAATGCAACTAAGTTGCGTTTGTCAAGATACGGACGTATAATGGCTTATCCTAGGGATTAATCAGAACTTAGAAACTTAGCTTCTAAATAAAATTCCAGTAGACCGGCGGGAGCTTGCCATGTGGAGTAGGCCTCTGGCCTTGATGACTTTTGATCATATCTCATGGGATGAGCGTGGTATACTAGATGCACGAATATGAAAACTCCAACTATTCAAGATGTTTTTAGGGTAGCCCCTACCCCCTTTACGCCGGAAGACCAAAAATTCCTGACGAGTGTTTTTGAGTTTGCTGACAAAGCTCATCGCGGGCAACTCCGCAAGTCCGGTGAACCCTATATTAATCACTCTCTCAATGTGGCCAAGATCCTCGCTGAGATTGGTATGGATGAAAAAACGATTGCCTCAGGCCTTCTCCATGACGTTCCTGAAGATACCGAAGTCAGTCTCGAAGAAATAAGTAAGACTTTCGGAGAAGAAGTAGCCTATCTGGTAGACGGCGTTACCAAGCTGGGTAAAATCAAACTGCGTGGCTCCAAAGAAGAAGTCTATCTCGAAAACCTCCGTAAGATGTTCCTGGCTATGGCTCAGGATATTCGCGTGGTTATCATCAAGCTAGCTGATCGTCTGCATAACATGCGTACCCTAGAACACCTGTCGCCCGACAAACAAGAGCGTATCGCTCGTGAAACCATGGATATTTATGCCCCTATCGCCAATCGGCTTGGTATTGGAGAAATCAAGGTAGAACTTGAGGATACTTGTTTTCGTTTCCTCGAACCTGCACATTATAAAGAAGTGGTTGATATTCAGGAAACCTATCTCCATGCCGGCAAAACCTACATGACTACTATTGTTGAACTCTTTAAGAGCCAACTCGCCGAAGCGAAAATTCAAGTTACTGATATTCACGGTCGGACTAAAGGCCTCTATCGCCTGTACCAGAAACTCAAGAAGCATGATATGGACATCAATCGGGTCTATGACCTTCTAGCCATCCGTATCATCGTGCCAGAAATTGCCGACTGCTACGAAGCCCTGGGTATTATTCATCGCGAGTACCGACCTATGGTAGGTCGTATCAAAGACTATATCTCTTTGCCCAAACCAAATGGCTATCAATCCCTCCATACCACTATTTTTGGCCCTGAAGGACGTATTATTGAAGTCCAAATACGCACTCGAAAAATGCATGACGAAGCAGAGTACGGTATCGCTGCTCACTGGATGTACACCGAGAAAGAGCGTCCAAGCTGGCGTAGTATTTTTTCACGTCATAAAGGAAAGACTGATGAAAAGAAAGCTCCCAAGGAACTCGCTTGGGTCAATCAACTCAAGGATTGGCAAAAAGAAATCGGCCGTGATGATCAAGAATTTCTCGAAGGACTCAAGATTGAATTTTTCAAAAATCATATCTTCGCCTTTACCCCCAAAGGCGATATTATTGAACTCCCTGAAGAGGCTACCCCTATTGACTTTGCCTATGCTATCCACAGTGAGGTAGGTAGTCGTACGGTTGGCGCTAAGGCTAACGGCAAGATGGTTCCCCTTGATTACCATATCAAGAATGCAGAAGTCTTGGAGATCCTGACTGTCAAAGAGAAGAAAAAGCCCAGTCGAGACTGGCTCAACTTTGTCAGAACATCTGGCGCTAAGTCTCACATCAAGCGCGAACTGCGCCATGATGAATTCCGCAAGAACTAGAATCTTGAATAAAGAATTTTGAGTGAAAAGCAAAAAACTCCGGAGTAATCCGGAGTTTTTTCATTCATGATTCCTAATAAGGAGCTACTTCTTTCCAATTGTAGTCACAACTCTTAGTACCATAACAAGTAATGCTATTCCCACAGCTATCTGTAACCGGAAATGGTTCATTGGCACAGAGTCTATTGAAATTAGCATCTCGAGAACAAGCGCTCGCATCCGTACAGGTGACTGTCACTGTTTTGTTTTGGGTGAGTCCAAGGTACGTAGCTGACATTCCTTCTGTACCTGTTTGATTGGCATTCAAGACTTTAGGGTCAGTACCTGTCAGTGTCACGACGTTAGAAGCACCATCTTCACTCCACACAGCAGTGCTTGTGACGTTAGCTGTCGGATTAGGGTCAGTACAGCTCACCGCATTGCTATAGCAGGCAACAAGATTCTTAGGCGTTCCCTGATTCATAGTGAAGCTGCTAGGCGGCTCGACAGATGAGTTGCAGGTATTTTCACAGATCTTAAGCGTTGGCTGAATAGTAATGGCTATAGTTTTACTTGTTGTTCCCCCAGGACCAGTACAGGTAAGGACATATGAATCATTCGCTGTAGCTTGCACATTGTCATTACCCCCTAAGATGTTCTTAGCTGCCGGAATATCCCAACCAGCTCCAAGGCCAGTACAACCCGTGGCGTTCGTCACTCCATTCCACACGATATTGAGGTTGTCGTTACGATTGACGGTGAGATTACCAGGTGCTGTAACTGTTGTTCCTAATGGATCGGTGATTTGAAAATTGAAAGTTGGCGCTGGTAGGATATAGGGAGCAAAACAAGTATCGGTCACTCCGCCGCCACTTCCTGAGCATGTCCAAGAGTAAGGACCTGGAGCAGCGCCCGGTATGACTGCTGAAGGAGTCCCTAATGTACATAGGCCAGAAGTTGGAGGGTTGGTGACTGGAAGACCCTGAGCGGCTCCACAAATACCGTCTACAGCAGGATTGATATTCATGGTAAGAGGTATACTCCAGCCTGAACGCGCTCCGTTGGAATCTTCTGCTAACGCTTTAAAAGTATACACTCCTGTTGCTATCCAGAGGTGATTGGTGACAACAGCGCTACCTGAAGCAACAGAACTTGTCCACTCGTCTACTGAATTATTGTTGTCCCAATCTATACCATAGCGCACAGCATTGCTCTCAGGATCGGTAGCTCGGGTAGTAAATGGGTATGCTACATTGGCGCTCCCTGATGTCGGCCCTGTCAGAGTCGGTATATTGGGTGGTGTATTGACAACTACAATTTTGGCACACAGGGATCGCTGATTAGCGCCATCAGTATCTTCATAGTTCATATTCAAGAATCGGAACCACTCACTTTTACGGTGAGTGCCGAGTAGAATCGTCTCATCCACCGCACATGGTGGATAATAAGTGCTTGATGCCCACTCTACCCAACGAGTTTGCACAGAGGTGGCTCCACCGCCACTGGCTCCTAGACACCAACTGTAGGCACGACTATCGTTTGGCCGGAAGTTTTCTTCGTTTATGTTATGGATATGTGAAGAATCGTCGTTCCACCAGTTAGCCAGCCCCGCATCGTCCCACACTCCCGTCCAAGTATTACCCCCTGAACAACCCGTGGTCGTCCACTGGGAACTCAGTGTAATGGCTGAATCATCGGCACGAATACACATCTGAGAAAGGCCTGAAGCGGTATCTGATTCTCCTAAAAGATGCTTACTATTGATATTATCATCCAATACATTCGTGAATACCCAGCCTGGAGCACAGTTTGAGTTTTGTGCAATACTGGATTGCTGTGACCTGGGACCACTATTCACCCAGCTTACTTCGATCATGGCTGCGTCTGCTTTGTGAAAAGGCAACGCTAGAGCGGCTCCCACTATGAATAAAGCAAGGAAAAGTTTGAAGCGATTCTTGGAATGCTGTTTTTTGACTATAAGCACTACCAACACTATGAGTGGCAATAAAATAATAAAAATCAAAGCCAGTTTTTTCCATCCCCACGCTATTCCCGGCTGATCACTCTCATAACACACACCTCCTGACAAAGTGACACAAGAATATGGTGTAGACATTTCTGATACCTGACCATTATCCCGAGTAAGCGTGGCTGTCAGGGTCACTTCACCGTAGTTTTTGGTAGGTGTAAACTCATCCCTAAACTCATTCACTCCACTGACCATCCCTTGAGTAGGGCTGTAGGTGTGGATGACATTCCCCCGTTGATCATGGAGAGTCAACACCAACTGTGTCTTATTATCATTCTCTAAAGCAGTAGCCAAGACACAGGCTGAAAGACTGTTCGGCTCACCAGTCTCGAGAGTGAAGTGCTCTAGCGTAGCAGTCTCAATGACCGCGTCAGAAACACCTTCGCGTACAAAGCGGATGTTCTGGGTGCTTTTTTGATACTGACCTTCCGCTGTAACAGAAAGATACGAAAGGGCGGCGTCTTTCGGTACACTTTCATAAGAAATTTCCTTACTGGCATACGCTCCTAATTCAATCAGCTCGATTTTTTGATTTTGTAAATTCTTATCGTTGAAATTATTTCTCAGATAATCGTTCCAGCTCACTCGCACGACTTGAGGCTGATCCTTGGGATTGGTAAGAGTGATGCTCGCTATTACTCTCTCATTTCGTGGAAAAGGCTTAGCGAGACCCGTAAAAGCATAATTTTGTCCATTGAGAGTGGTTTTACCTTTATCCAAAAACACTCCTCCAGCTTCATTGCTTGTTACCGTAAACTTTGGAGCATCAGCGGGTGGTATATCTGTAAAATACAACCCTGAGACGATGTGCTCATTGACGACCACAAAGGGTACCAAGAAATATTCTCCTCCTGCTACATCTTCTGGAACATGCCAACTGACTGATACTTTCTTTTCTTCCCAAGTCTTAAAATTAAGAGTATCGGCGTAGTTGAACTGGTCGATAATGTCATAGCCCGCGCCTGAGCTAACGTTAGCTCCATTTTTCTTCAGTATTCTCAATATAAGCTTGCCCCCAACCAGAGGAGTCTCATTTTCATTGCGCAAGGTACCATCAAAAGAAATATTCGCTCCTGGAACAGTCCCCTCAAGAGAGGACTTAAAGGTTGTTTTGACAGAACCGAATGGCTGACTTTGAGAGCACATCACCGCTCCCATACCGACTGATGAAAGACTCGCTTGTTCGTCTGCTGTGAGAGTAACAGGGGCAGGACTATCAATAATAGTCACCTTATCCTCAGGATTTTCCATCTGAGCAAACAATCCTTGCGGCATCAAAATACCCAAGATACCGAGAAAAACAAGCATTTTTTTCATAGAGTTTTTATTTTAACTACTTTTTCTTTGTTTAGTATACCATTACTCTTTGGTAACACGCATCACTTCTTCGAGAGCAGTCACTCCCTGAACAATTTTCATAAAACCATCAGTTACCATTGTAGCCATACCATTCTTCCTGGCCTGTTCATCAATCATCTCAGTAGTTCCAGCCTGCGTCACGAGCTTGCGTACATCAGCATCCATCTCGAGCACTTCATAAATACCCTGTCGTCCTCGATAGCCCTCTCCCCCACACTGGTCACAGCCAACGGCTTTGTAAAAAGTAACGTCATCCCAAGTTTTGACATCCTTGAGATACTTCTTGGTTTCACTGTCATTTTGAAGAAACGTAAGAACTTCGTCAATGTTGAAGAGTTTACCAAGCGTCTCTATTTCTTTCTTTTCGAGCTTGTATTCCTTGCGACACTCCACGCACAGTCTACGCACGAGACGCTGGGCAATAATGACGTTCACAGTCGAAGCAATCAAGAATGGCTCAGCCCCCATATCAAGCATACGAGGCAACGTAGCTGCTGCAGAGTTGGTGTGAAGAGTCGAGAGCACCAAGTGACCCGTCATAGCGGCGTGCATAGCGATCTCCAGCGTTTCCTGGTCACGGATTTCTCCCACCATAATAATATCTGGATCCTGACGAAGGAGAGAACGGAGAGCTGCTGCAAAAGTCATGCCAATTTTTGGTTGGACTTGGGTCTGATTGACTCGTGGCATACGGTATTCTACTGGGTCTTCTACCGTACTGACATTGACCTCTGGAGTGTTCAGGATGTCCATCATGGTGTAGAGGGTGGTGGTTTTACCACTTCCCGTCGGTCCCGTGACCAAAATCATCCCGTTTGGCTTGTTGATTTCACGCTGAACTATCTCAAGAGCTTTAGGATGGAGTCCCATTTTCTCTAGTGTGAGGCCCTTAGAAGACTCGTCAAGCAAACGCATAACTATCTTCTCACCATCAAAAACCGGCAGGATACTGACACGGAAAGCAATCCTATAGTCATCCTTCTCAATCTTGAAACGACCATCTTGAGGGAGGCGGTGTTCATCGAGCTTGAGATTCGAGAGGACTTTGATACGAGCTACAATCCCCTGAGCCACATCGTGGGGCAGAGTCATGGCTTCATGAAGCACTCCGTCGATACGATAACGCACATGCACTTCTTTTTCTTCTGGTTCGATATGGATATCACTGGCTGATTCCAAAATAGCGTGCTTGAGGAGAGTATCTACAATACGAATGATAGGTAGTCCCGCCGCAACCGCTTCGAGGTTTTCTTCTGGCTCCCCTTCTTGTTGCACCTCATCAGTCAAAATATCACCAAATTCAGCCTTAAGACTCCTCTCATACTGCTTAAGGGCACTCTGGACACTCTCTTTAGTAGTCAGACAAGGGATAATACGGAGACCAGTCTTCTTCTTGATAAAATCAATGGTCTGCAAATCTTCCGGATTGAGCATAGCCACCTTGAGATCCCTACCCGATTTCTGAAAGGCGACAATGTTGTATTTCTTGGCAATGAGCTCAGGTACTATCTGAAGTATTTCTATCGGTACCGCTTCTTTCGAGAGATCCACAAAAGGAATACCGAGAATATAGGCATACATACGCTGTAGCTCGGCTTCTTTGACGAGTTTTTTCTCTAGGAGCATAGCCCCGAGATCTTTGCCCGCTTCTTTGGCTTCTGCCGAGACCTGATCCACCTGATCCTTGGGCAGGATACTCGAATCAATGAGGAACATCTTAAGTTGTTCCATTTCAATACGCATAGTGTACTTTTTTGTGTTTGTACTTTTATTATACCACTAAAGGACAAGAAAAAAACTCCCTAATAGGGAGTGTTGTCTTCTTATCTGGGTTTTTCTCTAAATCTTGAAAATAATGACATCGCCGTCCGCGACAATATAGGTCTTGCCTTCGAGGCGGAGTGTTCCTAAATCTCTCGCTTTGGTCCAAGAACCAGCCTCAAGAAGCTTCTCGCAATGAATTACTTCTGCTCGGATAAACTTTTCTTCGAAATCACCATGAATAGCTGCCCCAGCCTGAGGCGCTGTCGAACCTACTTTGATAGTCCAGGCGCGTGTTTCTTCAGGGCCAGTAGTGAAGTAGGTCATGAGACCAAGTAGTTGATAGGCCTCACTTACCAGCACTGGGATACGTGACACCATCCCAAGCTCAAGAGCCTCCTCATCACTCATCTCGATAAGCTCCTCCTCTATCTTGATATCAAGCTTCACATGTGGCCTTGCCTCAAGCTCCTCGCTGAGAGATTCTTCGATATCTGAAACATTATAGACAAAGAGGACTGGTTTGGTAGTCAGTAGCTGTAAATTCTTGAGCGCTTTGTGTTGTTCGGCGGGCAGTGTCTCAAACAAGACATTAGCGAGCTGATCTTGTGCCAGCACGGCATCAACTTTCTCTAGAAGCTCGAGCTCCATCACGGCTTCTTTGTTACCAGAACGTGCTTCTTTGATGGTTTTGACTTTGCGCTTGGTAACTGTCTCCATATCCGCCAGAATAAGCTCTGTGTGAATAACGGCAATATCATCGACAGGCGCTACCCGGTTGTGGACATGGATAATATCATCATTCTCAAAAACACGAACCACATGGACGATAGCGTCCACTTCGCGGATATTCTGGAGAAACTTGTTGCCTAATCCCTCTCCCTCACTCGCTCCTTTGACCAGTCCGGCGATATCGACAAACTCCACCACCGCTGGCAGAATCTTTTTACTCCCTGAAAGTTTGGCTAGGGTCTGCAAACGGACGTCCTTGACCTCCACAATACCGACGTTAGGCTCAATAGTACAGAATGGGTAATTATTAATATCCACTGGTTTGCGGGTCAGTGCCTTAAAAAGGGTAGATTTTCCGACATTCGGGAGACCGACAATACCTACTTGGAGAGCCATAGCAAGAGAATTAAGAATAGT
>CAYHND010000018.1:13124-14887 GCA_964357915.1 uncultured Bdellovibrionales bacterium
GCCTATGCTATTGGTCGCGCAGTCGTTTTGCACCTTAGTCCAAGCGTCGTCGGCGTGGGTCGCGATGTGCGCGCATCAAGCCCAAGCTTATTCGAAAACTTTACCCGTGGCCTCATGGATGGTGGAGCTGATGTCATCGATCTCGGTATCATCACCACCCCTATGGTCTACTTTGCTGCTGGTCGCCTCGACATCGATGTAGCTATTTCCATCACCGCTTCTCACAATCCCCCACAGTACAACGGCATGAAAATTGCTCTTCGCGGAGCTCTCCCTGTCGGCGAACACACAGGCCTCTCTGATATTCGTGATATTGCTCTCGCAGAAGACTTTCCTCCTATAGAATCCAAAGGTAGCCTCAAGACAGAAGACATCAAACCAGCTTACTATGGCTACTTTGCCTCATTTGCTGATTTTGATAACAGTCACTTCTCACTAGTCATTGATACCGCCAATGCTATGGGTGTCTACGAACTCCCTATCTACGAGCAGTTCCCCGAACAACTCTCTCTCACCTATCTCTATAACGACATCGAGAAAGCCTTTGACTGTCATGAGGCTAATCCCCTCAATGTAGAGACCCTCGTAGAACTTCAAGCAGAAGTTGTTGCCACTGGAGCTCATCTTGGTATTGCCTATGACGGTGACGCTGATCGCATTGGCTTTGTCGATGAATTAGGAGAGGTCATCCCGATGGATCTCATCACCGGTCTCCTGGCTCGCACTATCCTTGAGAAACATCCTGGAGCCACTATTCTCTATGATCTCCGTTCATCACGAGCCGTCAAAGAAGTTATCGAAGAAAATGGTGGTGTGGCTATGGAGTGTAAAGTGGGTCATGCCAATATCAAGCGCCAAATGCGTGGCACTGGTGCTATATTTGCTGGTGAGCTATCAGGTCACTACTACTTCGAAGAAAACTCTTCTGCCGAAGCCGGCACCCTCCCTGCTCTCCTCCTCCTCAATCTGATGGCTGAGACCGGGAAACCTATGAGCGAGCTTGTGGCTGAAATCAAACGCTACTACCATTCAGGAGAAATCAACAGCGAAGTGGCAGAAAAAGACCGTGTATTACAAGAACTGAAAGAAAAGTATGCTGATGGCGCACAGCATGAGCTCGATGGCCTCAAAGTAAGCTACCCTACCTGGTGGTTCAATGTTCGGGCCTCTAATACTGAGCCTTTGCTTCGTCTCAACCTCGAGGCTGAAACCCCCGAACTTCTTGCTGAGAAAACAGCTGAACTTTTGGCTATTATCCGCAGCTAATTTGCAGATTTTTAAGAAAAGAGTATACTAGGTACCAATGAGCCACAAAAAACACTTCATCACTGGAAACAGCGAAGCGCGATAAGCCGCCCCCTTGGGCGGTTTTTTTCTGGCTCAATTAGCTCTTTACCACACAGGGGGATCTCATGAAAACCACTATTCCTACTCCTCAAACGAATCTCGTCGGACACCGTGCCTTGCTCGCTTGGTACCAAGAAATCTTGGATCTACAAGCAAAAGGTGTCATCATCTGTGTACTTATGCTTAAAGTACCCGGTGAACATGGTGATGTTCTATGCGACATTACCGAAACCAGGGCGCTCTATCTCGAAAGAAAGCCTCGGTGCTATCACAGTCAAAACTGCCTTCCACGTAAGCGTCACAGCTGTGAAGCAACCGAAGAGGCTCGCCTCTACTATAAAAGGTCGCTCCGCTGAGCGACCTTACTTTTTTTCTTAAAGGAGTCCGACTCGCTCTCTCACCTGCTTCATCTTGGC